>PMTT01000156.1 GCA_003167275.1 Bryobacterales bacterium | reverse complement strand
GAGTTCTGCAAGACGGTCACAGGTTTAAGAAAATAATTTTCCGTTGTAATTCAGCATCTTAGCGACATTGCTCCCAAATCAGCCAGGGACGCGGGATTAGTTTGAAATTGAAAGGATCGCAGTTTGAAAGCGATCAAACAGCAACAAAAATGTCCAGTGATCCGATTATTATTATCCTTCCCGGACTGTGGCAAATCTAAGCCTCGGCTAAGATAAACAAAACATTCGCGTTCCCCACAGACGCGTCCTGCCGATTACCCTCATCTGGGGGTGCCTATTCTTAGGCAAAAGCTGGTACCATTCTTTGGGGATACTCCTTTCGAGGAACTATCCCCAAAGAGGCCAGACATAGTCTGTATTCCGACAAAGGCCAGGAGCTGGATTCTTGAAGACGGCCAAAGTTTGGGCTTGTTGCCTGCTCGTATTGCCGCTCGTCGGGACCTTGCCAAGGTCCGTTCCGAAGTACAGGGCGAAGTCCCTGCTTCTTGCGAAAGAAAAGTCAGCACCCGAACCGCCGTCCGAGGCGCTCATGCGGGAAGGCGGAGTATCTTTCGCCGCGGGCAGGTACGTCGCTGCTCTGAACCGGTTTCGATCCGCCCAACAGTTAGCCATCTCCTCCCAACAAAACGACTTGTCCGTTCGCGCCACCTGCAACGTTGGCAGTTGCGAGTTCGCCCTTCACGATTATCAAGCCGCATTACACTCCTACTTGGATGCACGCCGCATGGCCGATTCGGCTGCGGACACTGGTACTGTCGCCGTCCTCGATGCCAACATTGCTTCTCTATATGGGCAGATGGGAGAAGTGGACTCCGCTGTTCAATGGTTGCAGGGCGGCATGGAGCGGCTTACGGGCCAGCGGCGTTCCTTCCTTCCCCAGATGCAAATCGAAATGGGTTCGTTACTGGCGCGCCAGGATTCGTCACTTCCCCCCGGGGGGCGCATGAAGCGGGCGATGCCGGTCTTCCGAAAGGGCATCGACGGCGCCGACCGTGCGGGCAACCGCGCGCTCTACGCTCTCGGCTGGCATCGTCTGGGTGAGGAGCTTCTTCGACAACATAATCTGCCGGGTGCGGAACGGGCATTACTGGAGGCGTACCGCGTTCGCAAACTAAACCACCTGCCTCTGGACGGCTCGTACTGGCAACTGGGAGAACTTCGCCTGGCTCAGGGTGACCTTAGATCCGCTTCCGCACTACTGGATCGCGCCGTCGAACTGTCCGAAGACGCGCGGGGCCCAATGCCGAAATGGCATGTTTTTGACGCCCGGGGCCGTGTCCGTCTGGCGCAGGGACGCTTGCGGGAAGCCATGGATGACTTGCGAATCGCACTCCGCCTGGCGCGTGCCGATCAATGGTCTGCTCCGTCGGCTGACGCCGCTCGCATTGGCTCCGAAGGCGTGACCGAGCAGGTCCATTCCGACCTGATCGAAGCGGGCAATCGTCTCTACTTCGAAACCCGCGATCCGGCGCTGATTCGGGAGACCTTCGAGGCCGCCGAGGAGAACCGGGCCAACAGCCTGCGGCAGCTCGTGCGCGGACGCCAGACGCAGACTGCGGACCGGCCGCCGGCCTTCTGGGAAGCCATCGCCCGCCTCCAGCGCGCGGAGATCGCGGCTCTGCGGAGGCAAGACGCAGAAACGCAAGCGGCAGTTGACGCGACCCGCGCCGAGATCGCCCTGATGGATGCGTGGTGGGCTCCCGATTCGCAGCCGTTGTCGGGCAGGCTGATGGATCGCGCGCAGGCCGCCCTACGCCCCGACGCTGCCCTGCTGAGTTTCCATTTGGGGAAATCGATTTCTTGGCTGTGGGCCCTGGATCGAGGTAGTCTGATGCTCTACGCGTTGCCTCCGCGGATCGAGATCACGGCTCAAGTGCGAAGCGCAACCGAGGCTATTCGCGGGAATGCGCCGAAGGGCTCAGCGGCTGGGCTGTACCGGACACTTTTTGGGGAATTGGGCCCCCGGTTCCAGCGGAAGACCAAGTGGCTGCTGGCACTGGACGAGGTGTTGTTGGACGTCCCCATCGCCGCGCTGCCGGAAAACACGGGGTCCCGGCCGGCATATGTGGTGGAACGGCACTCCACCGAAGTCATCCCCGGCGCCGGATATTGGCTGGAATCAAATGCGCGGCGGGAGCGCCAACGGACCTCGCCGATGTTCGTCGGAATTGGCGATCCGATCTACAATGCAGCGGATCCACGGGTAGTAAAACGGCCCCCCGCGGTGAAGGCTGCCTTACCAATTGGGCTTAAACTTTTTGCGGCCTCCGGGCTTGGCGATGGGGCGTCGCTGGCCCTGCCCAGACTAGTGGGGAGTGGCGATGAACTGGACCGTTGTGTGGTCGCCTGGCAAGGTGAACATACTCTGCTGAAGGGGGCGGAAGCTTCACGCCGGAACCTGATGGAGCAACTGCGCCGCAACCCAGCGGTGGTTCACTTCGCGACGCATTTCCTGGAATCCTCCCAGACGCCATCTTATGGCTTGATTGCCCTTAGCCTCACGGATCGAAACGAGACGGAGCTTTTGCAGCCTACGGAAATCGGCGGCTGGAAGATCCGAGCCGGACTGGTGGTATTGAGCGGCTGCCACTCGGGGGCCGGGGCCACTCTTCCCGGAACAGGATTGCTTGGATTGACGCGCGCCTGGCTGATTGCCGGAGCGCAGTCCGTGCTGGCCAGCCACTGGGCCACGCCGGATGAAGAGGGTGATCTGTTCCAGGCGTTCTATGGGGCCTTGAGCCGGCAGCGGCAAGCGGACCCCACCGAAGCGCTGCGGGCTGCCCAGTTGAAAATGATCCGCAGCGTTGGTTGGCGCGCCCAGCCGCGCTACTGGGGAACGTACTTTGTGGTGGGAAATCAATGAATCCCGAAACTGAGCCAACTGAGGAACTCGTCAACTCGGGTGAGACATCCTGGGTCGAACTCGTGGAACGAATACGGAGCGGAGAGCCCTCCGGAATGGAAGAGCTCTACCGAGTGTTTTCCAAGGGAATACGCTTCTATCTGTGCCGCCAGGTTGGGCCGCAGGATCTCGACGACAAAGTCCATGATTTGTTCCTCATCATCACCCAGTCCATCCGAAATGGCGACTTGCGGGAGCCTGAGCGGCTGATGGGGTACGTCCGCACTATCGTCCGCCGCCAGGTGGCCGCGCACATCAATAACGTGGTGCAAGCTCGGCGTGACCAAACCGACCTCGAGTACGGCTTGACTCTTTCCGACGTTGGACCGAATCCGGAGCGGCGTGTTATTAATGAGCAGAATCTGGCCTTGGCCATGCGCATCCTCAACAGCCTGCATAAACGGGAACGCGAAGTCCTCATGCGTTTTTACCTCAAAGAGCAGACAGCCGACCAGATCTGCTGCGAGATGGATTTGACCGAAACACAATTCCGGCTGATCAAATCGCGCGCGAAGGCCCGGTTTGGCGAACTAGGCAAGCGGCGGATGGCCCAAAAGCCCGCGTTTGTCAATGGGTAATGACAGTACTAGATCTACCAAGGAAATATCTGAGACGAATTGCTTGACCCTGACACTTTAATTGTGAAGCGGAAAGGTTCACAATGGAGATGCAGCGTATGCGGCTCGAAACCAGGCGCCACCCGGATGAGGAAGTGATTGAGAAATACTCGCTGGGAGACCTCTCCGAGATCGAGGCTTCCCGATTTGAGGAGCATCTCCTCATCTGCGAATCCTGCCAAAATCGAGTTACAGAGAGCGATGGTTATGTTTCGGCGATGCAATCGGCGGGCACGCAAATCCGTCGGGGAACTCCTAGAACCGAGGATCGCCGATGGTACTTTCCCCGCCTGTTTCCCACGCTTGCGGCCGCGGCCGGCGTGGTGTTTGTGGGGGCCGTAGGTCTGGAATGGGGGGCAAAGCGGAGCGGAATCCTCCATAAGGCCGAACCCGCTTTTGCCATCAACCTGGTCGCCACGCGCGGCGACGGAATCGACGCCAAGGCGCCAGCGGGAAGGCCGCTCACCCTTCAATTGGATTTGGCCGGGCTGCCGCCCGAATTGTCTTTTCGGCTGGAGATGGTCGATGGGGTCGGCGAGCGGGTCTGGCAGGGCGCGGTAAGCTCACAGGGTTCCCAAGCCGTCGCTTCCGTTCCCAAGATGTCCAGCGGTCTCTATTTCCTGCGCACCTACGCGCCTTCCGGGAAATTGCTTCGGGAGTACGGTCTCGAAGTCGGAAGCCGCTGAACTTTCTGGACGCAATCCGCCGCCCCCCGCCTGCTCCGCCTCCATTCTGCCTTGCTGCTCCTGACTTCCCACCGTCCCGTGTAAACCAGGGATTTAAGGGCCGAAGCCCCGGTTCAAGGGCAGAGCCCTCGGTTCAAGGGGCGGACCGCTCGGTTCAAGGGCCGAGGGGCGAACCTGGTTCAAAGGGGCGAAGCCAGTAGATCAAGCGTGGAGCCCTTGGATCAGGTGAAGCCTTGGCTGGTTAGCCGCGCCGGCTCTCACGGATCGTGCCGCAGACCCTTTGAGATCAGGTCTGCCAGGCCGAAACCGCCCTGTTTGGCCAGCGAGGCGGCAAGCTGCTGTTCGGCAAACTCGGTGGCGCTATCTCCCGACGAGCCGCCCCCAGACCCCAGCCACCCACCGCCGCCTTCCCGCGCGGACCGCAAGATCTGGCCGATCAGCAGCGCCTCAAACTGCTGCGCCGCGTCCTTTATTTTGGCAGGATCGTCGGTTTTCTTGGCCTGCCCGCCAGCCGCCAGAGACGCAATTTGAGCGATTCCCAATTGGCCCATCAGATCACCTCCACATCCGCCTCCAGGGCGCCGGCGCTTCGCAGGCTCTGGAGAATCGCGATCACATCCCGTGCCGTCGAGCCGATCGCCGATAACGCCCGCACGAGTTCCTCCACGGTGGCTCCCTGTTTCAGCACCACGCTGCGAGCCTTCTCTTCTTTCGTGGTGACGGCGGTCTGTGGGACCACTTCGGTGGTGCCTTGGGATAGCGGCCCGGGCTGCGATACGGCAAAACTGGTTTGGACTTCCACGCTCAGATTACCGTGCAGGATCCCCACCGGAGCGATGCGGACGTCTTTGCCTAGAACGATGGTTCCGGTGCGCTCGTTGATTACCACCCGAGCCGGACGATCCGCTTCCACTACCAGGCTCTCCAGTTCCGCGATGAACTCGGTAGGACGCGACACATATTCCGGAGGAATCGTGATACTGATCAGGCCGGCATTCTCGGACCGGGCGGCATGCGGTGGAGAGGCGAACTTCTGGTTCACCGCCTCCACGATCCGCGCCGATGTGGTGAAATCCGACTGCCGCAACTGCAGCCGCACCACATCGCGTGGCGTCAGGGAAGGCGCCGCGCGCTCGATGATCGCGCCATTCGGTGAGCGGCCTACCGTCGGGTGATTCACGGTCTGGGTCGTTCCTCCCCGTCCGCTGGCGAAGCCGCCGGTGACGACCGGCCCCTGCGCAACGGCGTAGACTTGCCCGTCGGCTCCACGCAGGGAGGTCAGCAGGAGGATCCCACCTTGTAGGGTACTGCAATCGCCAATGGCAGCGGCGGTCGAATCGATCCGCATTCCAGGCTGTGCGAAAGCCGGCAACGTCGCGGTTACCATGACGGCGGCCGTGTTGGTGACGCGTATCGACGTGGACGGCACTGAGATGCCCATTCGCGACAGGAGGTTGGTCAGACTCTGGGCTGAAAACATGGTCTGGCGACTGTCCCCTTTACCCGCCAGGCCGACCACCAGGCCATACCCGATCAACTGGTTCTCGCGAACGCCCTCAATCGAGACCAAGTCCTTCAGGCGGGCCGCGCCCACCTGAGCCGGCAGGAGAAAACCGGTAATCATTACTGCGAAGAGTATCTTCATTTTCAAAATGGTAGTAACCCCAGGAGCAGACGATATAGGATGAAGGGACGCCGGATCGCATCGTTGACGACACCCTTGCCGTCAATGTGCACTTCCAGTTGACCCAGCCGGTTGGATGCCACACTGTTGGTAGCGTCGATGTCTGCCGGCCGGACCACGCCCCGGACCGTGATCGTCTGGTGCTCGGAATTGACCTGGATGTCCTTCGAAGCTTCCACCACCAAAGCTCCGCCCGGCAGCACATGGGTAATCCGGGCAGTGAGGGTGGTGCTCAAGCTCGTCGTCCGGCTGGTGGTCCCCTGGCCGGCGAGTTGTTGATTGCCGGCGACATTCGCGAGATTGGCCAAAGCCCCGGCCGTGTTGGTCACGCCCGCCAGGGCCGTGATCGAATTGGCGGTGCTCGAACTGCGCTGCGTCTTGGTGACCCCGGTGGCTACCGCCGAAGCCTGCTCCGCTACGACGATCGTGAGCAGGTCGTCCACCTGGCTCGCCCGCACGTCCCGGGCCGCGTCCGCGAGCCTCGATCCCGGCAGCCAGATCGAGCCCGGCGTCAACGATGCAGCCACTGCGGACCGGGCCTCCGCGTCCGACACGTAGCGATCCAAGGGCGTGGCGCCCGCGGGATCCTTCTTCTTGGCGCCCATCGCGGCGCACGTCAATAACAGTATGCAAACCAGCAGTTTCATAAACCTTCCTTCCCCACCGAGACTCGGCCCTTCCCCACAATCGTGGCAAAGAAGCGGTTCTTGGAATCGGTATTCCGAACCGGGATGCTCTGCCCCATTGAACCCGAAGCCTCGGCCACCGCCGCCAGCTTGAGGTGCGCGCCTCCGCTCCATACCTCCACCTGCACAGTGTCGCCGCGGACTACATCCTTGGGCGCCTCCAGCCATTGCGGCCGGAGGACCGTTCCAGCGACGACTGGACGTTCGAGGACTCTGCCCTCCGCATGTTCGAGGGCCGTGACGAAGAGATTCCCGGAGGGAGAATCCTCGCGCATTTCCAACCGCACGTCGGAGGATTCGATCACTCGGCCCGGTTTCAGGTCCTTCACTGCGATGACGCGAGGCGCGATCACCATGACCCTGACCCTGGCCCAGATCGCATAACGGTGGACGCCTGCGTACCGGACCGATCCGCTCCAGAATCCGCCCGACGGCATCGCCCGCAGCCCGTTCAGCGGGAATTCCAGTTCCCCTTCGGGCACCGGGAGCCGGCTGTACTCGAGTAGC
>PMTT01000725.1 GCA_003167275.1 Bryobacterales bacterium | reverse complement strand
TCTCGGCCGGTGACAAGATCCGGTTGGACATCGACAGCGTCGGCCATGGGATCGAGACCGTCACGGTCACGCGAGTGGGAACGCAATCGAACCGTGCGGCACTCTCGGCCGACGCAAGCGCCGGCGCGACCAATATCAAAGTCCGCGCCGGGCGGGGTGGCGGCGCCCAGGGCGGTGTGCCTTTCGCTGTGGGCGACAAGATCGTCGTTGGCACGCCCGCGAACCGGGAAACGGTTACCATCACCGCCGTCGGCGCCTCGGGTCCGGCCGGCGCCGGCATCGACTTTACGCCGGCCCTCGCTAAAGCGCACCCCAACGGCGAGGCGGTGGTCGATCCCGGCACGGGCCTCGACCTGGCCGCCCCGCTGCGGTTCAACCATGCGGCCAACCTCCCCTTCAGCGCGAGGGGAACGGGGATCAGCTTCGCGCCGGAGACGGGCTTTGCCCACTCGAGCAACGAGCCCGTCCAGCCGCTCGGCACCGGTATCAAGCTCGACAGCCCCCTGGCCAAGGCTCACGCGATCGACGCCGTTGTGCGTGACGCCGTGGTCACGACCGCGGGCTACCAAGGGACTCCGGCGCCCAACCAGTGGTTTGGGGGCCCCGCCCTCCTTCCCGGTTCCGGCAGCATGGTGCTGCGTGACGCCGCTGGCCTGGCCGTCGACAGCCTCAACTACGGCCTTCTCGTCGACCCATGGGCCGGCGAGGGTTACCAGGCCACCTCCGGAGCAGGGCAGAGTGGCTGCCGCGTGACTTCGCCCGGCCAGGCCGGTGGCTTCGGGCCCGCTGCGGCGGCCCCCGCGATCGATAGGAGCGCGGGCCGCTTCCCGGATGGCCTCGACACCGATAGCAACTGCACCGATTTCGTGTTGCAGCCAGCCACAATCCTGTCGGCCGCTTCGGCCGCCGGCACGACCAATATCAAAGTCGCGAGCGTGGCAGACTTTGCCGCCGGCCAGACGATTACGATCGATACGGGCGCGAACGTGGAGTCCGCTGTCATCGCGACGGTTGGCACGGCGGGCGCCACCACGGTGGGCGCCGGCACCAGCGTGGGCGCGACCGTTATCCCTGTTGCCAGTTCGATCGGCTTTAGCGTCGGCCAGAGCATCGCCATCGACAGTGGCGCGAACCGCGAAACGGCGGTTGTCGCCTCCACCACCGGCGGCAGAGGCGGCGCCACGATTACTGTTGCGCAGCTCACTCTTGCGCACGGCCGGGGCCCAGGTATCCGGCACCGGTATCACGCTCACCGGCGCATTGACCAAGGCGCATGCCGGCGGCGCGCAGGTCGCCAGCGGTGCTCCTACGCCCGGTGCCCCCAACCAGTATTCCAGGAGAGGTCATTGAGGGCGCCTGTGGAACTGAATTGGACTGCAACAGCTCGAACCGCGGCAAATAGGCAGGTTCGCGATCAACAGGCGCGTTTTTTAGGCGCCGCAACAAGAATTGATATGCTATCCCAAGTGCATTCGAACAAACTACTCGCTCTTGCGGGGACACTCGCCCTTGCCGGCATGATTGCCACAGTCGAAGCTCAGCCTCCCGCCACTCAGCCGCCGGCAGGTGCGGCAGCCGGCCGTGGGGGTCGCGGTGGCGGTGGCGGAAGAGGTTCACGATTCAAGGTCTATCCACAGGACGCCATCACCCGCGGCCTTCCCGCTTACAATTCCACCTGCGGCTACTGCCATGGGGAGCGAGGCAAAGGTGGGAAGGCCGGCCCCGACCTGATTGCTTCGCTCGTCACGCTGCATGACGAAGACGGNNTCCAATTCGCGGAGTTTGTGAGAGGAGCGCAGCACTCCAAAGTCGTCAAGATCGACGCTTCGGACAGTCAGATCGCCGATATCGCCGCTTACCTGCATTCGCGCGTGATTTATGCGTCGGGGCGTGGCCAGGTGCGCGTTTCCGAGGCGCTGGTGGGCGATTCGAAGGCCGGCGAGCAGTACTTCAATGGGGCTGGCGGGTGCAACAAGTGCCATTCACCGGGCGGTGACCTCAAAGGCGTCGGGGGCAAATACGATCCCCCGACCCTTCAGGAAAGACTGGTCATGCCGCGCGCCGGGCGTGGCGGACCCAGCCGGGGAACTGGAACTGCTGCAACCCTCACGCTGCCCTCGGGGGAAACCATTAAAGGCACATCTCTGCTGCTCACCGACTTCTATGTCACCCTCCGGCTGGCCGATGGATCGACCAGAACGTGGGCGAGAGACCACGGCGTTCCCAAGGTCGAGGTCGCCGACCCGCTTCAGGCGCACATCGATATCATGACGAGGCTTTCCGATACCGACATGCACAATCTGACCGCCTATTTGGCCACGCTGAAATGAGGACCCGAATGAAATCGAAATCCCTAACCTTGTTGGCTGCCTTTGCGGGATTGGCAGCGGCATCCTGGAGCCAGACATTACCGCCCGATGCGATCGCCCATCCGAAGCCCGATAGCTGGCCGACGTTTCACGGAGATTATTCGGGCCGCCATTACAGCCCGCTGAAGGAAATCAACGCGGAGAACGTCCACAATCTGACGCTCGCGTGGGTGAATCAGATCAGTATGACGCCGGGAGACAATATCGGTGGCCCCGGGCCCGCGCCATCCAACACGGCCTTCGCCAACACGCGATGCGCGCCGCTCCTGGTGGACGGCGTTCTCTATATCACCGAACCGAATACCGTGCTTGCCATCGACGCCCGCACCGGCCGCGAGATCTGGAAGTACACGTGGAAAGGCTTGCCGGCGTTTGCACTCGGAAATCGCGGCGTGGGAATCTACGGCGACTGGCTCTTTTTCGAGACGTACGACAACCACCTGGTATCGCTTGACATCAAGACGGGTAAGGAACGTTGGAACAAAGAAATGGCGGATGTGAAGCGGGATTACTTTTCATCCGTCGCTCCGCTGGTCATCAAGAATCATGTGATCGTCGGCGTGGGCGGAGATTTTCTCGATGTTCCGAACTTCGCGGAAGCGCGCGATCCGGAAACCGGCGCGGTGCAATGGCATTTCTGGACAACCGCGCATGAGGGCGACCCCGGATTCAAAACTTGGCCGAACAAGAATGCCGTGGAGCATGGGGGCGGCGGCGTGTGGTATCCGCCGACGTACGATCCGGAGTTGAATCTGGTTTACATTCCCACCGGGAACGCAAATCCGGTAATGGCGGGTCAGAGCAGAGAAGGCGACAACCTTTACACCGCGTCGGTGGTGGCTCTGAATCCGGATACCGGCAAGATGGCCTGGCATTTCCAGTATTCGCCTCACGACACGCATGACTGGGACGCGGCGCAGACGCCGATTCTGTTTGACGCCACGATCGATGGCAAACCCCGGAAACTGCTGGCGCAGGCGCATCGTTCGGGGCTGTTTTTCGTTCTCGATCGCACCGATGGAAAGAGCATCCTTACGGCCCCGTTTGTGGAAGGGCTGAACTGGTACAAGGGCATCGCGCCCAACGGCCAGCCCATTCGCGATCCTCTGAAGGAGCCGCAGGTGGCAGGTTCGCTCACGTCGCCGAATTCCAGTGGGTCGACCGGATGGCCGAATCCCGCCTATAACCCGGACACGGGTCTGTTTTACGTCGGGACCACGCAGTCGTACACGATCTTCTATAAGACGGATACGGACGATCAGCCGGAGGGTTACTCCGGCACGGAGCGCGGAGGTGGTATCACAAAAACGGAGCTCCGCGCCATCGACGTCAAGACGGGCAAGATCGCTTGGAAGCACGCCACGAACGTCGGGGCCCAAAGCCTGCTCACAACGGCCGGGAACCTGCTGTTCGGCAGCGACGGCTCGGGGAACTTCATCGCGTTCGACGCGCGTACCGGCGAACCTCTTTGGCACGCCGGTCTCAGATCGAGTCCCAGCAATGCCCCGATCTCATATATGCTGGACGGGCATCAGTACGTTCTCGTAGCAGGTGGCGAAAACCTATATGCATTTCGTTTCCAATAATCAAGCGAGTAGCAAATTGAACCGATGTCTCTTTGCTTTTGTGGTTGCGGCGGCGCTCGGATTCCAACCCCACGCGCATGCCGCGGGCCCCATTCAGGTCATGCTTCTGGATGGCGAAAGCGGCGGACCCTATCACGCCTGGAAGCTGACAACGCCGGTGCTCAAGAAGGAACTGGAGGAGACCGGCCTCTTCCAGGTGGACGTGGTGACGGCGCCCGCCTCCGGCGGCGATTTCAGCGCCTTCAAACCGGACTTCGGCAAGTATCGGGTGATCGTGATGAACTATGACGCTCCCGATGAGCGTTGGACGGAATCGGTGAGAACTGCGTTTGAGTCATACATCCGTGGAGGCGGCGGCCTGGTGATTGTTCATGCGTCCGACAATGCGTTCGCCGGATGGCCGGCGTTCAACGAAATGATCGGCATCGGTGGATGGCGAGGACGGACCGAAAAATCGGGCGCCCTTTGGTTCTTCAAAGATGGCAAGCTGGTCTCGGACGACAAACCCGGACGCGCCGGGAACCATGGGAATCGGGTGCCGTTCGCAGTTACCGTGCAGGACGCGAATCATCCGATCACCAAAGGACTCCCACACGTCTGGATGCATCAGGGCGATGAGTTATACAACAGCCTGCGTGGCCCTGGACAGAACATGACGGTCCTGGCAACCGCGTATTCCGATCCCGAGAATCACGGAACCGGTCACGATGAGCCGATTCTGCTGACACTCAGTTTCGGAAAGGGACGCGTGTTTCACACGACGCTCGGCCACGACGTCAATGCGCTCAGTTGCGTCGGCTTCATTGCCACATTCCAGCGGGGAACGGAGTGGGCAGCNNNNCGATGACCGTCCCTCGAGAACGAAGATGATGCGCGCGCTAATTTCGCGGAGAAGATTCGCGCTGATCACGGGAACCGCCGGCGTCACGCAACTCGCGGCGGTAGGCGGAGAGCCGCTTACAGTCGAAGCCGTAGTCCGTCGCATTCAGGCCGAACTTGGGGGGGACTGGCCGGCAACCGGCGTGGACGGATTCAAGGCGGGCGACCCTTCCACTGTCGTGAAGGGAATCGCGACCACCGCCATGGCGACGCTCGAAGTTCTGAAGCAAGCGGTGAAGACGAAGGCGAATCTGGTTCTCACTTACGAACCGACATTCTACGGGCGCGCGGACGGTCGAACGCCGGCTCCCGGCGGACGCGGGCCAATGGGGTTTGGCGCCGACGATCCGGTTGTCAAAGCAAAGCGCGAATTCACCGAGAAGAACGGCCTCGTCGTCTTTCGCCTGCGCGACCACTGGCAGGCGCGCAAAGAGAACGATATGGTCGCTGGCCTTGCCGGCGCGCTGGGCTGGTCGAGTCACCGGGTGAAAAGCGATGACGCGATCTACGACATTCCCCCGGCTACGGCGGAAGAAACTGTCGCTCTCATCAGGAGCAAACTGAATCTTCGAGGCGGCCTCCGCGCCGTGGGAGATCGCAAAGCCATTGTGCGCCGAATTCTTGTGCACCCCGGCGCAATGACTCCCGCAACGATGTGGCAGCGCTATTCCACAGTGGACTTGATCGTTGCGGGTGAAGTTCGGGAATGGGAGAACACCTTCTATGCCGCGGACATCTTCGCCGCCGGCGAGAAACGCGCGCTGGTGACTGTTGGCCGCGTCGTGTCCGAAGAGCCGGGAATGCGCGCCTGCGCGGAATGGCTGAAGACCGTGGTCAAGGAAGTTCCGGGTACGTGGATCGGTGCGGGGGATCCATACTGGAGGCCCAATTCGTGACCGCGCGTGAAGTCGTCGAATTGATCGAGAAGAACAGCGGAGTACCGATTAACGCACGATCCTACCGCGACACCTTCAAGCTGGGGAACCCGGACTCCACCGTCAGGGGCATCGCGACCACTATGATGGCGACTTTCGACATGCTCAAACGCGCCCATACGGCCGGCCTGAACATGGTGATCTCGCACGAAGATACCTTCTGGAACGACCGCGACGATATCAAGGACTTGACTGAAAACCTGCTCTACAGAATCAAGACCGAATACGTTCTGAAGAACGACATGATCATATGGCGTGATCACGACCACATGCATGCTATGAAACCCGATTTCACCGTCGTGGGGGAGCTTCGTTCGGTAGGCATCAAGGGCGGCGAGAATGCGACGATGAGTCCCCGCATCTTCACGATTCCGGAGACGAGCCTGGGAGAGTTTGCGGCTCAAGTGAAGCGCCTGACCGGCTCCCGCGCACTTCGCTGCGCGGGTGATCCGAAGGCGCGGGTCAGCAAGATCCTCGTAGGCCCCGGATATGCAACGCCGCGCATGACGGCTGAAGCTGACGTCGTGATCGGCGGCGAGCAGCAGGAGGCCGATGGCGGCTTTGACAATGTCGAATATGTGCTGGACGCTGCTTCCCTTGGCATGGCAAAGGGCGTCATCATGCTTGGCCATGTCATTTCGGAACAGCCGGGCATGGAAGACTACGCCAAGTGGATGCGCACCTTCATCCACGAGATTCCGATCCAATTCGTGCCCGCGGAAGAACCCTACTGGTAGGGACAAGGCGAATCGAAGTTTGTGGCAAACTGCGGATACGATGCGCTGGGTGCCCTTCATGTTTTGATTTGCTGTTCTTGTGATTGCCGGCAGACGGAGGCGCTGGTGCGATACCGATCGGACCACGGCGCGTTCAAGAAGTACGGCGATCTGCTGAAAGTGCCGGGGATCGACACTAAGCTTCTGCAAGAACAGACGCTCAGGATTTCGCCGCCGGCCCCGTAGAGTCCCGAAGTGCAAGTTCGGGTTCGATCACCATCTCCCGCGCCGGCATCTTCTCCTCGTCCGACACGAGCGCATCGCAGATTCTTTGTCCGATGTGGTCACGCGGTATGTGTACAGATGTCAGTGCCGGATACCAGTACTGCGCAAGTGCGACGTCGTCGAACCCGGTTACTGAAATATCTTCCGGGACGCGCAGTCCGCGCTCACGAATCTCGCGCATCGCTCCAACGGCCATGAAGTCGTTTACAAACACGATTGCCGTCAGTTCGGGATGCGCAGAAAGCAGAGTGCGGGTTGCACGCCTCCCGCCCTCGGGGTTGTCCATATCGACCGCGGTCTGCACCTCCATATCGGGATAGCGCGCCAGAGATTCCAATACTACATTCACGCGTTCATCAACTGGCCGCAGCATCCCATGGTTGCCGACCACCCCCATGCGGCGATGGCCGAGGCCACGCAGGTAATCCGTCAGCTTATCCATGCCGCGCCGGTAGTTCACGCGGATGTTCGTAATGTTGTCCCGTTGCGCCCCCACACCGCAGTACACCACCGGGATCCCGTACCCGTTTAAGTCCTCGATCGACTCAGGATCCATTTCCGAAACGACTGCTGCCAGCCCTGCGACCCGCTGCCCAATCATCAACCGGACGCTGGCCACCAACCGTTCGGAACGATAGTCGGCATTGGCCATGATCACTTCGTAGCCTTTAGCACGAGCACCTGTTTCGACAGCTTTGTAGATATCCAGGAAAAAAGGATTCTCGATATTGGAGACGATCACGCCGATACTGCGGCTCTTCCCGGCAGCCAGGCTCCGAGCGTGAAAATCCGGTTGATACTTGAGCTCCTGGACTGCTTTGAGGACGCGCGTGCGCGTTGTGTTCTTAACGACTGGTGCGTTGTTGAGCACGCGGGAAACCGTTATTTTCGAAACCCGTGCACACCGTGCAACCTCCTTGAGATTCATCGTCCTCCTTCAGGTCCGCGGTTTCAGGTGACTCGGCCTCTGATTTCCGCATCCTAGCGCGTGAAACTGGCGCAAGCTAGGTTTGGTACGGTGTCCGACGCTCAACCTGAATCGAATCTTCCGGTTATGTGGATATCGCAGGCTCGTAATCCGGCCGGTTAACGGTTAGTTGGGGTTGTTAACCCCGTTACTCCGGCGAACGGTGGTCGAACTTTCAGCGCAACCCGGAGGTCACCGCCTCAGAGTTGGCCCGGTAGAGTCCCGTAACACAAGCTCCGGATCGATCAGGATCTCTTGTTCGAGTATTGTGTTCGTGTTCAGTATCAGGACATCACAGATATTCTGCCCGATCTGGTTGCGCGGTATATGCACGGTGGTCAGGGCCGGATAGCAGAATTGTGACAGTTTGACGTTGTCGAATCCCGTGACTGAGATGTCCTCCGGTATGCGCAATCCGCGCTCCCGAATTTCTCGCATGGCGCCGACCGCCATCAGGTCGTTCACGCACACAATGGCGGTCAACCCGGAATCGGCGGAAAGCAGCGCGCGGGTGGCACGGCGTCCGCCCTCGAGGCTGTCCACGTCGGCCCCGGTCTTTACCACAAGATCGGGATATCTGGCTACCGATTCCAGCACGACATTCGCCCGTTCATGAATCGGTCCCAGCGTGGCGTGGTGGCCGACGAAACCTATCCGCCGATGGCCGAGGCTATACAAGTAGTCGATCAGCTTCTTCATCCCGCGACGGTAGTTTACCCTGATATTCGTGACATTCTGCAGTGGTGCTCCGACGTCGTAGAACACCACCGGGATCTGGTGTTCGTTCAACTCTGCAATCACGTCAGCGTCCATTTCCGAAACGATCGCTGCCAGGCCGGCGACTCGCCGGCCTATCATCAACCGGATACTCGTCAACAACTGCTCGGAGCGATAGTCGGTATTGGCCATGATGACTTCGTAGCCCTCGGCGTGGGCGCCGGCTTCGACGGCCTTGTAGATGTCGAGGAAAAATGGATTTTCAATATTGGATACGATCACTCCGATACTGCGGCTCTTGACTCCGGCGAGGCTGCGGGCGTGCAAGTTCGGCTGATATTTGAGCTGCTCGACTGCTCTCATTACACGCGTCCGCGTCGTGCTTTTTACGAGGGAAGCGTTATTCAGCACCCTGGAAACGGTTGCAGTGGAGACTTTGGCACGCCTTGCGACCTCTTCGAGATTCATGGCTTCTTACATCTTAGCGGCGACAGCACCAAAAACAAACCGCCGCCAACGAATCGGGGTAAAAGTCCGGCGGGCGCTTGCAGGGCTGCTGCGCCATCGCGCCGCTGCACTTGGCTTTTCGCGTCTTGGGCCCCTCAGCTCAGCCTGCTTCTAGGGGGCGCGGTTTCGAGTGGTGCCATTTCACTTATTTCACTTCGAACTCATAAACACTCAAGCGGGGCGGTAACGTGATTCTGCGTGGCGCTTGTGGCAACGAACTTTCCGAGATCGTCGCCGGAGGGCCAAAGCCGACGCCGCCTCCGGGACCGGGCGATGGCGCCACCGCTCCCACTGGGGCCGACAGTTGCCACAGCTTGGCTGTCCCACCGGGTTGGACGCCGGCCAGATTCAGCTCACAATCCTGCGCCATTTCGGTGGGGTTCACCACGGACACCGCAAGCTTCTTGCGATCGGCTCTCAGCGCGGCGAACACGTCAAGCGGGTAAGTGGAACTTCCAGAGGGCCGCGCCGGGAGATCCACCCCGAGGGTCCCCTTGATGGCGTGCTGGGGTGAGTTGCCGGCGACGGCAACCGGCATCGTTCCGGCAAAGCGGTCGTGCAGCACCTTGATGACCAGCCCTTCCATGCGGAACCCAACCGCGTCGCCATAGGCGTCCGTCGCCAGCGTCCCCATCCCGCCCGTGGCTACACCCAACCCAACCATGTCCGAGTGCCGGAAGAACTCGTGGTAGACCAAGGCGTTGGTCAGGGGATTCAACATCGGATTGCTGATCGCGGGCGCGGCGCTTGACGGACTCGCAGCCCGGTTCCTGGGCGCCCATTCGTCAAAAGCGAACTTGATGTCCCTCCCGACCACCGGTCAGCTCTTTCCCGGAAGCGTCATTCCAGCCAGCCGGATCTGGGCGCCCGGCCAGGCATTGCTGAACCTCTATCCCCTGCCCAACCAGACGCTTGCCGCGAATTCCAACCTTCCTGGGGGCGCCACATACAACTACCAGACCCAGTTGCCGGGTACGTCTCCCCGCCGGGAGGATTTGCTGCGGCTGGATTACAACCTGACTGACAAGATTCGCGTCTTTGGGCACTACATCAAAGACATATCTAACGCGGGAATTCCGTACGGCACATGGGTATTGGAAATCAATCCGCCGATCGCACCCATCTCCGAGCCCATTCCGGGCAACAGCCTGGCGGGGGGAATGACCTACATGATTACCCCGACGATGACCAACGAATTCAACCTGGGCTACACCAACAACAGCATCAATATCTTCGCCCCAAACAATGGGTTGGGCCAGTCGCTCCTGGGATCCAACCCCCTGCCGGTGCTGTACCCCGACGCAAACCAGGGCTATCTGCCTCAGGTGGGTTTTGGCGGCAACAACCTGGGCAACTCACCCACGTTCGGGAGTTCCGATGCGCCGTTCATCAACTACAATACCACCATCGATCTCACCGACAGTGTGACGAAGTCTGGGGGAGCCATATCATCAAGGCCGGCTACTACATGCAGCGCAGCCGGAAGGATCAGACGTCCTTCGGAGCCTTCAACGGCAGCTACAACTTCGGCGACCAGGGCGGTCCGACGGGTGCTAATCCGCTCGATACCGGCTACGGGTTCGCCAATGCGCTCCTGGGCGTCTATCAGTCCTTCAACCAGGCGCAGCATCATATCAACGGTCTGTACCGTTACTGGAACATCGAAGAATATGTTCAGGATACCTGGAAGGTCACTCCTCGCCTGACGCTCGATTACGGTCTGCGCACCGCCTGGTACCAGCCACAGTACGATGCTGGCTTGCAGGCATCGACCTTTGAACTTTCGCAGTATAACCCGGCGCAAGCTCCCCGGCTGTACGTTCCGGCGGTCAACCCGGCGAACAACACGCGAAGCGCTTACGATCCGGTAGCCAAAACGTATCTCCCCGTGAATTACATTGGGCTGATGATCCCAGGGAGCGGAAATACCGCCGACGGCATATGCCAGGCTGGCACGTGTGTCAACAAGTATTTGACCCAGGACCGTGGCTTGCAATGGGGTCCCCGCTTCGGAATTGCCTGGGACATCACGGGCAAACAGGATCTCGTACTTCGTACTGGCGGTGGAATCTACTACGACCGAATCCAGGGCAACCGCACTTTCGACACGGTAACCAACCCGCCCGAAGCGTACAGCGTCACGCAACAATACGGGTATGCTCAACAGCTCAATCCCGCCACGGCGGTGCTTTCTCCGCCGACTGCCGTGGAGGTCGACCCGACCGGCAAGATTCCGACCACGTACTCGTATCAATTCAGCCTCCAAAAGCGCCTTCCGATGAATATGATTCTGGATGTCGCTTATGTCGGCTCTATGTCACGGCATCAGCAGGACAACCGCAATCTGAACTGGAGCGCGTTCGGGACCACCTTCACCGCCGCGGCGACCGATCCCACCGCCGGCACCGGTTGCACTGGATGCTCGCCGGCCCTGGGAACCGGAAGGCCCCTGGGAAGCAATGCCCTCCCGCAGAACTTCATGTCCCGGATCTACGGCTACAGCAATATCAATTTGTACGAGAGCGCGGCCACCGCGAACTACAACGCACTTCAGGTGCAGTTGCAGCGGCGCGCGGCAAAAGGTCTGTTCCTGGGCGTCGCTTATACCTGGAGCAAGGCCATGGCAACCGCGCTGTCCGGTGGCACGAATGACAATTCGTTCGTCCGTCCCGATCAGTACAACCGGCTGGCGAACTACTCGCCCGCCTCTTTCGACCGTCGCCAGGTACTGGCGATCAATTACGTGTACACCGTGCCGGTGCCGGAGAGTTTCGGCAACAAATTCACGAAGCTGATCACCAATGGCTGGCAGCTCTCAGGCGTCACCATCGCGCAGACCGGCCCGGTGTTTAATCCCTCCGTCAGTGTCCAGAATTCATCCAATCCGATCGTCACCGGATCCTATACCGAAGGGTGGCGGCCGGCGATCGTGCCGGGCTGCAACCCTTACACCGGGTCCGGCAATTGGACCAGTTATTTGAACCCCGCGTGTTTCGTACCGGCCCAGGTTGGGAGCATCGGGCTCGAATCCGGCATCAACTATCTCCACGGCCCGGGTGGATTGAATTTTGACATGGCGCTGCAAAAGGAGTTTGCGGTCATCAAGGACGGCAAGGTCCATTTCCAGTTCCGCGCCGACGCCTTCAACGTCTTCAACCACACCATATTCACGGGTGTCAACAGCGGGTTGGCCTACACGGCGTTTCCCGCCAACAGCAGCGGCGTCATCACCGGCCCTCCGGCGGGATACACCGCTACAGCGCTGGCAGTCAACAATCCCGCTCAGGGCTGCAGCGGCCTCAGTTGCACGCAGATCGGAGGTTTCGGCAGCCTGAACCAATCGGGGCCCGGGGCATTTGGATACTCCCGAATCCTGCAGTTGATGGTTCGGGTGACCTTCTAGAAGGACCGCATGTCTTGAGACGCCGGGTCGGGTTTAGCCCTGCCCGGCGTCCCAGTTTTCCGGAGTTGCCCGCCACGCGGTTCTCGGAACTCCCCCCGGCTAACCGTTAGCCGGGATCGTTAACCCTCCTGACACCGACTATCCCGCCGGGAGCAACCACATGATTCCCTTAGCGTTACCCACACGACACCGTGCCAAACCTAGCCCACAACGACGTTGCGTGCTAGCGTTAGTTTTCGGGAGATCTGTGTCTGGCGGCACTACACACGCCGCGTTCCGGTACAGGTTGGCTGATCGATTTTACGGGTAAGGAGGCACGTGGTGCACGATCATCGGTTTTCCAGACGCTATTTCTTCTACGGCACGCTGTTGGCGGGAGCGGTCCCAAGGGGCGGGTTCGGCAGCACGCCGTCTCTTTCCACGATGGGCTACAAGTCGCCGAACGAGAAGCTGAGTATCGGGGCCGTCGGAGTGGGCGTGCGGGGCCCCGCGATTCTCGTCGGCGCCGCCGCGACCGAGAATATCGTCGCGCTGTGCGACGTGGATGAGGAGCGCTCCGCCAGTGGCTTCGCGCAGTACCCCAAGGCCAAGAAGTACAAAGATTATCGCAAGATGTTCGAGACCGAGGGCAAGAACATTGACGCCGTAATGATCGCCACCCCCGATCACATGCACACGCCAGTGGCGCTGCTCGCCATGCAGCACGGCAAGCATGTCTATTGCGAAAAGCCCCTGACGCGAACGGCCTCAGAGGCGCAGTTGCTGGCAGACGCGGCGGCGAAGTACAAAGTGGCGACCCAGATGGGCAACCAAGGCTGGAACCACGAGGGCACGAAGACCGCGTGTGAGATCTTCTGGTCCGGCGAGATCGGCGAGGTCAAGGAACTGCATGCCTGGACCGGCGGCATATATGGAGGACAGCCCAACATCCCGACCACCGGACCTGAGGCGACGCCAGCCCCGGCGACTCTCGATTGGGACCTGTGGCTCGGCTGCGCCGAGCCGCGCGCTTTCAATCCACTGATGACGAACCAGTGGCGCGCCTTCATCGACTTCTCCACCGGCGGATCGCTGGGCGATTGGCTAGTACACAATCTCGGACCGGCCCATCTGGCGCTGCAACTCGATAAGGCCAGCCCGATCAGCGTCGAGTGCGTGTATGTCGAAGGCAAGAACCAGTGGCTCTGGCCGCTTCGCGCGCACGTCGTATTCGAATTTCCGGCGCGCGGCAGCATGCCTCCAGTGACGGTGCATACATACCAGAATATGCGCGGCGACTTCCAGGATCCCCCTGGAATGGCCGAAGGCGAGCGCCTCTTTCCGGCGATGAACAATCTGGCTGAAAAAGGTCGACCATTCGTTCAGGGCGGCGACGGTATGATGCTGGTCAGCACCCAACTGACGGCGGATGGCAAGCCCCTCGGACAACAGGGCCGTGGCGGGGCGCTTCCTCCGGGCGGCGGCCGCGGACCGGGTGGTCCGGGTGGGCGCGGTCCGGGTGGACGCGGTCTGCTTCCTGGCGCCTCTCAAGATCCCAAAATGCGAGCTCCCGGTAACGGCGCTGTCTTCGTAGGATCGAAGGGCTACATGGCAACCACCTCACGCGGCGAAGGCGTCTGGCTGCTGCCGGCGTCGAGGTGGGCGGAATACAAACTGCCGCCGCAACTCTTGCAGCGAGGCGTCAATCACCAGCAGGACTGGATTCGCGCCTGCAAGGGCGGCGCCCCGGGCGTATCGGACTTCGCGGTCGCGACAAAATACATCGACTGGCTCTCGCTGGGCGCCATCGCGCTCCGCGTTCCCGGAAAGCTAACGTGGGACGCGAATAAACGGCGCTTCAGCAACAACGAGGAGGCCAACCGCCTTCTCAAACCGTTCCTCCGCAAGGGATGGGAATTGAAGGCATAGCCCACCAATTCATCCAAAGCCTATGAAATACGCTTTCGTGGCAACTGTTCTCGCACTGGCTTCGCTGGCCTTGGCCTTGGAGGGCCAAATCGGGATCCACGATCCGTCCACAGTCGTACTGTGCAACGGCAAATACTACACCTACGGCACGGGCGGAGCTTCCCTGGTCTCCGATGACGGCTGGACCTGGAAACGTGGTACCACGCTCCCGCATCGCGGACTGGCGCCCGACGTCATCCACATCGGAGATCGCTACTACGCGTACGTGGCTGCGAACATCGGCGCGCAGCCCAAAGCTGCCATCAACATGATATGGTCCAAAAGCCTCGACCCGGACTCCCCCGACTACAAGTGGGAGGAAGGCGGCGTGGTCGCCTCATCAGACGGCGTCGAAGACTGCAATGCCATCGATCCGGGCGTCTTTCTGGACCCCACCGACGGCAGGCTCTGGCTGGTCTATGGCTCCTATTTCGGCTACATCCGGCTGGTCGAGCTCCACCCCAAGACGGGTAAGCGCCTCAACCCCAACGACAAACCCCGCGACCTCGCGATCAATTGCGAAGCTTCGGACATGATTTATCACGATGGCTGGTATTACCTGCTGGCCACGCACGGCAGTTGCTGTCGCGGCGCGGACTCCGGCTACAACATACGCATGGGCCGCGCAAAGAAAGTGACCGGTCCCTTTCTGGACCACGACGGCGTCGACATGATTCAAGGCGGCGGAAAGCTATTGATTGGGTCTGGCGGCCGTGTGGTTGGCGCCGGTCATTTCGGCCTGCTCGATCTCGGCGAAGGCGTGCAGAAGTTCTCCCTGCACTGGGAAGCCGACCTGGACAGGGGCGGCGCGAGTGTGCTGGATATCCGTCCGCTGCTGTGGAGAGACGCCTGGCCGGTTGCCGGCGAGAATTTGAAGGAAGGCGCATTTGAGATCGAATCCGTGCGCACAGGAACAGCACTTGAACTTGCCGTAGAGGGTATGCCGGTCGGGGGCCGGCGCGGCAGGGGTGGCAGGGGCGGCGGAGGACCGGGTCGTGGTCCTGGAGCAGCGCCTGGAGCAGCGCCCGGCGCTGGCGCGGGACTTGGCGGCGGTGGGGGTGGACGAGGAATGTTCGAGGGCCAGGGCGGCGTGATTCCGCCACAGGACATCGCGGAGGTCTCGAAGAGTTGGCCCACTGGTAACATCGACGTCCGCATGGCGACTTACCTGTGCCAGGCGCAGCAGAAGTGGGCCATTACAGCGGTCCCCAATGCGGGCGGCTACCCCGGATCGCCATATTTCAAGATCACCATCGCCGGCACGGACCGCGCTCTAGCCGCCACGGCGGACGCTGAGTTGGTTGTCCTGCCGGCGTTCACCGGCGGCCCCGAACAACTGTGGCGTATGGACCAGCTTGCCGATGGCACTTGGCGCATCATGCCCAAGTCGATCCCCAATTCCAAAGAGGCGCTCGTTCTTTCGGCCGTGGGCAGCAGTTTCGCGACGCTGTCGAAGTTCGACCCCAAGAGCGACAAACAGCGCTGGCTGTTCAAGACGCCGTGAACATCGATCGGAAATCCGCCATGAACTCCCTCCACAAACATTGCATAGCCCTCGCTGTTCTGGCGATCGCCGCCGCTGCTCAAGTTCCTCCGGTCACACTGACGACTCCCGCGTCCCCGCAAAAAGTGCCCGGCGCCGACGGCTTCATCCAGCGCTGGCTCCTGCTGGAACCGATCGGCGTCACGGGACTCACCGACAGCGCCGTCCAGGCAGCCGTCAAGAAGGAGTATTTTCCCGACCAGTTCACCGTCATTCCAAATGATGGCGACAAGGTCGCCCTCGGCGACTCGCAACTCGCCTGGCACGCCGTGGACACGAAACTATATAACGTCAACCTCTATCACTTCGCCCACGCACTGGGCAAGCCGACGTCCGACGTCTTGTTCTGGGCCGTGACCATCGTCAACTGCCCGCAGGAAATGCACGATGTGCGTCTGGCCATCGGCTCCAACGCAGCCTCGGTCTGGTGGGTGAACGGCAAGGAGGTCATCGGCATTTACGGCGATCGCCAGACGGTGATCGACGATGGAGTGTCCCGGCGCATCACACTCAACAAGGGGCCAAACATCGTGCGCGCTGCGATTGTCAACGGCGGGGGAGCCACCGATTTCTGCGCCCGGTTTCTGGACGCGGAGGATAAGCCGCTGAAGGGGTTCACCGTGAGCGTGGTGGGCACAGGAAAATAGGCCACAGAGGACCCTCATGACCCGAATCCGCACACGTACCTTATTCGCCATCCTGGCAACCGCTTCCCTCTGTTTGGCGCAGCGGAGCCCCATAGACCAGCAGCTTACCTTTGCGCCCTACCATGGGAGCGGCATCTACGATGTCGGCGAAACCGTAGGCTGGACGGTGACCCCCGGTCCGGTCATGTCGACTTATGCCTACAAGTGGACGATCCGACGCAATAACGCGGTGGTTCTCAAGGAAGGCAAACTGGATCTTTCCTCGGGCAAGGACAAGATCGAAATATCCGGCGACCAGCCGGAAATGGTCTACGTCGCCATAGAACCGTACGCCAACCTTACTGGCGATACATCCGCTCCGGCAGGCGGTCCCGGCCGCGGCGGCGCACCCGGCTATACAGGAGGCAACACCGGCCGCAACACCGGACTCTACGCGGTAGGCGCCGCCGTCGCGCCGTTGAAGATCGGGCTCTCGACACCGCGTCCCGGTGATTTCGACGCATTCTGGGACGGCAAGCTCGCCGCACAGGCCAAAGTACCCATCAACCCTGTGCTCACCAAGGTCGAGACCGATGTGCCGGGCGTCGAGTTGAGCATGTTCGTGCTGGATGGCCTCGGATCCCAGACGCATGGCTACATCGCGAAGCCAGCCAGGGACGGCAAGTTTCCCGCGCTGATCCAATTGCAGTATGCGGGCGTGTACGCGTTGACCGCCCGCGTCGCCTCGCAGCGTGCCTCCGAAGGTTGGCTGTTCATCAACGTCGATTCGCACGACAAGCTGCCATCGGATGCCGGCGGGAACATCCCGCGGAGCTATCAGGCCGTCGGCAACACCGATCGCGAGAAGTCGTATTTTCTGAACATGTACCTGCGCGACTCGCGGGCCCTGGATTACCTGCTGACGCGGCCCGATTGGGACGGCAAAACGATCGTGCTGACAGGTGGCAGTATGGGTGGCCAACAGAGTCTCATGCTCGCCGGCCTGAGGCCCGAGAAGATTACCGCGGCGCTGGTCTGCGTGCCGGCCGGCGCCGACGCCAACGGAGATCTTCACGGCCGAAAGGCCGGATACCCCAACTGGCCCTCGGATAACCCGGACGTCATGAAGACCGCGCTCTATTTCGACACGGTCAATTTCGCTTCGCGCATCAAGGCGCCCGTTATGGCCGGCATGGGCTTCATCGACACGATTTCACCGCCCGCCGGAGTCTGGACGGCGCTCAACCAGATTTCCGGCCCCAAGGAAACGGCGCCCACGATCGAATCCGAGCACGACAACTTGACCCCCCAAAAGGGAAGGGCCTGCCCGGCCAGGACCAGAGAACTACTCGATCTTCTGGTGAGGGGCGGCGAGTTCAAACCCAACTGACCCGAGCAATAAAGGAAGTGCCCAATGCGATTACGATTCGTCGCCGCTCTGTGCTGCATCGCTGCCAGCACGGTTTATTCCCAGCGAGGTCCGACACCCTATTATGAGGACACCAACAATGTCCCGGTATCGCCAGAGGTGCATGCCGATCGCTCCGTCACTTTTCGACTCTTCGCCCCCAAGGCGAGCGAAGTTGTATTGATGGGATCTCCGGGCATCCTGGAGGTGATCCAGAAACCGATGCCGCTGGTGAAGGACGAGAAAGGGGTGTGGAGTTTGACGGTTGGCCCGATTCCGCCGGGCTTCTACACCTACGGCTTCGCGATCGATGGCGGTCTGCGCATGCCCGATCCATCGAATCCCAATCTGGAACTGCGCCGCTGGGGACCCACCAGTCTCTTCATCGTGCCTGGCGGAGACAAAGCGCCGATCGAAGAACGGCATGTGCCGCACGGCTCGGTTCACGTGGAGTTCTACGATTCCACCAACTTGAACGTGGATCGGATGGTTTACGTCTACACGCCTCCGGGTTACGAGTCCGGCAAACAGAAGTATCCGGTGCTTTACCTGCTGCACGGCAATGGGCAAATCGAAGCATCCTGGACGTGGACTGGACGCGCCAACGTGATCATGGACAATCTCCTGGCCGATGGGAAGGTCAAACCGATGGTTGTCGTGATGCCTTACGGTCACGTGCCGCGCGAGATCAAGCCGGCCTCAAATACTCCAGCACCAAACAACGACCCGGGAGCGATCGAGAAAGAGATGCTCACAGCAGTCAAGCCGCTGGTCGAACACAAATATCGTGTGTTGACCGATCGCAATCACCGGGCGATCGGGGGATTGTCGATGGGCGCCGGTCAGTCGATGTCGATCGGGCTCCACAATCTCGATCAGTTTGCGTACATCGCTGCCTTTAGCGGCGGGGGCAATCGCACCGATTGGGAGAAAGCTGATGCGGCAGTGCTGAATCAAAAGCTCAAGGTCCTGTGGATCGGCTGCGGCACCGAGGACCCCGGCTACAACGGAGTCAAGGCGATGGACGACCTGCTCACGAAGAAAAACGTGAAGCATGTCTGGAACCAGTCGGGCGGCGGACATAGTTGGCCAAACTGGCAAGTGTACCTTTCGAAGTATGCTCCGCTGCTTTTCCGCGATTAGCGTGAGAGCGCAGGAGTAAGGAGATGATATGAGATCCGCGCTGCTAGCTTTGTTGACCGTACTGCCGGCTTGGGCCGCGCGCCCTGTTGCCATCGTGGTCGATGGCCAACTGGACCCGCCCGCGCGATACGGAATCGGCAAGATCGAGCAGGCGCTCACCGCGAAGGGCCTGACCGTCGTCCAACCTCCGGCCGCCGAGTCTGCGCAGGCTGATTTCTACATCCTCGCAGGCATCGGGAAGGGTCTGCCGCAATCCCTTTCCATTCTCCGCTCCAGGCACGCGGGGAAACCGTCTGTTACTGTCTCGGGAGGTGATGCGCGTGGCTTGATGTATGCCGCGCTCGATATTGCAGATCGCGTTCGCTGGAACACGAAAGTCGAGGATCCTTTCGCGCGCGTCCGCGAGGTCTCCGAGGAACCCTACCTGGTGCAGCGCGGGGTTTCGATCTACACCATGCAGCGCGCATACTTCGAAAGCCGCCTCTATGACGAAAAGTACTGGGAGCGGTACTTCGACCTGTTGGCATCCAGCCGGATCAACAACTTCATCGTGATCTTCGGGTACGAGAACGGCGGATTCATGGCGCCGCTCTATCCGTACTTCTTCAACGTCCCGGAATATCCCGGAGTCGAACTGGTGGGCATTACGCCTGCCCAGCAGGCCCGCAACACGGCGGCGTTCAAAGCCATGATGCGCATCGCGCACGAACGCGGGATCGACGTCACCGCGGGGATCTGGGACCACATCTACCGCGGCGGCGTGCAGGGCGGAGGCATCCCCGGCGCCGCGGAGGCCGCCGGCAAACGCACGCCAGGGCTCGTCTGGGGCGTCACAGCGGATAATCTTGCCGGATACACCAAAGCGGCGCTGCGCCGTTTCCTGAACGTATTCCCCGAGCTGGACGCCATCCAGTTCCGCATGCACGATGAGAGCGGACTGAAGCATGAGGAGATGGCCGGCTTCTGGCACGAAGTGTTCTCGTTCATCAAGGCGGAGCGGCCGAACATGCGGATCGATCTACGCACGAAGGACCTGCCTGACGCGGTTATCGACGACGCACTCGACCAGGGCCTCCAGGCGCGAGTCAACACGAAGTACTGGATGGAGCAGTTAGGCCTACCCTTTCATCCGACCCATGTAAACACGGAGAATCAGCACGATCGCCGCCACGGTTACGCCGACCTGCTGCGGTATCCGCAACGATACCGTGTGCAATGGCAGGTATGGACTGGCGGCACCACACGCCTCCTGTTGTGGGGCGATCCGGAGTACGTGCGGCGATTCGCCGCGAGCGCGCGCCTGTACGACGGCAACAGTTTCGAGATGAATGAAATGCTCGCCACGAAGATGCTCGGCGAGCCTCACGATGAGCCGCCCATTCCGATCCTGAACGCTCGCTACCGCTACTACGATTACGAATTCGAGCGGTATTGGGCGTTTTACCGGCTGTGGGGCAGGCTTACGTACAATCCGCAGACCGATCCGGAGGTGTGGCAAACCGAGTTCGAAGACCGTTTCGGGTCGGACGCGGGCGTCCACGTGATGAAGGCGCTGCAAGCGGGAAGCCGTGTGCTGCCGCACATCGTGGCCGCGGCGTATCGATACCAATACTTCCCGACTACACGGGGCTGGGCGGAGATGAATCACCAGGACTCTCTGCCCAAGTTCGCAACGGCGGAAAACAGCGACATCCAGCAATTCGAAAACCCGCGCGACGAGGCCCGGGGTATCCTTCAGGACGCTGACACTCCGATGCGCCGTCCTCAGGAAACCAGCCGCTGGTTCGCCCAGACCGCCTACGAGATTTGGTCCGAACTAGGGCTAGCCCAAAAGACGATTGGCGCCAAGCCGGGCAACGAGTTCGTCTCGACAGCCACCGATCTGAGAATCCTGGCCGCCCTCGCGCAGTATTACGCCTCGCGGTTGCCTGCGGCGGTCGCTTACAACGTCTACAAGGAGTCGGGCGACACCGCGGCTTTCGATGAGGCCATCGCGGGCGAAAAGCGGGCATTGGGGGCGTGGAGTGCAATGGTGGCTGCGGCGGGCGACGTGTATAACGATCATCTCCCTTTCGGCGCGCGCGCAGTCGGCTTCCGCCAGCACTGGAGGGAAGAACTGGCCTTACTCGAACAGGATTTGGCCGCACTAGAGGCTGAGCGGGCGAAGGTCGAGAGCAAGCCGGAACGCAAGCTGGCTCCGCGCGATCCGGATCTGAAACCGCCTGTCGTCTCTCTGGTGCCGCCGGCCGCCGCCGAGCCCGGCCGGGACCTGCGAATCGCCGCCAAAGCCGGCGCTTCCGAGGTCAAGTGGATACGGCTGCGCTATCGCCATGTCACGCAGTACGAGGACTACCAGACTGCCGAAATGACCTTGGACGCGAAGAGCGGCTTGTACACAGCCGCGATCCCCGCCGCCTTCCTCGATCCAAAGTGGGACCTGATGTACTTCGTAGAAGTGGTCGGCAAGAATGGCGCCGGGCGGATGTACCCCGACCTGGAACGCGAGATGCCCTATGTGATCGTCGCGATGAAGCGCTAATCAACTGGAGGATCCCTCGTATGGCATTGGGACGCCCATTGGCTGTTTCTTGCGGCGCGGTTGCTGTTCTGGCGACGGCCGTGAGTCTCTGGCCGCAATCCGGAGCGCGTGCATTGGGGAAACCGGTCATCGGGAAATCCACTCGCTATTGCAGCCCGCTTCCACTGGAAACGTCGTCGCGGGACGGTTCGCCGCAGGGAGTCAGTCTGGGTGATGTGACGGTGGTCCGCGAAGGCGATGTGTATTACCTCTTCGGGACCGGCGGAGGCGCGTGGTTGTCGCCCAACCTCGTCAACTGGAAATACCAGGCGGTGGATGTTCGCGGCGGCCGCTTGCCCGTCGCGCCCCACGTGGCCAAATACAACGGCGCATTCTACATGTCAGGCAACAGCGCTCCGTTGTACCGGGCGCCCAATATCCTGGGTCCGTATGAGGTGCTGGGGCCCTGGCTTAACGAAAAGGGTGAACCATGGGCCGGCGTCTCGAACGGAAAACCGTGGACCGGCGCTTTCGACGTGGACATTTTCATCGACGACCATAACGAGCCATATCTCTACTTTCCCGGCAGATCGACGGACGGAATCTACGTAGTGCCGCTCGACCCGAAGAGCCTGAACCGCTTCGCCGCCGCGCCACGGCATCTTTTCGGCTTCAACCCATCGCACGTCTGGGAGCGGTGGGGCGACAGGAATGAATACGCCAGCGTCGGGTGGATCGAAGGTCCCTGGGTGTTCAAGCGCAACGGAGTCTATTACCTGGAGTACAGCGCCTCAGGCACGCAGTGGCTCTCATATGCCAGCGGAGTTTACACATCCAGGAACCCGTTGGGGCCGTTCGTCTACTCTCCGCGCAATCCGCTTCTGCGCAAGACCACGGGAATCGTAACGGGCCCGGGCCATGGCTGCGTGGTGAAAGGCCCGGACGGCGCCTGGTGGGTGTTCTATACCATCGTTCTGGCGAATCCTCCGGGTGGCCGCCGGATCGGCATGGACCCGGTGGGATTCGATGCAAACGGAACCATGTTCGTTCGAGGGCCGAGTGAGACGCCGCAGTGGGCCCCTGGCGTGGTGGCCAACGCCGCGCGCGACGGCGACTCCGGTTCCATTCCTCTCAGCGTGAACAAGCTCCGGGCCATGAACCAGCGCGGCGCATTCACCAGCCAGCGCCCGGGTCACGACGCTGCATACGCACTTGACGATTCGAACGGAACCTGGTGGGAACCCGCGGAAGACGATTTGCAGCCTTCGCTGACAGTAGATCTCGGCTCCATTACGCAATTCGAAAACGAGCAGTTGTTTACCGTGGATTCGACGCGGATTGAGTTTCTGGCACGCGGCGGGTTCGGCGCGGGCGGGGCCCGCGCCGGCACGCCGGCAGTCGGCGGGACGACTGCGTTTCGCTACAAGATTGAGGTTTCGCTCGACGGCAAGGGTTACTCCACCGTTCTGAACAAGTCGGACAACAGCATCACGCGGTATACGGAGTTCGACGAGATTGCTCCCGTGCGCTGCCGGTACGTCCGTCTGACCTTGACGGATTGGCCCCGCACTGCAAATGCACCTTTGGGAGTCGTCGAGTTTACGGTTTTCGGGACAGCCGCCGAGGCTGCCAGACTACCGTAGGGCACAGTGCCTAACTCACGTTTTCAGACATACCGGCCGAGAATGTTCTCGACCAGTTCCTGCCGGCCGGACCTGGGCCGCGGTGCGACGCCTTCCGCGACCGCTCCATCCGACAACGCCTCCAGCGTTATTTTGCCGTCGAGGATTGCGCGGCCGAGTTCGCCTTGCCACCCGGCATAGCGCTCCTTGACGATTCCGGCGAGTTCTCCGCGCTCAATCATGGCGGCGGCGTTGAGGAAGCCGCGCGCCACCGTGTCCACTCCTCCAATGTGCGCGTAAAAGAGATCGGCCGGTTCGAAGCTCTGCCGCCGGACCTTCGCGTCGAAGTTGTTGCCGCCGGTCGTGAAGCCTCCACCCAGCAGGATGTAGTAGAGGGCCGTCGTGATTTCGCGAACGTCGTTCGGGAACTGGTCGGTGTCCCAACCGTTCTGCGGATCGCCTCGATTCATGTCAATCGATCCGAACACGCCATGCGCTATCGCGGTCGCGATCTCGTGTTCAAAACTGTGGCCGGCCAGGGTTGCGTGGTTCGCCTCGATATTCAGTTTCACTTCCTTTTCCAATCCGTTCGCCACCAGGAAGGCATAGACGGTATCGACGTCGAAGTCGTACTGGTGTTTGGTGGGTTCGTGCGGCTTCGGCTCAATCAGAATGGTTCCGGAAAAGCCAATCTTATGCTTGTGCTCGACCACCATCTTCAGGAAGCGTCCAAGCTGCGCCTTCTCCTGCCTGAGATCGGTGTTCAGCAGACATTCGTAGCCCTCGCGTCCGCCCCACAGAACGTAGTTCTCGCCGCCGAGACGCTTCGTCAGTTCGATGCAATGCCGCACCTGTGTTGCTGCAAATCGGAACACGTCCGGATCCGGATTGGAAGCCGCGCCGGCCATATAGCGCGGGTGGCTGAAAAGATTCGCCGTGCCCCAAAGCAGCTTCACCCCGGTGGCCGCCATCTTCTCCTGGATGCGATCGCCGATCCGCGCCAGATTGTCGACGTGCTCGCGGATGGTGTGCGCCTCAGCCATCACATCCGTATCGTGAAAGCAGAAGTACGGCAGGCCCAGCCGGGTGAAGAACTCAAAAGCTTCGTTCAGCTTCAGTTCCNNGGCCCGAACATGTCGGCGCCCTCGGAGCAGAACGTGTGCCAGTAGCAGACCGCCATTCGAAGATGGTCTTCCATCCTCTTGCCGAGGACGACGCGGTCCTTGTCGTAATAGCGATAAGCAAGGGGGTTGTCGGACGTGACACCCTCGAATGGAATTGGCGGAATACCGGCGAAGTAAGACTGTGACATCGAATGATCTCCTTAGGCTATTTCAGATCGATTGCCAGGACCTGAATCGAATACGGCGGCAGCACGTGTTCCAGGCGCCCGCCGTTGACGGTCAGCTTCGAGCGTACCGGAGCGATGCGGTTCGGATTCGTGACGGTGTTGGTCGCCCATGCGGTATTCGCCTTCAGCGTGTCCAACTGGGCGGCATGAGTGCCGGCGCCCAGGCCGCTCAGCGTAATCGTTACCGGCTGCGCGGCGGACGCGGCATTGACCAGCTTCATGCAGACCTTAGAGCCCTTGGACGCGGTGACCGAGTAGAAAAACTTGTCGCCGCTCCCGGCCAGGCTGGACTCCATCGTCTGATCCCCCAGGCAGGAAGCGAACATCACCTGGGTGTAGTAGCTCGGCGACCCGTAGCTGTTCAGGGCATCGTAGCCGATCAGGTCGGAACTCCACTGCATTCCGCCGGGATTCACATTGACGAACAACGGCGCGTATGCCGCCATCACGACCACGTCGCTGTTCCGCTCCAGGCCGGTCAAGAACGCGGCGTCGCCCAAGGCGGCACCGAAGTTGGGAGTCGGCGAGCCCTCGCGGGTCGCCCACTCGCCGACGAAGATCTTCGGGCCATTGCGGTCGGTGTGGTCGTAGTGGCGCGCTTCGTCGAACATTCCCTGCTCACGCTTGTAGTAGTGGTCATCGACGACATCGGGAGTGATGCCGTTTACCGGCATGGTGGCGATCACCTGGAGGTTCGGATACTTTGCCTTGATGGCCTGATAGAACTGAGCATACCGGCCATCGTACGTTCTGGCCCGATCGAAGTTGTCTTCGTTGCCGATCTCCACGTAGCTGAGAGTGAACGGCGCCGGATGCCCGTCGCGCGCCCGCAGGGCGCCCCATTTGGTGTCCGCTCCGCCGGTGACGTACTCGATTTCCTCCAGCCCTTCCTGCACGTAGGGTTCAAGGTCCGGTCCCGGCTTCACGACTTGTCCGCCGAGAGAATATCCGCCATAGATGGCCAGGAGCGGCTGCATGTGCAGGTCCTCGCACCATTCCAGGAACTCCAGCAATCCCATGCCGTCGGTAGAGTGGTAGCTCCACGTGGTCGGGTGCGTCGGACGATCGACCAAAGGGCCGATCATCTTCTTCCAATCGAAACGGTTATCGATCCGATTGCCTTCGAGGTAGTTTCCTCCGGGGAAGCGCAGGAAACTGGGACGCATGGCGGCCAGTTTCTCCATGATGTCGATGCGGTTCCCGTTGGGCCGGCTGTGGTATGTTGGCGGGAATAGGGAAACCAACTGGAGCCACAGAGTGGCCGGTTTGTCGACAGTCAGTTCGAGATGGTTCTCGGAGGATGCCGCGGCATTTCCGGACTGCATCTCGAACTTGTACTCCTTCCAGCCGCTTCCAGTGATGGAGACCGATGTTTTGGCGAGAACCTGCCCGGATTGGTCCGCCACGAGCGCAATCCGGACAGGCAGTGGGCTCGCGGAATTGCTCTTGGCGAAAAACGAACCCGTGTACCGGCTGTTCGGCCTCACGGCGATCCCCCAATAGCCTTCGTTGAGGAGACCTGCCGGGCTGTTGGCATCGGCTTTGGTCACTTCCAGCTTTGCGCTGGAAGGCAATGCTGCGGAAGGTCCGTCCTTCGGTTCGACGCTCACCTTCGCCGAGGCTGTCCCTCTTTCGATTACGAACCAGTTCAGAATGCCAGTCCAATCGGATCGAAAGGTGCGGTTGCGGACCAACTCCGCGTACAACCCACCGTCGTAGGAGTAATTGATCTCTTCCGTCATGAGGCCGTACAGCGTTGGGCTCGCCGGCGCTTTCGCGCGGCCCACATCCACGTTGAGCGTGGCCGGCGCTTGAGCGAGCAGGGCCGGTGCCGCGAGGGCGGTCACCAAACAAATGATAGCTGGGCGATTGTTCATAATGTCCTTGATGCTGTTCAGATTAGCGTACGGCAGCTCGGTTGTTAAGGATATTCTGACACCCGTGAGTGATCGACGAGTACTTCAGCGCCAGTTGAACCTGCCGCAGAGAGGTTCGGGTGCTCCGGATGACCCCGAAACTCCGGTGCCCTTGGTGCCGCGTTGGCCGGGGAACGCGGCCCCGGACAGAATGTTCAGGCTCGGCAACGGTGGGCAGGTGTAGTTCGTTTGGCCAGGCTGAGGTAATTGCGCCCGGAAAACGGCAACTCGGTGACCATTTTGTTTTCGACTACGGTTCCCACCGGCAGACTCTCGATGTGGAGCAAGCCCGCGGAAGCCGGAAACCCGCACGGATTCGTTGACTGGTCCGAACGAGCTTGTCACACGCTAGGTTTGGTACGGTGTCCGCCGTCCGGCGTCTAACACCAATGGAATCTGATTCTTGAGCTCATGGAGAGGCTTGGCATTGGGCTCCGGCTAACGGTTAGCCGGGGTTGTTAAAGGCCCTCCACTATCGGAAAAATGGTTGTGATATCATTTGCGGGGGCACCTGGATGTGCGAAAGCGAGAGCAGTGGGTTGGCCGAGTCACGTGAGCAGGCCGTGCGGGCGGAACTCCATCGCCTGCTGCAAAGCTCTACGTTTCGCACCAGCAAGCGATGCAGGGAGTTCCTTGAGTACGTCGTCAACCACACGATCAGCGGTCCGAACGGCACTCTCAAAGAGCGCTCGCTCGGGGTGGAACTCTTCCAGCTTCCCCTCGATTTCGATACAGGTCAGCACACCATAGTCCGGGTAACGGCTAATGAAGTACGAAAGAAACTGGCGCAGCACTACCTCGCTGAGAATGGTTCGTATCATCCGGTAAGAATCGATCTGCCGCGTGGCTCCTACTCCGCCGAATTCAAGTGGGACACCCAAATCGTGGAAGTGCCGGCCGCCGAGACCGAAGCGGTGGACTCGCCAGCCGCTGAGACCCAGGTAGTGGAGGCTCCGGCCGTTCACATGCCAGCCGCCGAGACGCCACACGAGGAGACGCATCGCCCGGCACACCCAAGCAGGGTCACGCACCGGGTGGTTGCCTGCGCTGTAGCTGCTTTCTTACTTGTAAGTGTCCTTGCTGCGTGGCGGTGGCGCGCGGTGGGTCCCACCTCCGCCGATGCCAAGTCCCCTCTTGTGCCCAACGCGAGGATGCCTGCGGCATCAGCCGTAGAGAATCTTCGGATGATCGCGGGCTCCACCGCTCCCTACGTCGATCGCAGCGGGCGCAAATGGGGGCCGGATCGTTTCTTTGCCGGTGGTAATGTGCTCGTCCGTCCGTCCGAGAGGATCTTTCGAACGCTGGATCCGGATATTTACCGGCACTTGCGGAGTGGCGACTTTTTGTACGATATTCCGCTGCAGTCCGGCAACTATGAATTGCATCTCTTCTTTGCCGAGACTGGCTTAGCGGATTTCATCAGTGCGGAATCCAGCGGTGAGGGTCAACGTCTATTTCGCGTCTCCGCCAACGGGAATCCGATCCTGACGGCCTTCGATGTGGTGGCTGATGCCGCCGGTTCCAATATCGCCGATGAACGCGTCTTCCGCAACATCTCACCAGCCGCGGACGGATTCCTGCACCTAAGCTTTAACTCGATGAGAAGCACTGCGATGTTGAGTGGAATCGAGGTGCTGCCGGTCAGTGCCGGCAAAGTAAGACCGGTCCGAATTCGAGCGGGTTGGACCTCGTCGTGGCAGGATTTCGCCGGGCAGGAGTGGCAGGCCGACTCTTACTTCCTGGGCGGAAATGCGTTGGTCCGCACTACGAATCCCGCTCAGGCGAGCGGCTCCATCGCACCGGATATGGCGCTCTACGCAAGCGAGCGTTGGGGGCATTTTTCGTACGCTGTGCCCGTGGCCGAAGGCCGGTATCGAATCACCTTGAAATTCTGTGAAGGCCACTATGGAAAGCACAACACCGGCACCGGCGGGCTTGGCAGTCGGGTCTTCGACGTCTACTGTAACGGTGTGGCCCTGATGAGGGGCTTTGACATTATTAAGGAGGCTGGCGGAGAAGGCCGGCCTATCGATCGGAACTTTTCCGCGATTCGACCCAATGCCCAGGGCAAAATCGTGCTCACTTTTGTACCTGTTGCGGGAATGGCGTGTGTGAATGGTATCGAAGTCGTGGACGATTCGAAGTGACCTGGCAGACCAGCATGCCTGGCATCGCCTTCCGGTACGGTTTGCGGGTCAACGATCGAGTTGGCGCAACAATTGCTGCGCCTCGGGGTAATTCGGCTGGAGCCGCAGGGCTTGGCGGAGTTCGGCCACGGCGTCGTCGCGCTTGTGCTGGATGGAAAGGGCGGAGCCCAAGCCATAGTGCGCCTCGGCGTCATCCGATTTGTAGCGCATCCCTTCCCGGAAGCTGGCGATGGCCTCATCGATTCTCTTGGTGTACAGGTACGCAAATCCCATGACAAAGTGCGCGGCCGCGTCATGCGGATGGATGCGCAGTACTTCACCGAGTTCCTTCAGTCCTCGGCCGTAGTTACTCTGCTGCATCAGCACCACACCCAGATTGAAACGGGCGACCGTATTGGACGGATCCAGTTCCACCGACTTTTGCAGATAGGCAACGGCCCCATCCAGCTTCCCGGCTTTGTCCAGCATGAGGCCGAGCTTGTAGTAGAGATTGGAGTCGTTGGGATTGTTCTTCAGGGCATCTTGGTACTGGCTCGCCGCTTCCTGGCTGTCTCCCCGGGCATCGGCAGCCAGTCCGAGATAGAAATGGGAATCGGCGCGGCCGGCGTAAGGGCGCATCATGCCGCCCAGCCGCTGAACGGCGGCCGGCGATTTGGGAGCCGCGAAGAAGTCGTTACTGAAACGCCACAAGGGCACTGGATCGTCCGGCTTCAGCCGGAGACACTCGCCGAGCTGCGTCAGGGCTTCCGCGATTGAGTCCGGTTTGTCCGGGTAGGCAGCAAGCAGCGTTCGCGCGATGAAGTCGCGGATGTCAGGGTCGGTGGGGTTTGCTTCGGCAGCGCGGCGGGCAACCTGCACGGCACGGTCGGGATAGCCGAAACGGCTCAACAGTCCGGCAACTTTGAGGAGACGCGTCGACGAATAAGAGAGGTCCGCCAAACGATCTTCCACCGGGTCTTTGAGGGGAGGCACGTCCGTGAGTTTGCCGGAGAGGATGGCTTCCCGCTCCGCCGCGGCCTTGTCGGGCTGTCCCAATGCCTCATAGGCTTGTCCCAGCAACTGGTGAGGCGGGCGCACCGTGGGGTAAGTTCGGCAAAGGGGGGCGGCGTATTCGACAACCTTGTTCCACGCCCCGCGACGAGCGGCAACGCGTGCGAGTCCGAAGGCAGCGTGCAGGGAGTCTTTGCCGGAAGCCTTGGCGGCGAGTTCGTAATGGCGCGCGGCTTCATCGAGTTTGTCCTGCTTAAAGAACCCGTCCGCCAACTTCAGAAGGGCGGGAACAGGACCGGGCTCGAGCGTCACGGTTTGCTGCAACAAGTCGATCTGCTCCTTCTCGTTTCCTTGCTCCTCGCGCAGCAATGCCTGGCAGTACACCCATTGAGCGTCGCGGGGCGCCAGCCGTGCGGCAATCCGATACGCGGCGGCGGCCTGCTCGAAATAATCATTGGCGTGATAGGACATGGCGAGTTTGCCGGCCGCATCGGCCGATCCAGCGTGCTTGCGGGCATCCCGATCGGCGCTGACCAGCAGATTGCGAAGAGCCGGTCCCATCGACTGGGTGTCGGGCAGATTGGGAAAATCCGCCGGCGGTTTCACGGAAAGCAGCGTGTTCGACAGCATCCACGTGCCTACGGCCAGAACGGCCGCAAGCCCCACTAGCTTTAAGGTTCCGCCCTTCACGGGAAGGGCCTCCGTAAGAACTCGGCGAGCGGAAATGGGAACAGCCCGCCGAGTTTGGGTGGAGGCTGGCCCCAGTGATTGAGCCAGAGCACCACGCGCCCGTCGTTGGTGAACGGCTGATACACATCCATCCGCACGGAAACCAGGTCGGGCTTGCCGTCTCCGTTCATGTCTGCCGCTTCGAGACTGATGAGATGGGTCGGGGAGTGGCTGATGTCATGCTGGGTGAAATTCATTTTGCCGTGGTTCTCGTACCAGATGATGCTCTGGGAGTCGGGCCGTTCCCAGAAGTTGTAGCAACTGACGGCGGCGACATCGAGGTCTCCGTCACCGCCGAGATCGGCGGCAACGGCGGCGCTGGCGCCAGGGAAGAGACCGATGGCATGATGTTCAAACTTGAAGTTGCCTTTGTTCTCGAGCCATTGGACGCTGTGCCAGGGACGCGGGCGTGGGGGCAGGTAATCGAAAGCATCTCCGTTGGTGTAAAGGATATCCACTTTGCCGTCCTGGTTAAGATCTACCAGCCGGATGCCGCTGCTGCCGTAGTCTTCGTTGGTGCTGCCCCAAATCAGATGCGATTTGAAATTCCCACGGCCATCGTTTTCAAATCGATTGGCGTGAATGCGGGAGGGGCTGAAGCCGTAGCGATAGGCCTCGATATGGATATCCCGCGTCTGTGGGCGATGGGCTGTCACAGCGGCAAACCAGGAAGGGACGGCCGCGCCGGCAATCAGAATCAGGAGCGCCGTCAGGCGTCGGCGTGTGGGCTTGCCAGTTCGCGGGTCCTGTTCCGGCGGGAGAATGGCGCCGTAATCGGCCAGGATGGGGAAGACGACAGAAGCCGGGTTGGTCTGCTGTTTTTGAACTGACATCGCGGCCTGTCCTGGAGAGCCTACTATAGCGACATTCCAACCTGCACATCAACAATACAAGTGAGACAATTCCGCCACAGGTCAGTCCTGAACCTTTCCCAGCAGCCTGCTGAAATACCATGCGGCCGATTTCCCACTCCCGCGGATCGGCGCAAAGATCGGCTACCGCACACCCAGGTCATTCTAGCGCCCGGATTTTCGCCGCTATTTGTCGCGAATCGCGCACTCCCAGCCGCCACCTGAGATACTCAGCAACGTCTCTTAGNNCGTAGGCTTCGCCCTCGTCTCGCAGCGTGTCGTACTCCGCGGTCAGTATGAATGCAGGCGCTGCCCCAACGGTGTCCAGGGCATCGAGCGGCGAAGCCAGCGGGTTGCGCGGATCGCACCCTTCCGGCAGGTACTCCAACCATCCCCGCTTCATGTCAGCCGCGCCCGGCCCGTAACCATCGGAGTACTTCGCGAACGAAGGCGAACTGCAAGTGGCGTCGATCATCGGATAAATCAAAACCTGGCACTCGATCCCCGAGGTCCGGTGAGCCAGGGCAGCCGTCGCTGCCAGGTTGGCTCCAGCACTGTCTCCCGCCAATCCAACCGGCACGCCCTGTTGGGAAGCCCACTCAACGGCGCGGCACACGTCCTCTGCCGCGGCAGGAAAGCGGTGCTCCGGGGCCAACCGGTAATCGACGGCGACCACCCGGCAGCCGGCCGCGAGAGCGAGCAACCGGCACACCGTGTCGTGGCTTTCGAGATCGCCGCTGAAGAACCGGCCTCCGTGAAAGTACAGGACAATGGGCTGCCCATCCTCGCTCGTGGGCCAATACTGCCGCGCAGCTAAACGCCCCGACAGCAGGAGGTCCTCCACCCTCGGGAGCGCCGGTGGCTCGCCGGCCAGAGTACCGGCCCGCCGCATCATCTCTCGCGTTTCGGCGACGCTGAGCGAGGATCGCAGCGGCAGATCCTTCTGCCGCTCCAGCAGGGCGCTGACCTCAGGATCGAGCGGCACTGGTCTTGCCCGAAAGTAGCGAGAAGATTTCGCGGTAGAAAGAGGGATGCGATTGCCAGGTCTGCGCGGTGACAATCCGTCCGTCACGCACAGTCTGCTCATCCACAAACGTCCCCCCGGCCTGTTCCGCTTCCAGGCGAACGTGCTCATAACAGGTCACCCGTTTCCCGCGCGCCAGCCCTGCCGCCGCGATTATCTGAACACCGTGGCAGATGGCAAAGATCCATTTCTCCTGGCGATCGAACTCGCGCATGATCTCCAGGAGCTTTTTGTTGTTGCGCAGGTACTCCGGCGCTCTGCCTCCCAGCACGAGCACCGCGGCATAGTCTTCGACTTTGACATCGTCGAATGCCAGGCCGGCTTCCAGTCCGTAGCCGCGCCTCTCGATGTACGTGTCCCATCCGGGTTTGAAATCGTGCATCACCAGGTTCAACCGGCGCCGTGCTGGAGCCGCGATCACCGCCTTCCAGCCTTCCTCTTCGAACCGGTGCACCGCATAGAGGGCCTCATAGGATTCTCCGCCGTCGCCCGTGACGATCAGGATTTGTGACATTCCTCCACTTTAACGCGAAGCAATGCGAAAGCCCTTACCGTACGGGCTGTCGGGATGATAGGGTGTTACTTCACTTCAACGGGCTGCGACGATGCGCTGTACTTGCCCCGGTTGGCCTCGCGGACTACGGCGCGGAGACGGTATTTGCCCGGAGGAGCGTGCAGGGTGAGGCCGGCAGTCATGCCGGTGGAGAGTTTGCTGAAGGTATCGTCCTTCATGTTGAAATCGATCTCAGATTCCTTGCCGGTGACGAAATTGCCGGCCGCGTCGAAGAGGGCGGCGATCAAGGTGAGTTGCTCGGCGCGCATGCCGAAGTGATTGACCAGTTGCAAGTGGGCGACGTCCAGTAAGAGCACGACGTGCACGCCGGGCTCACCCGGGGGCGTGGTCACCTCTTCTCTTTAACACATGCGGGCTGGGGTTGGGGGTAGGAATCCCGTATAGACTTTTTACGGCGAGGGCTTTGATACCCTACAAGATTAAGGACGCCCAGCACGGTAACGTGAGCCTGGTGTGATACGACTCGCCGGCACTCTCCAACGCCTCGCCTCGCCGTACGTACTTCTACACGCCTCCGGGGTATGACAAGACCACAGAGAATACCCCGTCCTTTAGCTCTTGCACCCTGCTAGCGGCGATGAATCTGCGTCTTCACGTTGTATATACTGATGGCGAGCCGGGAAC
>PMTT01000497.1 GCA_003167275.1 Bryobacterales bacterium | reverse complement strand
GACGCCCTGTCTGCCGCCCAGCCCAAAGCCATCGCCCTCGACGTGCTGTTCACCGACCCGACCACACAGGATGACGACGATGCCCTGGCGGGCTCGATCGGCAAAGCCGGTAACGTGGTGGTGGCCGCTCAGCTAACCGAGTCACCGGTTCACGGCGGGCCGGCGCAGTGGCTCCGGCCGCTGCCGTCCATCCAAAACGCAGCGGCGTCGGTAGGCCATGTCAACGTCCAGACCGAATCCGACGGCGTGGCGCGCCAGATCGAAGTCCGGGCCGCCGACGACTCCGGCAGGACCATCCGTGCCATGGCCGTGGAGACCGTGCGGATCGGCGACGGTACACCCGAGGAGGGCGTCACCAACACCCACCGCACGCTGCTGTTGGGCTCGCGCACCATTCCGCTGGATGTCGGGCAGTCCCCCGTGGTGATCGGGCCATCCGTGGGCGGTCCCGATTCCACCCAGGTATTGCGCGGCGGCCGCATGACTATCGACTACATCGGCCCTGCCGGTTCCTTCGGCCCCAATACCTACAGTCTGGCGGACGTGGTCGAGGGCACCGTGCCGGCTTCGAAATTCCGGGGCAAGTACGTGCTGATCGGCGCCACCGCGGCCTCCCAGGGGGACCGTTTGGCCTCGCCCTTCGTCCATCAGACCGACGCACACGCGGACCAGCACGGCTCCCTGATGCCCGGCGTGGAAGTATTGGCCAACGCGGTAAATACGATCCTGCGGTCCCGATTCTATTCGGACACCTCCGACTGGGCGGCCCTGTTCTGGTCTGTGCTGATCGCCCTGGGGACCTTAGGCCTGCTGGAGGCGGCCCAGGGGGGAAGCGAATTCCTGAAACAACTAGCGGTGCTCGCCGGAGCAACTCTGGTCATATTGGTGGTGAGTTACCTCATCTTCACGCGGTTGCTGGTCTTTCCGCCGCTGGTGCCCGGGCTGGTGGCTTGTGTCTCGGCCGGCATCCTGGGCCTGCTCCACCGCTCTCTTTCGGCGAGTTCCCGGCTGGATGCCAATCTGGCGGAGTTGGCCGCTTCCGCCGACCTGCTGGGGCCGGCTGAGCCGGTCGCCTACGGGTGGCCGCCCCATGGCCTGGAATGGAAGGCCCGCACTCTGGGAGAGTTGAACACCCGCCTCCTGGAACGGGCCAAGTTCGTGGACTTCGCGATGCGCTCGGTGGAGGATGGCCTGATCATCGCCTCTCCGCAGGGACGCATAACCTTCGCCAATCGCAGCGCCGCCGCCATCCTCGACTCCACCCCGCCGGCGCTGGTGGGACAGAACCTGCTGCAACGGTTGCTGGAGTCGCCCGACCCCGAGACACTCTCGCGCCTGGTAGTAGACCGCGCCCGTGTGGAAAGGGAAGTCACCTTCCGCGATGTTCGGCCGAACCACTACACGCTCCGAATGGCCGCGGTGACGGGCGGCGAAAACGGCGACGGACCAGTCCTCGGAATCGTGGCGTCGCTCTCCGATGTCACGCGCCAGCACGAACTGCAGCAGACCAAGAACGACGTCATTTCGCTGGTCTCCCACGAAATGCGCACGCCCCTGACCGCGATACAGGGCATGACCGAGTTGCTGGCGGATTACGACGTGGATCCGGCCAGGCGGCGCGAGATGCACCTGGCCATCAACGATGAGGTCAAGCGGCTCACCCGCATGATTACCGAGTACCTGGACATCACGCGTCTGGAATCGGGCGCTACCGAGGTGCGGCTCTCGCCGGTGCGGGTCGAAAGCCTGGTGGAGCGCATCCTCCTGCTGCTCGATCCCGTCGCCGCCCGCCGCGGCATCCGCCTGGTTCGCAACTTCGGGCGGGACTTGCCGCCGCTTCTGGCCGATCCCGATCTGCTGTCGCGGGCCGTGGAAAACCTGGTATCCAACGCGATCAAGTACAGCCCTGCCAATACGGAGGTGGCCGTCTCCGCCGGTAGCGACCCCTCGACGGTGTGGATCGATGTCGCAGACCACGGCTACGGGATTTCCGAGCACGATCTCACCCGCATTTTCGAGAAGTTCTACCGGGTACCAAGAGTGCAGGACGCGGGAGTGCCCGGGACGGGGCTCGGGCTTGCGCTGGTCCGCGAAATCGCAGAGTTGCACGGTGGCTCGGTCACGGTGAAGAGCGAAGTGGGTGCCGGATCTACATTTTCAATAAGGATTCCGAGGTAGGGTATGCTTTAGCTTGCCCCGTGTAAATCGATGATTAATCTGCACTGGAATCCAACACATAGAACTGGGCAAGCTAAAGCATACCCTACGTTTAGTAAACTTATATCTAGAGCCTCTTGCCTGCCCGTCCGCTGCGCCGCTGGCGGGTATTTCGCCTCGTTCGACGGCGATGAAAGTGACGCATGTCCCAACAACCTCACATTCTGATCGCCGATGACGAACGCTCCATCCGGTTAATGCTCGAGACCGGGCTCACCTTGAACGGTTTCCGCGTGACCTCCGCCCGCACCGGTCGGGAAGCCCTGGAAGCCGTGTCCAGCGGCCACTTCGACGCGGTGCTCAGCGACGTCTACATGCCCGACGGGAACGGCCTCGACCTGGTGGGGTCGCTGCGCGCCATCGACGCCGATCTCCCGATCGTGCTCATGACCGCCCAGGGCTCTCTCAAGATCGCGGTGGAAGCCGTGGCTCGCGGCGCCACCGATTTCATCGGCAAGCCTTTCGAAGTCTCGGCTGTAGTGGCGCTGTTGCGTCGCTACTTGGACGCGCGGCGCGAAGCTCAAACCTCGACTGCCTCGGAGCAGAGCGGCGACCAGCTTGCCCTGGCCGGTTTGGTGGGCCGCAGCGCCCCCATGGTGATGGTCTACAAGCTCATCGCGCAGGCCGCACGAACCGAGGCCACTGTCCTGATCATGGGCGAATCGGGCACAGGCAAGGAGCTGGTGGCGCGCGCCATCCACGATTTCAGCGGCCGCTCCGCCCGGCCGTTCCTCTCGGTGAACTGCTCCGGCCTGACCGACACCCTGTTGGAATCCGAACTTTTCGGCTATACGCGGGGAGCCTTCACCGGCGCCGTCGGGGAGCGCGCCGGGCTCTTCGAAGCCGCCGATGGCGGCACCTTATTCCTGGATGAGTTGGCTTCCACCAGCCCCGCCTTTCAGGCCAGCCTGCTGCGCGTTCTGCAATCCGGCGAGGTGCGCCGGGTCGGCTCCACGCAATCGCGGCGCGTCAACGTGCGCGTGACTGGCGCCAGCAACGCCCCGCTCCGCGACCTGGTGGCGGCCGGCAGCTTTCGGTCCGACCTGTACTATCGCTTGAGCGTGCTCTCTGTCGAGTTGCCACCGTTGCGCGCGCGCACGGGCGATGTCGAACTGCTCACCGCGCACTTTCTCCGGCAGTTTCGCGGTGCCGATCAACCGCCGCTGCATCTCACGCGAGAGGCCCTGGCGGCGCTCGCCGCACACAACTTTCCAGGCAACGTACGCGAACTTGAGAACGCCCTGCGGCGCGCTGTGGCGCTCTCCTCAGGCGGGCTGATCACCATCGATTGCCTGCCACCCGAGATTGCCGCTTCGCGACGGAAAGCCGGTACCGGCGCCAGCGCCGAACACCGGCTGATTGCCGACCGTCCCACCATGGAGGAACTCCAGCGCCGGTATCTGCAGTTGATCCTGGAGGAGACCGGATGGAACCGCCGCCGGGCTGCCGCCGTCCTTGAACTTGATCGCCGCACAATTCAGCGGCTCATCGCCCGCTATCAACTGCAAGGGGCTCTGGACCCGGACGGCGAAGGCGAATCGGACGCGGAGGAAGTCTCCGCGGAAAGGCCACTGGATATCGCGTGAGACGGCTTGGCGCCAGGTGCTGGTGGGACAAAAGGTGCTGGTGGGACAGACGATCGTTTTTTGTCGTCTGTCAGCCGGTTCCATCGGGCGAAAACATGGCGCCGTGCCACCGCCGGCTGAAGCCGGCTGACAGACGACAAAANNAAACGATCGTCTGTCCTACTGTGCTCGCCTTCGCCGCCGTTTTTCTGTTCGCCGCCAACGCCTACGCGCAAACTTTCCCAGTGGTGGCCCGCGCCGCCAGCGTCACCGGGCGTGCCCTGCTCTACAATTCCAACAGCGCCGCGTTTGGACTCTCCGCTGGCGCCGTCCTGAATCCCGGCGACCGCATCGACACACGGGGCGGCGGCCGCGTGGTGATCGATCTGAGCGATGGAAGCATGGTAGTGGTGCAGCCCGAATCGGTCATCGTTCTGAAAGATTTCCAACAGGCATCCTCACTTCGCGAGCTGTTCGAGATCACCCTGGGGATGGTGCGCGTCAAGATCAACCATTTTTCCGGCCGCCCCAACCCCTACCGGATGAATAGCCCCACGGCATCTATTGCCGTGCGTGGCACGGAGTTCAGTATCGACGTCGGAATCCAGGGCGCGACCCAGGTAGTGGTGTACGACGGAGCGGTCGAGGTATCCAGCCTCTCCGATCCGAACCACACAACCCTGATCGAAGCCGGGCGCGGCGTGTTGGTGGAATCCGGCCAGGACTTCCACTTCTTCACCAATCCCATGAACCGAGCCGGCGATCCGGGCGGCGGCCGCAACGATGCCGACGACCACCATGCCCCTCCCGTGGCCATGGCCAGCGCCGGCGCTAACCCGCCCCCCGCGCCGACGCCCGCGCAACCGGCCAGCCAGCCGGCCCCACCGCGTTCCGACGCCCACAGCGGGCCGACCGCTCACAGCGACCACGACGACCCTTCGCCCCGTGCCGCGGCCAGCACCTACGACCGCTACATCGCCGGCCTCTCCGATATCGACCAGGTCCCATTTCTCTTCCGCTACAACGCCTTCGCCGAGTCTCACCTGGATAGCCTGGAGAATCCGGCTTACGCCACCGGGTTTACCAGCGCGGAAGGGCGTATTTTCGTGCTGCCATCGTTCAGCGGCGTGCAGGGTTTGCAGCAATACCAGGCCGCTTTCGGTCCGAGTGGGACACTGCCGGGCGACTACAGCCTGTCTCCACAGTTTTCGATGTTCGCGCCCGTCGGCGGCCAGTTCACAATCGGCGGGAGTGTCTCGGCGTCGCGCGTAGGAAACACGGGGATTTCCGCCATGCCGGATTACGATCCCACTACTCTCAGTCAGTCGAATGCCGGGGCACCCTCGACTACCGGCACTTCCACCGGCACGTTCTACTCAGGAGCGTTGGTAGCGGCCCGGCGTTTCGGCGCCAACAGTTTTGGGCTGGAACTGGAGTCTCTCAAAGGAACCGGGTCGCTGTTCAGCACGACTACCGATGGAACCTTCGCTTCCAATCTCTCCACCGAGCGGATCGCCTCGTCCTCCGACGTCTCCCAGACGCGCCTCACCGTGGGGCTCTCCAGGGATCTCTCGAAGGGCGCCAAGCTGGGCGTGTTCTACCGCTACGCCTTCATTGAGGCCGACGATGCCGACCAGACCCACACCATCAACGGCTTCCCGGTGGGCCTCAACTCGACCCGCACTTCAGGTCATTCCGCCGAACTCGGCCTGCGGTTGCGGGGCGCCATCACGCCACGGCTTTCCTACGGTTTGACCGCGGCGTGGCTGGGAGTCTCCCTGCAGGATGGCCTGGTGCGGACGAACGCAGTGGATTCCCACGAGCGCGACCGTGCCCAGCGCGGCTCCCTGGGCCTCGGTTTAGGATACGCCTTGACACGCCGCGTCGTGCTGAGCTTCGACTTGGCTGGCGGCGCGACACGCACCCAGGCCGCGCGCACCGAAGACGGCACCGGCGCCCTGCTGCAGAATGGCACAGCGAACGGCCATTTTATCTCGACCCATGCCGCCGTGCAGGCCGACGTGACGCGCCGCCTGTTTGTGAGCGCCTCGTACTTGAACGTCTGGCAGTGTCACGAGCTGAACGTCGACCTCTTTCCCGACCGGTATGGCCAGAGCACGCTCGTGCAGGATTCCTTCTTCCCCTTCACTCCCGCGGCATTTCAATCCGGCAGTCACTTCTCCGACTTCGGGGTGGGCTGGCGCTTCTCGCCAAACTTCTTCGTGCAATACCTGTACTCCACGGATTATGGTGTCAGTCCGGCGAGCCACAGTCTCATGCTGCGATATACGTTCCATCTGCGGCGGGAGTAGTTGTGGGGCAGCCGATCTTTGCTGCAGCCGGCTTTCAGCCGGCGTTTCTGGAGTGCGAAGTCTCGCACGTGGACCCGAAAGCCGGAGAGACTGCCGCGGGCAAGATTGCCAGGCAAGATTGCCCGCCCCACATCGGCGCCCGATAATCTTCAGAATCTCGGACGACGAAGAACCTTTAGACCGCGGCGAGTATCTCACTCATGAGCAGGTGGGGCAGCGTCTCCAGCCCTTTCTACAGCTCTAATGGAAGTCCGCTCTGTTGGAGCAACGCCGAGAGACTGACGCGAGAACGCCGCAGGCCTTGTCCCCAAGGACGATCGCCGGTAGTTAGAATTGGGCATGCCCTTGGCCATTGTCCTGTCGATCGCGTTCGCTTTAATCATTGCCTATTTCGCGGTCCGGAGGATCGGCGCGAGATCGCGATTCCGGAGCGCACGGCTGACTGCCATCCAGGCCGTGATGGAGCCTTACCGTCGCGGAGACTACCAGGCGGCGCTCCAGGCCGCCGAGGGCCTTCGGCGTAGCGGTGAGGTCACCGCCTCCTACTGCTACTTCCGCGGCGCCAATCTGGCGTACCTGGGCCGCCTGGCAGAGGGCGAGGTGTGGCTCCGCCGGGACATCGCCATGCGCGAGGAACTGAAGCACAAGCGGCATATGTCGATTGGCCTTACCTCGCTCGGCCATCTGATGCTGCAGGCTGGCCGGTTCGACGAAGCCCAGGAGTGTTTTGAGGCCAGCATACGGCACGTCCCAGGACGCGGTTCCGGTTATCGCAATATGGCGGAATTGTGTCTGCTTCGCCGGGACTGTCCGGCCGAGGCAGTGCGCTGGGCGAAACTGGCGATCGGACGTGACCAGGCCGATCCGGACATTTCGCCGGACCTTCGAAAGATAAATCTCGCCGAGGACGCAGCTACCCTGGCCTGGGCAACAGCGGCGGACTCACACAAGGCTTCGGACGTGGCAAGACTGGTCGCCGATGCGGTCTCCGGCGTGGGTGCCATCAGCGTCCAACCGACGGCCCTGGTGCATTACCTTTCGGGCTGTGCCTTCTCGGAGCTCGGTGACCTTCAGACCAGCGCGCTGTACTATGAAGAAGCCGCAAGGCTCGATCTCCAGGGTCACTGGGGACGGGCGGCCCAGGCCGCACTGACATCGAGCCGGCAATCGGACGGCCGATGACGAGCCGAAGCACGACTGGCAGCTCGGTTTTGGTCACGTANNATTTATCGGCGTGCCCGACCCCCAGACCTTCGCCGCCGATCGGGAATACATCACCACACGCTGGCGCGCCGACCCGCCCGCCGCGCTCGTGGCGGAACTCGATGGCGCGCTCGTGGGTTCCAACTTCGCGACTCACTGGGGGAGCTTTGGGTTCTTCGGTCCCCTAACCGTCAAGCCCGAATTCTGGAACCGCGGAATCGCCCAACACCTGCTCGCTCCCACCATGGACCTTTTCGACGCGTGGGGCGTGCGCGACGCGGGGCTATACACCTTCTCCAACAGCCCCAAACACGTCGCCCTGTATCAGAAGTTCGGATTCTGGCCGCGATTCCTGACGGCCTTGATGTCCATGCCAGTCACCACCCCCGGCGCCATTTCCGGGACAAACTACTCGCAACTCGACCCGTCGGAACGCTCCGCTGCGCTCGCCGCCTGCCGCGAACTGACCGGCGCCATCTTCGACGGATTGGACGTGTCGCGTGAGATCGTCGCCACCGCGGACCAAGGCCTTGGCGATACCGTCCTGATCTGGGGCGGAGATTCCCTGGAGGCGTTTGCCGTATGTCATTGCGGCGCGGGTACCGAAGCCGGCGACAAAAGGTGCTACGTCAAATTCGGCGCCGCCCGGCCGGGCGCACGCGCTGGAAAGTCCTTCGATCACCTCCTCGACGCGTGCCAGTCGCTTGCGGCCGAACGGGGCCTCGATCATGTGGAGGCCGGAGTCAATCTGAGCCGCAGCCAGGCCTATCGCGCCATGCTGCAACGCGGCTTTCGCGCCAACAGTCTGGGAGTCGCCATGCACCGGCCCGATTCGCCCGCCTACAACCGTCCGGACGTCTATGCCATGGATGACTGGCGATAGTGGGGCGGGCAACCCTGCAAGCAAGGTTGCCTGCCCCACCCAGGCAGCAGGCCTTACCCCAACAGCTTCAGATAGGCGTAGATTACCGGCATCGCAAACAGCGTGCTGTCCACGCGGTCCAGGAACCCGCCGTGGCCGGGGAGGATTGCGCCGCTGTCCTTCACGCCCGCGCCGCGTTTGATGGCCGATTCTGCCAGGTCGCCCAGTTGCCCCGCAACATTCGCAATCGCCGTGAGCGCGATTGCCGTCACCACCGAAACTCCCGGCACGAAGCGAACCAGGTACGCGCCGGCGATCAGCACGGAGGTAATCACCGAGGCCACGGCGCCTTCCCACGATTTCTTGGGGCTCACACGCGGCGCCAGTTTGTGACGGCCGAACTTCCGGCCCACGAAGTAGGCGCCGCTATCGCCGATCCAGTTCAGCAGCAGCGCATACATTAACCAGTGGGGATTCTGTTCGTGCAACCCGATCGCGCATCTCCAACTTCCGAAGATGTAGACGATCCCGATGAAGAGCAGCGCCGCACGCGGCAAGGATTTCGCCAAGTCCTCCCCGCGCATGGCTAGAGTCAGAACGAGGAGGGCCAGGGCGACGATCGGCAGGCTGATATCGTCCCTGCCCGGCGCCAAGAACGAGGGTGCTACCCACCCCAAGACCGCGGGCGCTACCAGCAGCAGGAAGCCGGCGCCGTAGCCCAATCGTCCGGGCGCGCCGAAACCGAAGTGCGCCACGATGGCGTCGTACTCGCGGTAGCAGAGGAATGCGACCGTCGCCACCACTCCCAGAAAGATCCAGGAGTTCGCCCAAAATACGACGTAGACCACAACGGGGATGAGCGCCAGTGCGGTGAGGACTCGCCTCATGACGTGCGGAGGGCTTCGATCAGGGTTTCATCATCGCCGGTCTTCGCCGATGGGAGCAGCGTAGGGCCGGTGGCCTTATCACCGGCCATACCGCCGGCGCCACTAAAGCCTGCGCTCAACCCGCCGTAACGGCGGTCGCGCTTCTGGTATTCCAGCACGGCCCGGAGGAGGTCCGTGCGCGTGAAATCCGGCCACAGGGTTTCGGTGACGAACAACTCAGCGTAGGCGATCTGCCAGAGCAGGAAGTTGCTGATGCGCATTTCACCCGAGGTGCGGATGAGCAGGTCGGGATCGGGACTAGTGGCCGTGTAGAGGTTGTCGGCGATCAGGTCCTCATCCAGTTTCAGCGACCCCAGGCTACCATCCAGCCGCGCCATATCGAGAATCGCGTTGACCGCGTCGACGATCTCGGCGCGCCCGCCATAATTGATCGCCAGGTTCACCAGCAGCCCGCGATTCGAGGATGTAGCGTCCACCGCAGAATCCAGTTCGCGCCTCACCTGCGGGGGCAGGGCTTCCAGGCGGCCGATGGCCTGCAAGCGGATATCGTTCTTCTGTAGGTCCGGCAGTTCCTGCTTGAGGTAATACCGAAGCAGCCGCCACAGGGTTTCCACTTCCGCCCGCGGGCGCTTCCAGTTTTCGATGGAGAAGGCGTACAGGGTCAGCACCTTCACGCCCAGGCGCGCGCAAGTCTCGACGGTGGCACGCACGGATCCGATGCCCGCTCTGTGGCCTGCCACCCGCGGCAAACGCCGCCGGCCAGCCCACCGTCCATTGCCGTCCATGATGATCGCGATATGCGCTGGCAACCGGGCCGGATCGATCGCCTGGGCTAAATCCCAGTCCTTCTCCCCTGGCTGGAGCGATTCCAGTAAGGCCTTCATGAGGTAATCATCCATGGTACCGCCACGCCTTGGGAATGTGCAAATTGTTGATTTCACGAAGTGTCCGGAAAGGGCGTGTGGGGCGATCGGCCACCGAGTCAGGTGACCAGTCCCGCCCGCCGGGGACACCGTTCAGCCGCGCGCGATGGTCGCTCCCCATTCGTCGGGGCTCACATCGCGGGCATGCCGTGAGAACAGCCAGTGGTGGCCGTCGAGGTCCTCGACTGGGTTTGGTGACCGACTT
>PMTT01000005.1 GCA_003167275.1 Bryobacterales bacterium | reverse complement strand
TACTAAGGCCCCCCGGGCGTCGGGCGTCTCACTGGGGCGGGATGCGGCGGAGGTAAGCTTGCCACTCGCGGGTGAGGTCGGAGACGGTGGCTTTGAGCTCGGCTACGGATGCGCTGGTAGCGGCGACGGTGGCTTTGAGTTCGGCTGTTGCGGTGATGAGTGCGCCGATTTGGCGGTCGTGGGCGGCGACGGTACCGGCCAGTGCGGCGACTACGCCGGTTGCTTGTTCGAGGGTCTTGGCAATGGCGTCGATTCGTTCGTCCGTGGTCATGGGAGTGCGGCAGTGCTCCTTTGTTGAGTGTAGCGGGTTTTGACTGGCTAAGCGGATTGCCTCCTGCTGGCTTGCTCCGCCTCCTCCCTGGCCGCGTTGTCGCGGGCAAGCTGCTCGCGGAATACCTGGGCACTGACGGCCCACGCTGCCTCGATGATGTTGCCCCGCTGTGGGTTCTCTTCATCGTGGGGTCGAGTTTCTCATAGGGTGACCAGGAGCCCCACCTCCGAAAATCGTTGATGAGCGCGAAGACCGTCTCTGGTGGCGCCTGGATGCTCTTGGTGCGCTGGACCCGGAACGTGTCAGGCCTGGTTGCGGCGTAGCCGAGAAGGGCCGCAACCAGTATGCCTGCTCCGATAGCGATCGTGTTCAACATTTGGTTCCTCCAATCCGAAATTCCGTGGCTTGTTGCTTTAACGGGTAAGTCGAATCGCGGACGCCCGGATCGACACCCGGAAGGAAAGGACTTGCAATCTGTGTGGACGACGCAACCAGCGGCCCGGACGATCTTACCGCTCTGAGGGGCCCTCTGATGTTTCTCCCTAACCCTTCCAAGCCTCAGACGTCTGTATACTAAGAAGCCTGAGTATGCCAAAACCCGATTCCCTGCAGGGCTCGCTCGACCTGCTCGTCTTGAAGATCCTTTCGCGACGGCCGCGGCTCCACGGCTATGCCATCATGTCCGCCATCAAGGACTGGTCCGGCGAAGTGCTCCGCGCCGAGGAAGGTTCGCTCTATCCGGCGCTGCATCGCATGGAGGAGGCCGGCTGGATTCGCGCCGAATGGGTCACCAAAGAGAGCGGCCGGCGGGCACGCATCTACGACCTGACGGCCGCCGGCAGGAAACAGTTGGATGCCGAAGAATCGCGCTGGGAGGCCGTGACGGCCGCGGTGAATCGGGTCCTGAGGACGGTCTGATATGTCGCTCGGGTCGCGCCTCGCAAACGTGTTTCGCGGCGACCGGTTGAGCCGCGAGATCGATGAAGAGCTCCGGTCGCACATCGCGGAAGCCGTCGAACACGGCCGCGATCCGGCCGAGGCGCGTCGGGCATTCGGTTCCGCGATTCGCCACAGCGAAGAGAGCCGCGACATCCGGATCGTCGCCTGGCTCGATTCCCTGCGCGCGGACACCATCTTCGGATGGCGGCAGCTCATTAAGCGGAAAGTGACTTCCGCCGCGGCGATCCTGTCGCTGGCCCTGGCGATCGGGGCCTGCACATCGGCCTTCCGGCTCATCGACGCCCTGCTGCTGCGGCCCTTGCCCGTGGCCAACCCAGATCGGCTGTTCGCTCTCTATCGCGAGGGAACCGGTTTCGATGGCAAGCCCCAGACGTTCGACGCGTGGGCGTATCCGGACTTCCGTCTGATGCGCGCCGCGGTGAAGGACCAAGCCGAGTTGCTGGCGATCTCCTACGCCGAACGTACGGATGTGGCCTACGGGTCCGATCAGGAAATCGAGAAAGCGTACCTGCAATACGTTTCCGGGTGGATGTTTGGCTCGTTCGGTCTGCGGCCCGCTGTGGGGCGCCTGTTCACCGAGAACGACGACCAGAAGCCAGGGGCGCACCCCTACGCCGTGCTCTCCCACGATTATTGGACGCGCCGCTTCGGGCAGGATCCAAACGTCATTGGGCGCACCCTGAGGATGGGAGAGCGGCTTTACGAGATCGTCGGAGTCGGCCCGGAGCGCTTTACCGGCACGGAGACTGGTATCGTGACCGACATCTTCGTGCCCACCATGATGCACCCCGCGGCCATCCGTGACGACTCCACCTGGCACCGGACCCTGGCGGTTCTCAAGCCGGGTGTTGCCATCGAACCGGTGCGCGCGAAGCTGCACGCCACCTCCCGGGCGTTCGAACAGGAGCGGGCCAAGGGCTTCACCGGCATGAGCCGAAAGAGTATCGACCGATTCATCGACCAGACGCTCCTGCTGGAGCCGGCGGCGGCAGGCACTTCCGGCCTGCAGAAGGACTACCGCGTCGCACTGGCTGCAATGGGCATGCTGGTCATGCTGGTGCTGCTGATCGCCTGCGCGAATGTCGCGAACCTGATGACGGCCCAGGCAGCGGCTCGGGCGCGGGAGATGGCGCTACGCGTATCGATCGGCGCGGGGCGGTGGCGGCTGGTGCAACTGGTGCTGGTGGAGAGCGCCTGGCTGGCGTTCCTGGCCGCCGTGATGGGTGCGTGGTTCGCCCGGTGGTCGGCGCCGTTCGTGGTGAGCCGGATCAATCCGCCCGACAATCCGGCGCGTTTGTTTCTGGCGGCCGGTTGGCGCGTGCTGGGATTCGGCACGGCGCTGACGGTCGGGGTGATGTTCCTGCTCGGCCTGGCTCCGGCGCTCCGCGCCTCGGCGGTGAAGCCGGCAAGCGCGCTCAAGGGCGGCGAAGATCCGCGCTCGCGGGGCCGCCTGATGCATGCGCTGATCGCCGCGCAGGTGGCCTTCTGTTTTCTCGTGCTGTTTGTCGCCGGCCTGTTTGTCGCCACCTTCGACCGGCTCTCCAATCGACCCATGGGCTTCTCCCCCGAACGGCTTCTGACGCTCAACACGGTCGCGCAACGCTCCCAGCCCCCGGTCTTCTGGGACCAGGTGGCCGAACATCTGCGCTCAGTGCCCGGCGTCGAGACGGCCGCGCTGGCCGACCGGCCGTTATTGGATGGATACGGCTCGAACAGCTTCATCTCGGTCAACGGCGCGCCTCCCACGGAGGTTCTGGCCTACTTTCGGAGTATCTCGCCAGGCTGGACCGGCACGATGAAGATCCCCTTCATCGACGGACGAGACTTCCGTGAAGGCGATACGGCTCCCGGCGTCGCGATCGTGACCGAGGCATTCGCGAAGCAGTATTTCAACGGTGAGAACCCAGTCGGCAAGTCGTTCGAGAGGACGGCGCGGCACGTTCGATACCAGGTCGTAGGCCTGGTTCGCGATGCTCCCTACCGCAGCATGCGGGAGCCCATCCTGCCGGTGGCTTATGTTCCGCTTCATTCGGTCGACGCCAATGGTGCGATGCAACCTATCCGCGAAGCGACCTTCATTGTGCGCACGTTCAGTTCGAACCCGCTGGCGCTTGCATCCACCTTGCGCCGCGAAGTGCCGCGGGCGCAGCCCGAATTCCGCGTCACCAACATCCGCTCGCAGGAGGAACTGATTCGGGCGCAGACCGTCCGCGAGCGGCTGCTGGCGATGTTGGCGTTGTTCTTCGCGGCCGTCGCGCTGTTGCTGGCGGGGATCGGACTGTTCGGCGTGCTCGACTATTCGGTGCTCCAGCGGCGCCGCGAGATCGGCATCCGCATGGCGATCGGCGCGCAGGCCGGCGACATCGCGCGCCGGGTGACGGCGGACGTTTTTGGGATGGTGATTGCCGGAGCGCTGGCCGGACTCGGGCTCGGACTGGCTTCGGTGCGCTACATCGGCGCGCTGCTTTACGAGGTGAAGGCCACCGACGCTACGATGCTGGCGCTTCCCTCGATCGCCATTCTAGCGGCGGCGTTGCTGGCCGCGGTACCGGCGGTGATTCGCGCTGTGCGAATCGACCCGGTCGCCATGCTGCGTTCGGATTAGTATTACAACCCATTCGGTCTTCGCAGCCTGCGACGATTTTGGTGGGGCGGGCCCCCTGGCNNGGCGTCCGCCCCACCGTTGGTTGTGGCTCTGCTGCTGAAACTTAGGATCTGATATGTCATTGTGGTCGCGCATTCGAAATGTACTCCGCGGCGATCGGTTGAGCCGCGAAATCGACGAAGAGCTGCAATCGCACATCGCGGAAGCGATCGAACATGGGCGCGACCCGACCGAGGCGCGCAGGTCGTTCGGGCCGATGCTCGCCCAGCGCGAAGAGAGCCGCGACATCCGGCTAATCGCCTGGCTTGACTCCCTGCGCGCCGACGCCATCTTCGGAGGGCGGCAGATCATGAAGCGGAAAGTAACCTCCGCCGCCGCGATTCTGTCGTTGGCTCTGGCGATCGGGGCATGCACATCGGCGTTCCGGCTGATCGACGCCCTGCTGCTGCGGCCCTTACCGATTGCCGAACCCGGCCGGCTCTACATTCTGTCCGGTCGATTTATCGGCGCGGATGACAAGCCCACGTCGAGCGAACAGTTTGCCTATCCGATCTTCCGGCGGATGCGCGCACTCGTCAAGGACCAGGCCGAGTTGATCGCGATCGCGAACGCCAGTCGCATCGATCTGACTTACGGGTCAGACCAGGAGATGGAGAAGGCTTACCAGCAATTGGTCTCGGGGTGGATGTTCAGTTCGTTCGGCCTCAGGCCCGCGCTGGGGCGGTTGCTTACCGAAAGCGACGATCTCACGCCCGGCCAACATCCCTACGCGGTTCTCTCCTATGACTATTGGACGCGGCGCTTCGGCCAGGACCCCAAGGTGATCGGGCGCACTTTCCGGACGGGCAACGACATTTACGAGATCGTGGGCGTCGCCCAGAAACCCTTCGCGGGCACCGAGCCGGGGATCGTAACGGACATCTTCGCCCCCACCATGATGGTGAAGTATAACGGCATTGTCCGCTCCGACTATAATTGGTTCCGGACCTTCGTCATGCTCAAACCGGGAGTGGCTGCCGCTCCGGTTCGCGAGAAGCTGAGCGCCCCGTTTCAGGCATTCCTCGAGGAGAGAGTACGTGGGTTGGCCGGAATCCCCAAGCCGCTGCTGGACCGGTATCTCGGCCAGCAACTGTCGCTGGATCCGGCGTCCGCAGGCGCTTCTGGGATGCAGAAGCTGTACGGAGTGCCGCTCGCCGCGCTCGGCGTCCTGGTGGCGCTGGTGCTGCTCATCGCGTGCGCCAATGTCGCCAACCTGATGACCGCCCAGGCCGCCGCGCGCGAGCGCGAAATGGCGTTGCGAGTATCCATCGGCGCCGGGCGCGGGCGCCTGGTGCAACTGCTCCTGGTGGAATGTGCCTGGCTGGCGTTTCTGGCGGCGGCCATCGGCGCATGGTTCGCCTGGTGGTCCGCGCCATTCGTCGTCGGCAGGCTTGGCACGCTGGACAACCCGGCTCGCCTGATGCTGCCGGCCGACTGGAGGGTGGTGGGATTCGGGCTCGCCGTGGCGCTGGGGGTGACCATCCTGTTTGGCCTGGCGCCTGCCCTGCGCGCTCCGGGCGTCAGGCCCGCGAGTGCGCTGAAAGGCGGAGATCGCCCACACGCCCGGCCACGCCTGATGCGGGCGCTGATCGCCGTCCAGGTCGCCTTCTGTTTCGTGGTGCTCTTCGTGGCGGGACTCTTTGTCACCACTTTCGACCGGCTGTCGGCGCAGCGCACCGGATTCTCCACCGAGCGGCTGGTCACGCTGGAGACGCTTGCGGCGCAGCCGCAGCCCGCGGCGCTGTGGGAGCAGGTGGCGGAACATCTCCGGACGGTGCCGGGCGTTGAGGCGGTCGCGACGTCCGAATGGCCGTTGATGACGGGCGAGAGCTGGAGCGGATTTATCTCCACCCATGGAGCCGCTCCGTCGGCGGTCCCGTCGTATTTTCTGAGCGTCTCCCCTGGCTGGCTGCCCGTGATGAAGATTGCGCTGGTGGATGGCCGGGACTTTCGCGCCAACGATACCTTGCCCGGGACCGCCATCGTCAACCAGGCGTTCGCCCGGCAATATTTTGGATTGGAGAATCCGGTCTCCCGATCCTTCGACTGGGTCACGAACGATAGCAAGCGGGTCCGCTATCAGATTGTGGGTCTGGTGGCGGACACCCGTTACCGGGACGTGCGCGAAGCCATGGAGCCGATTGCTTATTTCCCCTTCAAGGCCAACTATAGCCGCGGCACCTTCATGGTGCGCACATCCGCGGCGAACCCGCTGGCGCTCTCCTCGGTTCTGCGGCAGGAGGTGCCGCGGGCGCGCCCCGGATTCCGCGTCAGCACGATCCGCACACAGACCGCCCTGGTCGAGCAGCATACCTTGCGCGAGCGCCTGCTGGCAACGCTCGCCCTATTCTTCGCAGCGGTCGCCCTGTTGCTCGCGGGCATCGGCCTGTACGGCGTGCTCGACTACTCCGTGCTGCAACGGCGGCGCGAAATCGGCATCCGCGTGGCGATCGGAGCGCAGGCCGGCGACATCGCCCGCCGGGTGACCGCCGATGTCTTCGGGATGGTGCTCGCCGGAGGGCTAGCCGGACTCGGGCTCGGACTTGCATCGGTGCGCTACATCGCGGCGCTGCTTTACCAGGTGAAGGCTACAAATGTGACGATGCTGGCGCTTCCCTCGATTGCCATTCTGGCGACGGCGTTTCTGGCCGCGGTACCCGCGGTGATTCGCGCTGTGCGGATCGACCCGGTCAACACGCTGCGTTCGGAATAGTATAACCACCCATTCAGGTCTTCGACGACTTGGTGGGGCGGGCCCCCTGGCCCGCGGCCGACCCCCCGGTAGGCCTGTTGGGACGAACGAAGCGCCGGACCAGNNTTGAGCCGCGAAATCGACGAAGAACTGCAGTCGCACATCGCGGAAGCGATCGAGCAAGGCCGCGACCCCACCGAGGCGCGCAGGTCGTTCGGCCCGATGCTCTCCCAACGCGAGGAGAGCCGCGACATCCG
>PMTT01000912.1 GCA_003167275.1 Bryobacterales bacterium | reverse complement strand
GACAGAACTGCCGCTTTTAGGCTCAAGGGTCGCGCACGCGGAGCCCGGATGACTGCGGCGGGGCTACGCTCCCTGTTCCGCTATCATCGCCACACCACCGGCGTGAAGCTTGCCAACCCCCACCGGTTCCGCCACACCTTCGCCTCTGATATGGTGCGCGCCGGCGTTAGCCTGCCGGCGCTTATGCGGCTCATGGGCCACGCCCACATTCAGACCACGCTCATCTACGTGCAGGTCACTCCGCTCGAGGTCTACCAGCAGTATGCCCGCGCCATCGCTCAACACATCCGGCCGATCCCGGTGACGCCATCATGAACCTTTCGCGCCGGGCTCCGCTGCAACATCCCTTGGCTCACCAGTTCGCAAGCGCGGTCGACTCTCTGGGCACTGCACTGGCACCCCAGTCGGCGCGTCTCTATCACGGCACGGCCCGCAACTTTCTCACCTATCTCGGTGCCGACCATCCCGAGATTGTTGCTCTCGATCAGTTGCGCCGCGATCCGCACATCCTCGGCTGGATGGCCAAACTGCGTTCCCGGGTTCCCCCACTCGCGCCGGTCACCTATATCAGCCGACTCATATTCCTACGCGGCATTCTCGCCGAACTGGCGTTCAGCGCGCAGCTTCCCGAACTCGCCCAACTACTCCGTCGCCAAGATGTTCCCCGCCCTCCTCGACGCTTGCCCCGTGCCCTCTCCATGCAGCAGGATCAACTCCTCCAGCAAGAACTACTGCGCCGCAACGATCTGGGCGCTAACGTCTTCTTGTTGCTCCGTCACACCGGCATGCGCATTGGTGAAGCAGCCGATCTTCCTTCGATTGCCTCCACGCCTCCGGCACGGATCAATGGGCCATTCACGTGCCAGTCGGTAAGTTGAAGACGGAACGAATGGTCCCCGTGGATTCCTTCGTGTGTCAACTGGTCCAGCGTCTCCGCTTCTTCCGCTCGTTCGATCCATTGCCCGCGGATGGCCGCTTGCTGGCCCGTCGCAGCACTCGGGAAGCCTTGATACGCCAACTCCGTAGATACCTCCATGCGGTGTGTTTGGAGGCCGGTATGGGAAAGCGCATCGTGCCGCACCAACTCCGTCACACCTATGCCAGCGAGATGTTGCGTTCCGGCGTAGAGTTTCTTTCCATCATGAAATTACTCGGCCACGCTTCGCCCGAGATGACCATGTTGTACCTCGATATCGCCTTGACTGATCTGCAACGCGAATTTCGCGCGGCCCGCTCCGAACCCCGCCATCTCGCACCTCAGCCGAAAACACAAGTCGCTTCTGCCCGCGCGAGCTTGGACGGAGTAGTGGACTCATTGCGCACTACTCAGCATGTAGTCGAGATGTTCCGGCGCACCTTGCCTAACGGCGACACGCGCCGCTGCCTCGACCGCGTCTCCAACCGTCTCACCAAGATCCTCGCAATTGCGCGCAAACTCGGCACACCGGAAAAATAGGCAGAGATTGGCCGGATATGTGGGCTTCTCGTACAGTGGGCAGGTGTGGGGGTCCAGTCGGTCCAATGGAAGGAAAGGCGGTTTCACGGCCCCGATCGGTTCGCAGCCCCTGTTGCAAGTTTCGGTAAACGCTGGGCGACCAGGCGGGGCCATCCGAGGACGACGTTCGACCCAACTACCCGAATGCCGACCACCCTACACAGTCCGTCGACTTTTCAAAAGTTAGATTTTATGGGACGTTCCCGCCGCTATCAGCGCGGGACGTTTTCCCCCCGGCCAGTGGGCTTTTGGTAAAGCAGTGTGCCTGTCTTTCGCTCAATGGACGTCGCCCATACCGCCCGCGCCGAGTTTCGTTGGATTTGGTAGTGCGCGACAGTTTGCCCGATCATCGCTCTCGTGGTAATTCCGCCCACCAGTTCACGACGACCGTGATCGTCGCATCCCGTGCTTCTCCCTGGGGCACGTAGATCAGGAACATTTGCCCATCGCCGCGAACGTCGTAGCTGCTGGGATCGGCGCCCCCGTTCATTTGAAACAGCCGGTGAGGCACACCGGCGGAAAATGGCGGGCCGGGTTTGATAGCCACCGCCATGATCCATAGGTCGGCAGACACGAAGAACAGCTCCTTGCCGTCGCGCCTCCAGCGGGGGTATCGGCCACCGCCGATGGAAACCTTGGTTTGGCCGGCGCCCGGCGGCATCGGTTGGACCTCGACCTCGGGTTGGCCGGATTCATCGGAAGTGAAGGCGATAAATTTGCCGTCCGGAGAGATCCGCCCCTGGCTGGAACGCCCGTTTCGCGAGCCCACTGGAATCGGCTTCTGGTCTCCGATGAACGGTAGGAGAGTCATGCTTCCTAAGGGCGATGCCAACAATAAGTACTTTCCATCCAGCGACCAGGAAGTGGGCGCAACACCTCGCTGAATGAGTTGCCTCTTGGAGGGATCTTGCATATCGAGAATATAAACGCCGCCGTCCTTGGCAGCGAGACTAAGATAGGCGAGACGCTTTTCATCCGGCGACCAAACGGCAGAAGTATCCCTCCCAGTGCCAAAGGTGAGCCGGGAAGGAGAGTTTCTCGCCAGGTCCGTAATCCAAATATTTTGGCTTCCCGAAGCATTGGTTCGGCGCACGGCCAGCAACGAGCCGCCGGGAGAAATCTCTGGAGATCTGCCAGAAGCTTCCTCGGGCAGGGCTTCGTGTCGTTTGCCCGTTCGGTCAAACCAAGTCAACTGTCCCCGGTCGAACGCGCCACCAGTCTGATAAGCCAGAATTCCAGCAGGAGAAGCTCCCACGGTAGCCCTGACCGCGGGGTTTGCAACCCGTCCGACATTGCTCACCACCAGCACAGGGTTCCCACGCAGCGTACCGGAGCGTTCGTCAAATGCCTGGCCATATAGATCGGATTCCCGCAGATACAGCAGGTAAGTCTTGCCTTCCGGTGTAGGCGCGAGAATGGGCCCGCTCTCAACGTCATCCAGGACCATGGTTCGATTCGTCGAACCCAGCATGGTGAGCTGTATCGAGCTCTTCCCGCCGCCGCTGACAAGAACCAGAAACCGCTTGCCGTCCTGGAGGAAGAATGGGTGACCGAGTGGGCTGGGGCTGCCTTGAGTTCCATCGGGGGTTAGAACGCGCGTCGCGGGTCCGCCCTGGGCCGAGATCCGCATTATTCCGGCATCCGGAAAGAGTATCTCTCCATACTGGTTCCATGCGCCATGCCAAGGGCCGCCTGTCCGGATAAGATCGAGGACGGCACCGCCCTCCACATCGATACGCTTCAGGTGGCTTGGACTGCTGCCATCACCAGACGCTGCAAACGCCAGCGACCGCCCGTCGGGCGACCAGAACGGATGCACTGCGCCCTCGGTGCCTGGCAGAACGCGGGTCTCTACGCGGTCGATGCCGCGCAGATGAATGCGACTTATGCCGGCGGGATCGTTCACCGTGAAGGCGAGCGTGCGCCCGTCAGGCGAAACGGCGGGCGTACCCAGCGGCAGCGTGCCGCCGGGAGGCGCATGAATCTCGAAGCGCATCACCTGTGGCAACGGAGCCGGCCGGAGCCACAACGCCGCAAATCCCGCCGCCGCGACCGCCAACACTCCCGATATAATCCAGCCGAGCCGGTATCGGAGGGTACCCCATGTAGAAGCGGACACCGCGATTGCGGAAGGCTCCTCGATCATATGTCGCGCTTCGCCGATGTCGCGTAATCGCTGCTTAGGATCTTTTTCCAGACACCGCTCCAGCAGCCGCCGGGCCGTCGGCGGGGCCTTGCTGAGGTCGGGCTCATCGCGAATCACCGCCACCAGTGTTTCGGAAACGTCTTCACCCTTAAACGGCCGGGTTCCCGTCAGCAACTCGTAAAACACCACGCCAAACGCCCAAATATCCGCGCGCTTGTCCACGCTCTTGCCCTTGGCTTGCTCGGGAGGCATGTATGCGGCTGTGCCGAGTACCACGCCAACCTCTGTAGCACCGATCGTCAGCGTGGGTGAGTTCTCCGGACTTGCCGATGGCTCCTTCTGATTGGAGAACGCCTTCGCCAGCCCGAAGTCGAGCAGCTTGACGGTGCCGTCTGGCGTGACTTTGATGTTGGCCGGCTTGAGATCCCGGTGAATGATTCCCTTGTCGTGCGCATATTCCAACGCTGCGGCGATCTGCGACACGATCTTCCAGGCCTCATCGAACGGCATCGGCCCCTTGGGTGCTTCGCCTGCGACCAGTTCCATCGCCAGCGCGCGCTCTTCAACGCTGTAGATCTGCGCGATGTTGGGGTGGTTCAACGAAGCCAATACCTCGGCTGCGCGCTGGAAACGAGCCATGCGCTCGGGATCACCAGCAAAAGCATCGGGCAAGACTTTGAGAGCGACGTCGCGTCTCAGCTTGGTGTCTTTGGCTCGATAAACCTCTCCCATACCGCCCGCACCAATCGGCGCAAGGATTTCATAGTGACCGAGCTTGTCGCCCACAGAAAGCGGCATGAGTATGAACAAGTCTATCGCGGTGGGTCAGAAAATGTGTCCAAGTCCGGAATAACGGCGCATCCGGAAACTATCCATCCAGTCGATGCTGCGAAATCCAGCTCCCGGATCAGACCGGCTTCCAGAATCGGCCTTCCCCACGCCAGTGTTTATCGGCGTCCGCCCACTGGACAAAAAGTGGGCTTCTCTTCCCTTGGGCCGTTCCGGGGGAAGCGCCTGTCGTTCGCTCAGAACGGACGGTCGCGCGGGCGCCGCTGTCTAGCCGCAGGCCGGGTAGTGGTGGGCGCCGCTATCTGTTCCGGCTCGCCAATAAGGAATCGATGCGGAACCGCGAGGACGAGGGCCTTCTCGGCCTTATAATCGGCCATAGCGATCACTCGGCTTCCCGCCTTGAGGAAATGCCGCGCTCGAAATACCAGCATAGTTCCCGGTCGAGGACGTTCCGGAACTGCCTTCCCTTTTCGGCCAATTCCTCGGCCCGTCGAAAGTTCTGCTCGCGCGCCCGGTCGAAGTCGGCCTCCTTCGTGACCAGTTCGACAGCGAGGTCAACATCGCTCAATCGCATAACCTCGGGTTTGAGCATGCTGCCGAAAAGAACCACTCGAATTGCCTTCCCCAAGAAATACGAGTCACGGTTGACCTGCTCGACTCGATCAAGGAATTCAGCCAGCGCTTTCTCCGCGGTCGCCCGTGTGACCGGCTTGGCCGCCGATGCAGCCGAAAGCCTCCGTCCCGCCTGAGTAACGGACCAGGCGCCGCGTGCGGAGGCTTCGATCAGTCCCTCTGTTTTCAAAGCCTTGACCAGATCGCCGCCGGTGCCCGGCGGCAGAGCGGCAGCCGCCTCCAACTCCGCGACTCCCCACTGATCCCACACTCGGAGATGGCGCAGCGCCTTGCGTACCACAAGCGCCGGACACCCGCCGATCACTCCATTGGGATCGATGCGCATTCCACTCCAGCATAAAGCGATTGGGTCTGCCAGGGCGACGGGAGCCCGCCGCGAGTATAGTCTTTCACGCTGAGCCAAATGGGGCGCACTCTGGCTGTAGAGGATACCGCCCATGGCAAAGCCAATAAACCGCAAACGCAAGACCGCACCGAAAAAAGTCCTGCGACTTCCCGATCTGGACCTCGCAAAGCGCACCGTGCTGAACAGCCTCGGATCACCCGACTCCACCCGAGCCTATGCGCACGCGATCGACGACTTCGTCACCTGGTACTGCTCCGAGCCGCGCTTGGCCTTCGGCACGCACGTCGTCTTGCGCTACCGGATCGAGTTGGAGTCGCGACTTCTCGCACCGGCGACCATCAACGTACGCTTGGCCGCCGTGCGGCGCCTGGCCTACGAGGCGGCCGACAGCGGATTGCTCAGTCCGGAACTCGCGGCCGGCATCCAGCGAGTGAAAGGGGCCAAAAAACTCGGCGTTCGGCTGGGTAATTGGCTGAACGTGGATCAGTGCCGGCGGCTATTGCAGGCCCCCGACGAGAAAACGCTGAAAGGCAAGCGTGATCGAGCAGTTTTGGCAACGCTGCTTGGGTGCGGCCTGCGTCGAGCTGAAGTGGCCAAACTCCAGGTGGGTGATCTCCAACAGCGCGAGGAGCATTGGGCCCTGGTGGATTTGATTGGCAAGGGTCGACACATCCGAACGGTTCCGGTTCCCAATTGGGTCAAAGCGACTCTGGATGAATGGACCCAGGCCGCGGCCATAGCGGACGGGCGGCTGTTCCGATGTGTGAATCGTTCGGGCACGATCTGGGGAGACGGGATCACGGAAAAGGTGGTCTGGCATATCGTGAAGTACTCCGCAAAACGAGCAGGCATCCAGCAACTGGCGCCTCATGATTGTCGACGCACATGCGCCCGTCTATGTCATGCGGCGGGCGGCGAACTGGAGCAGATTCAATTCCTGCTGGGCCACGTTTCGGTGGAGACCACGGAGAGATACCTGGGCTGCAAGCAGCGGTTGCGGCAGGCCGTCAACGATAAGATCGGGCTGGAACAGTGAACCGGATACGGCTCCTCCGGCAGCCTTGCCAGCCCAAGAGAAGAGAAGCCCACTTTCGGTCAAGTGGGCGGGAAATGGCAAAACTGCGGCGTCAGGCAGGGCTTGACCACTGGTAGACCCGTCTGATTTCGGATGCGCCGTGATCAACGCACAAGCCGCTTCTTGATCAAGTACACTGAACTGGATACAGCCCATGGCCATTTCTGTTGGCGACACACTCGGCCCTTACGAAATCCTCGCCCCCATCGGCGCCGGCGGCATGGGCGAAGTGTGGAAGGCTCGCGACACGCGGCTTGACCGCATCGTCGCCATCAAGACGTCCTCCAAGCACTTCAGCGAGCGGTTTGAGCGCGAGGCCCGCGCCATCGCTGCTTTGAATCATCCCAACATCTGCCAGATCTACGATGTCGGTCCCGACTACCTCGTCATGGAGTACGTGGAAGGCCCGCAAATCACGGGGCCGTTGCCGCTCGCCCTGGCCCTGAAGGCTGCGATTCAACTGGCCAGTGCGCTCGAAGCCGCGCATCGAAAGTCGATCACCCATCGCGATCTCAAACCGGCCAACATCCTGACCACGAAATCCGGCGTCAAAGTTCTCGACTTCGGCCTCGCGAAATTCGAGCTGATGAAAGACGCGCATGGCGACGAAACGAAAACCCGGGCGCTCACGCAGGAAGGCACCATTGTCGGCACGCTGCAATACATGGCTCCCGAGCAGTTGCAGGGCAAGCCCACCGACGCCCGGTCGGATATTTTCTCCTTCGGCTGCGTACTCTACGAAATCCTCACCGGCAAGCGCGCCTTTCTCGCCGAGAATCAGGCCACGCTGACCGCCGCCATCATGGACCGCGAACCCGAGCCGGTCGCGGTGCATCAGCCGATGATTCCGCCGGTGCTCGAGCGGGTGGTGAAAAAGTGCCTCGCCAAGGATCCGGACGACCGCTGGCAGACCGCCTCCGATCTGAAGAGCGAACTCCAGTGGGTGCTGGATAGCGGCTCCGAAGCCGCCATGCCCGCGCCCGTCGTCGAGCACCGCCGCCGGCATGCCCGTCTCGGCTGGATTCTCGCCGCGGTCTCCACCGTGTTGCTGGCCGGCTTCGCCATATACCATTTCCGGACCGCGCCGGCGGCAACCAGCCGCTTTGAAGTTGCCCTGCCGGAAGGCGCCTCCTGGGGGAATTTCGATTATCCGGTGGTCTCCCCGGACGGTTCGCGGATCCTGTTCTCCGCGACCAGTCGCTATGCGACGCGCAGCCTGTGGATCCGTCCCATAGACTCGGTCAGCGCGCAGCCGCTTCCTGGGACCGAGGCCTCCGCGCTCTACCCGGGAGCCTGGTCGCCTGACGGGCGTTCCATCGCCTACGTGGCGGACGGCAAGCTGTGCAGGCTCGAAATGGCAGGCGGGTCGCCGCAGATCCTGAGCTCCGCGACGGGTTCTCCCGGCCCGCCTGGAGTCCGGCCGGAACCATCCTGTTCACGGGCCAAGCCCCCTACCCGCTCTTTCAGGTTCCCGCCTCGGGTGGTGAGGCCAAACAGTTGGCCGCGAGTTCCGCCAACGCGCGATTCCACCCCAGCTTTTTGCCGGACGGCCGTCACTTTCTCTACTCCTCCTCACCACCAGCGGGGCTGGGAACCAGCCTGGGAGATTTCGTGGCCGCGCTCGATTCCAAGGAGGAGAAGCTCGTCACAACGGGAAGCTCGGCGGTGTTCTTTCCGCCTTCCTGGCTGCTGTACGTGCGCGGGTCGACGCTGGTGGCACAGCCGTTCGACCCGGGCAAACAGACGCTCTCCGGAGACCCGATTCCGATTGCCGACCAGGTAGCAACGGTCTCCCTGAACGGAGGCGGTTTTTCGGTCTCTCGCAACGTGCTCGCCTACCGCAGAGCGGTCCCCGAGCTGCCCAACGATCTAACCTGGTACGACCGTCAGGGCAAACGGATCGGCACGGTGGGGGAACCGGCTCTTTACAGCAATCCCGCGCTTTCCCCGGACGGGAAGCGGCTGGCGGTGGCGCGCGTGGACCCGGCCACCAACAACCGCGAAATCTGGGTGCTGGACCTGGCGCGCGGCGTCAGTTCCCGTTTCACCTTCGACAACACGGACAAGACCAACCCGGTGTGGTCTCCCGATGGATCGCGGATCGCGTACACTTCGGCCCACATTTCGCAAGCTCGACGAAGTATCTATTGGAAGGCGGCCGGTGGCGGAGCGGTTGAAGAACTCCTGCTGGAAGACGCCGGGAACAATGCCGTGGAGGACTGGTCGCCCGACGGCAAGCTGCTGTTGTTTAACGAAGGCAGCCACGACGTCGCCGCGCTGCCCTTGAGCGGCGACCGCAAGCCCTATCCCGTGCTCAAGGCCGCCTTCGCCCAGCAACAGGGGCATCTGTCGCCGGATGGCCGCTGGATCGCCTACACGTCGGCCGAGTCCGGGCGGCAGGAGGTCTTCGTGCAGAACTTTCCGCCGGCGGGAGGCAAGTGGCAGGTTTCGACCAATGGGGGAGTCGAACCATCCTGGCGCCGCGACGGCAGGGAACTGTATTTCCTCAGGGGGACGAAACTGCATGCCGTCGACGTAAGGGCGGCTGGGTCTACGTTCGAGCCGGGCATCCCCAAGGAACTGTTCGATGCGCCGGTAGTAGTGGGCACCCTGCGACGCAACCGCTATCTTCCGGCGCCCGACGGCCAGCGCTTTCTTGTCGTGACCTCGCCGAAGTCCGTCGATGCCAGCCCGTTCATCGTCGTGCAAAACTGGCAGAACGCGCTCCAGCGGTGACGGCGGATTCCGCGCGCTGAGGCGAAAAGCGCGTTGCAACGGCGTCACTTGATTTGGGCCCCGAGTTGGAAACACCCGGCAGCAGCGTTGGCCCACAGTTTCAGGGATTGATCCCGAGCAGTCGAGCAGAGTGGCACAACAGGGGTGCGGGAAGCGTGTCTGCAAGATTGGGGCCGTGAAACCGGGATATCGGAAAGTGCGTTCGTGCGGCACCCAAATTCCCACGCCCCGCCGCCCAATGGTCCATCTGTCCGTGTAGACGCCACCGTCAAAATGGCTCCGCCTGATAGCGATATTCGGCTCGCGCACGGACCCCGCGAACGCGGTGGGCACGGAAAGGAGAGTGTCGTCCAAAGGGTAAAGCGTCTATGTCCAGTTTGCGCTCAAGCGCGCGTGTTCTTTGGTCGCGCCGGTCTTTTTTGAGGACTGTTCTTTTTGGACCTGACAGGATGCTCGCGTGGCACGATGCGCCACCTTCCATCGAATAGACCTGCCGTGACCAGATCCGGCACATCCGCGGTAAGATCACGTTGATGTCACAATCCTTCGTGGGCGTCCGAGCGGTCACAAGCGCGGAACAGGCAGCCGCGAGTGCAGCAAATGCGGCGGGCAGGCTGGTTTCGCTCGATGCCTTCCGTGGCGCCACCATGGCGTTCATGATTCTGGTAAATACTCCGGGCGATGGAAATCACACCTATTGGCCGCTGGAGCACGCCAAATGGCATGGCTGGACTCCCACAGACGTTGTGTTTCCATCATTCCTTTGGATCGTCGGGGTTGCCATGACGCTCTCGCTGGGCCGCCGCCTCGCACGCGGCGATTCCCGCGCTCACCTCTTCCGCCAGGCTGCACGGCGTGCCGCCATTCTCTTCGCACTCGGTGTGCTGGTGTATGTGTATCCGGCCTTCGACCTTTCCACCCAGCGGATTCTCGGCGTGCTCCAACGCATCGCAATCTGTTACGTGGCGTCGGCCGCGATTTACCTCACCACCAGGCTGCGAGGACAGATCGTCTGGATCGTGTCCCTGATGGCCGTTTACTGGCTGCTCATGGAGTTCGTTCCGGTTCCCGGTTACGGCTCCGGCCGCCTGGACGTAGAAGGCAACTTCGCGCATTACGTCGATCGGATCGTTCTCGGTTCCCACAACTATCTTCAGACCAAGACGTGGGACCCGGAGGGGATCGTCAGCACCTTGCCGGCGATCGCCACCTGCCTGCTCGGATTGGTTGCAGGCTACATCCTCGGCTTGCGGCGCAGTATCGGCGAGCGCTGCCTGCGCCTGGTTGCCCTGGGCGTTATCCTGCTCGCCGCCGGCCTCATCTGCAATACCTGGCTGCCCATCAACAAGAAACTCTGGACCGATTCCTTCACTCTTTTCATGGCCGGTCTGGATTTCGTCCTCTTCGCCGGATTCCTATGGCTGGTGGATGGTCTGGGCTGGCGCCGCCTGGTCAAGCCCCTGGTCGTCATGGGGATGAACGCGATCGTCATTTACTTGCCGAGCGAATTTCTGGACGAAGCTCTCAGTTGGGTCCATTGGACCGGCGCTGGCGGAAAAGTTGTGCTCCGCGACTGGCTGTACGAGCATCTCTTCGCCCAACTGGCCTCGCCCTACAACGCATCGCTGATCTACGCCGTCTCGTACGTGCTGGTGATGTTTCTGATCGCTTGGGCGTTGTACCGTCGTGGATGGTTCGTTCGTGTTTGATCGGAGACCGGGAAATGAAGAACGCCCGTGCCTGGGTTGTTGCCTTTAGGGGTGTCGCCGCCCTCTGCTGCGGCGCCAAATGAGTGGGCTGTTGTGTACGGAAGGATGTGAGATCGCCTGCGAGACTCGGACACCTCGGGGAGTCCGGCGAGCGTCTGCGGCTCGGAACGGTGCGCGGGGCGATCGGATATGGGCCGCATTCAGCCGAAAGGTACAAGGCCCAATGACCCGAAACCCGGTGCAGTTGAACACTTTGGGTGACCACATCCGGAAAGGCGCCTCGGCCTGAAGATGTTACAGAAAGACGTCGCGGAACTGCTCGGCGTTGATAAGACGAGCGTTCTCAACTGGAAGGCGATTGCCTCCGCTCCGGAAATCCGGTACATACCAGCGATCATCGACTTCCTGTGGTACGATCCGCTGCCGCAGCGAAGGGCTGGGGCGAACGGCTCGTCCGGTTCCGGACCGCCTTGGAGATGACGCAGAAGGCAGCGGCTCAAAGGCTGTGCGTGGACCAGGGTACGCTGGCGAGGTGGGAGCGCCAGCAACGGGAGCCTGCTGGAACGTTCCTTACGCAGGTGAAGCGACTCCTCCAAGACGGGTCTGCATCGGGCGCACGACGAGCGGGGTAGGCTCGAATCTCGCAGTTTGAGTAGCGCCGGTGCACCTGCCGATGAAAAATCCGGCCAGTCGGGTCGTCCGTGCTGGAATACAGGAACATGCCTGGCGCATCCCAACTGCCGACGGCGCGGAAGCCGCCTTGATTGCCCGCCCGGGAATGATTTTGCCCAGTACGTCGTCTGCGGCATTTCTCTTTCGTTCCCGCCTCGTAAACCGCGTCGATCACAGGTCGGCGGCCGGCAACGCGGAGAATGGAAATACTTTGGGACATTGCTCGAAGACTGATTCTCGCATGAAGCGACCGAAAGCATGTACGTGTCCGGGCCGGTGCGGGCTTGTTCTTGCGGGAGGCCGTTGCAGGCTGCCTTTTTCCGAGTCGCCGACCATTCGGGACGGAGTGTCGGTAACCGCCTGGGGCCTCAGCGAGGGAAGATCACGTTTCAGTCGCGTGGTTGGATCAGCGGCGGTGACCTGCGCCTCTCTCGGAGGCAAACCTACCTGGAAGCGGGGACCCCTGGCAGCAGCGTCGTCCAGTCGGTCAGCACTTGAATGTTGAGCAACTCGGGGGTGTCGGTGGTGATGATCAGGAATCGCTGGCCATCTTGTGTCACCGCGCCCACCTTAGACCCACCGGTAATGACAGTGAATTCGGGAAAGAGAGACGACTTCTCACCGAAGCGGACACTGCCCGAGGGCTCCGTGAAAATCGGGATTGCCGACATAAACCGGACATTGGGATGGTTGGCCACACCATATAATGTCTTGCCGTCCTTACTAAAAAACAGAGACTGCACGAAATTGGGAATCGGCAGCGCCGTTTCACCATCCCGTGGCGGATACCGGAGAGTGTATCCTGTAGTGCTCAAGCTCCCCGTGCCGATCAGTAACCGGTGGCCGTCCAGCGTGATCCGTAGCGATGCCCCGACTGCGTCCGTCAGCGACTCAAGCGCTGGCCGTTCGACAGAGCCGCTCAAATCGAACCGGAAGATGGTGCGGGCGCGGCGCCGGCCGTTCACAAGTCCCAGCAGATAACGTCCGTCCGGCGTCACGTCATCCAACTGAAAGTAACCGCCTTGATCCTGTAGGTAGAGAACCTGGGGAACCCCTCCACCATCCGCTTCACGGCGGACGATTGAATGCTTCGTGTCTGACCGCGAAACATAGTAAATCCAACGGCCGTCCCGGGACCAAACGGGGCTCGTTTTGTAGCCCGGCTCCGAAGAGAGGCGGGCGCCGCTCCCTCGTTGCAGATTGTAAGTCCAGATCTCTTTATTCGGATACCCCTGTTCGACGACAAGGCGCGTCTCGTCGGGTGAGAGGGCAATCGAAGCATAGTGGCCGGGGTCCCCGAGAGTGGAGAGCGTGTTTCCGTTCCGGTCCGTCCAGCGCAATCTCCACATGGGAATGGACGGCGGGTTCCGCCTCCAGAGGATCATGCCGCCGGCAGCGGTGTCAAAGATTCCCCCGGTGGTGCCAAACGACCCAATGTCGGACAGGATTCTTACCGGCTCGGCCTTGAGGTCGCCCGTGCGGGGATCGATCGGCGCGGTCATGACGGAATACCCAACTACGTCCTGCCGGCCCACTACATAAAACATATGCCACGCACCGGTGTGCGGATGGCGCACGAACGTGACATGCAGAAGACTCGTGTCCACCAGCTTCACGGGCGCTCTGGAAATGGCGCTAAGGGACGAGCGATACACCCCGAACGCCTCGTCATTTGTCCCAAACTGCAGAGCGGTCGTCATCTGGTAGACGAACTGGTCGCCTTCCGGAAGGAAAACCGGAAACGCCACTTGTCCTCCCTGTGGCAGGGGCACCGGCAGATCCTGTTCCTGCCGCGTGGCGAAGTCGAAACGATGGAGGCGACCGGCTGACACAAAAACGAGAACACCGTCTTTCACGCGACCGCGCCAGGTTCCGCCGCGGGGTTCCGGAGCAGCAGCCAGATTCCGGAGGTCGGCGCCTTCCACGGATACGGACTTCAGCCGCCCATCAGAGAAGAACCCTACGTAGGAGGAATCGTCCGACCAAAACGGAAAAGTGGCGGAATCGGTGCCCGGCAGCAGGCGCCACTCCGTATCATCGTGCTTGCGGAGCTTCAGGTACCCGTCACGGGAGGATATGATCCATCGGCCGTCCGGACTGAAATTGTAGGCCGCGGGAGCGGGCAACTCGAAACGGCGCGCCAGTGGGCGGACCGCGGAACCGTGAAGCCAGATGGCCGCCGGGATCGCGGCTAATACGACCAGTCCCGCCGCGATGGCCCACACGGGGATGGTCCTGCGGCCAATGGGAGCGGCGACATCCTGCCGTGGATTCGACAGGTGCCGATCGATGACCAGCCGCGCCTCACCGATATCGCGCAACCGGTCCCGCACCTTGCGCTCCAGGCAGCGTTCGATGAGCGTACGGATTGCGGCCGGCGTCTCTTGGGGGAGCCGTCCCAGATCGAGCGGCGCGCGCATGACGGCGGCCAGCGTATCGGCGACGGATTCTCCGGCGAACATTCGTACTCCGGCCAGCATCTCGTAGAGAACCACACCAAATGCCCAGATATCGGCCCGCTTGTCGACGGCTTTGCCGGCCGCCTGCTCCGGACTCATGTAGGCGGCGGTGCCCATGATGAGGCCGGCCTGGGTGGCGGCCATGGTCATGGTCGGCGAAGTGCCGGCATCGGTTGCGCCTTCGCGGCTGGGGACCGAGGCGAGGCCGAAGTCAAGTACCTTGGCGACGCCTTCTGTCGTGATCATGATGTTGGCCGGTTTCAAATCCCGGTGGGTGATTCCCTTCTCGTGGGCGGCCTCCAGGGCGTCGGCAATCTGTTTCCCGTGACTCAGAGCGGTGTCGATGGGCTGCGGTATGGAAAGCGTGGAGCCCACCACCAATTCCATCACCAGCGCACGCGTGTCGCCTTCTTCTTCTAATCCATAAATCTGCGCGATGTTGGGATGATTCAGCGAGGCCAGTACTTTCGCTTCCCGTTCAAATCGCGCCAGACGCTCGCGATCCTGCGCCACCGCAGCGTGCAGGACTTTGATGGCGACTTCGCGATCCAGCCTGGTGTCTTTAGCACGATACACCTCGCCCATGCCGCCCGCACCGATCGGCGCGACGATCTCGTAAGGACCCAAGCGGGTTCCGATGGTCAGAGGCATGGAACGTCTAACGATTCTACCGCGGGGGGGCGTGTCGTGGATGTCATGGCCAGGCTTCTTGTTGTCGTCAAAGTACGTGAACACGCCGGTGTACACGTCGATGAAATCGGGCAGTCCGCGTCGTCCATGCTGGAATACAGGATCACGATTCGTGGCGCACCCCAACTGCCGACCGCCCGGAAGCCGCCTTGATTGCCCGCGCCGGGAATGATTTTGCCCAGTACGTCGTCTGCGGCATTTCCCTTCGTGCCCCCCTCGTAAACCGCGTCGATCACCAGGTCCGCGGGTCGGCAAGTGCTAAGAATGGAAATACCTTGGCCGTGCAGCCGGCCTTTTTCCGAGTCGCCGACGATCCGCCCAAAGAGATTGCTAACCACCGGGCCTGCCACGGCGACGCAGTCATTGAGTTTGACGAGAGCTGATGCCCGCAAAAGCTCTTTGTGCGGCAGCCTAAATGGCGATGTTCTCTTTCTGCGCTTCACCATGCCGCGCTACCGCCCACTCGGCTTTCGCCAGGAACAACTGATGCTTCCCATCATGCCACGCCTGTCCGAAAACGCCGACGTTGTCTTTCATCGAGAAATGAGTAACGGCAGCGCCAAGGGTTTCAACAACAGCGATCTTCCTATGAATGACCCAGAGTTCGCCGGCGCCGATCTTTTTGGCATCGTCCTCACGTTCCGGTTCTAGCTCTGGCTGGACAACGTTCTCTACTGCCTGAACCAGTGCATTAGCCACCGACTCGACCAAAGATCCGGCTTTAATCTTCCCTTCTATGGTGACGTAGTTATCGATTTCAAATCTCGAGCCAAAAGCCTCAAAACCCTTCACGATACGGAACAGCTTCGGGTTTCTCAATGCTTGATCGAAAGCATCGCCATCGCTCATCATGAACTTCGCTTCAGGAAACCGTTCCTTGAGTTTTTCAGCGTAGAAATCGGCAATTGAATCCGTGAATGTCTGGGGGGGGTAATCGGGCATATCGCCATCAATAGTAGCAGGCTGGTCCTACGGGTTCCGCTGAGATCTCAGAACAAGCCCAACTCTTTTTGCCTGCTTGAAAGCGACGGCTTGGGAGATCGCTCTCCTGAAGTTGGTTCCCGGCCCGCGATCATCACAAAGTCGGCTTCCGGGAAGCTCTGGGCGTATTACGCGCTATTCGGAGAGAGTGCGCGGGGGACAACTCGGCCCCGAGTCGCCGCCCGGGGCGACTTGGATGACACCCGATGTGATCCGTGCCGTGGCGCGGATCCAATAAATCAATCGCGGGCTGTCCGAAGCAGAGACTCGGAAAATCGTCGCTGATGCGGAGACCGCGGGTGCCACTGTGGTCATGGTCGAACTTCACGGCCGCGAGGGTTCCGGCGTTATTCCAGCCGAGTGGCAAGCGGTGCTGGGGCCGCGAGGCTCGGATGGAGATCCTACCGAAACGTGCGGGGCACAAAGAATCCTAGCCTTCGTGACGTTCCTGCGCTGGCCGGAGCCGCGCGGCGGGATTACGCGTACGATGTCTTCTGGCTGGTTTTTCCGCTTCGGACCGGGGCTGGTTCCCCACTCTTCGGGCCGGGCGACGGCGAGGCTGAACTCACGGTGCGGATCTATGACAAAGTCGGCCGTGTGCATTGGAGCGTTCCAGAATCGATTCGCAGCCGCATAGAACCTTAACTGTCCCAGGTGAACCTTAAGCTTGCCTCCAAAGGGCACCTGTTCAAGTGTACTCACCCATCCTGCTGGATCCTTCTTGAATTCGGGCCTATGGTACCTCAAAGCTGGTGCGTCCACCGCCTGCGGACCCGACTACCGAGCTCGGACTTCTGAACCCTCTCCCGCTGCCAATCGTCATAAATTCCGGCCGCACAACGCGCCACTCGGAGACGGTGCCATCCGGAAGCCCCTTGTTTTGCACGTGTTGACCCGCCCGCCACTCACGGTTCAACTCATGTTCAGTTGATGTCTGCACGTACAAGGGTTCATCGCGGCCACCGGCATGAAGCTTGAAGGGAACCAGAGCTTCGCGCTGGAGAGGACGATAGGGGAGCCGCTCCAAAAACTCGTGCCTGATGATAGGCAGGGGCATGGCTCAGCCGGATTCGCTTCACAGGACGTACAATCGCAACATCCACCAGATGAGGAAGAGAGCGATCAGGGCCACGATGATGTAGCGAATCCATTGGCCCAACGTTTTTGGTTCTGTGCGGTTTGCCACCGATGGATATTAGCATCTTGTGATCCATGGGTGGCCTCGAGCCGTTCCTTCAATGAAGGCGTTACCCACCGCATCGCCTTCGCTCCGGGTTGCGCGTGAGCCGTTGATAACGTTGAATGCCTGGAGGACCTGCGGCGGGACCCGACATGTACATCACGGGGCACACTGGTGCGTTGGGGGACACATGTCCATCTTCATTGTGCGACTGGGCACGCCTCGAAAGCCTAGCGAAGGTTTGCGGCTCGGAACGGTTCGGCGTCATCTGCGCGGCGTTCCGATGTCTGAATTCGCCCGGCTCGACTACTATGACGCCTGGTTTCCGAACCTGTCGCCCCAGCACCGACTTGAAGGAGGCGCTGGGAGCGGCGGACGAGCGGACGTGGACCGCATTCAGCAGGAAGTTCCGCGGGGAGATGGGCGCGCGCGATCGTTGGGCCAGGCAGAGTCGCAACTTCACAGACGCCGATTTGAAAGTTCAATGCGGCATATCCGCAGTTGCCGCTCAATGCTGCTCAAGCCACTAGTCCACGTCGGTTACCACGTAGCCCACACGTTTTTCGGGTTTCGGAGGTGCGGGGCTGAAACACTGCATGGACCGCATTCTGACGGTGCCGGGAATCGCCGCAAGTTGGCTCTCGACCGCTCGGCGGAGATCGTCTGGTGATCCGGCGGCTCGGGCGTTCAGCATAAGCTTATGGTCCCCGGCCGGAGAGGCATCCGGGTTCCCTTGGACGGAGGGTTCGCCGCCATTGCACACGATCGAAGCCTTGACCCAGCCAGTGGACGACTCGTCCATCACCTTCAAATGCGCGGCCCCTGGCTGGCCTCAGCTTCGGCGACGCCCAATACGTCTGGGAGAAGTTCAACAGCCCGCAGCAGCGGTTCTTGACGGGCTTGCCCAGCATCGACGAGCTGACGAACGGTGGGCTGGCGCGAGGACAGGTGGGAGTGGTGGGAGTGGTGGCGGCTGGCAGCGGCGTCGGGAAATCGATGGCGCTCTGTCATCTCGCCGCCGAAGCCGCGCGCCGTGGGGCAGGCGTCCTCTACTTGAATTGCGAGAGCGAGGACTATGAGTTGCAGGCCCGCATCATTAGCAATCTGGCCGATATGCGCAATGACCGCTACCGCAGCCTGGAAATCGAAGGCCTGCGGGAGGTCCACGCTCGTTGTGCTCCGTATCGCGTTGTGGTCCGGGACCTGCTGACCAGCTCCCGGCCCACCGACATCAGCACCGCCGTGGAGGAATTCCGCTTCAAGTATGGTCAGCATCCTGATTTGATCGTGGTCGATTACCTGAACGAATTGGAACCGGCAAAGGAAAACAAGAACGACACCAGCTATAGCTCGGTCGCCCGAACTCTGAAAGACCTGATGAAGCTGGCCAAACGCACCAAATCCGCTCTCTGGACCGCCGTCCAATTTAACCGTGAAGGTCTGAAACGGACCAAGAAGGGCAGCACCGAGAAGCCCGACGCCACTCACATCGCCGAGTCGATCTCCATCTTATTTAAGGCCACACTGGTGCTGACGATGAACCTGCTGGAGAACGACGACCCGGACGTCGGCTATTTGGGTGTCAGCACCGAAAAGTACCGGTTCAATAGTGCGCGACCGGAGCTGGTCATCAAGCTCGAATACGAATACGCCCGGCTGACCGAGCTGTCAAAGGACGAGGCTCTGGCAAAGCGTATCCAGGCGGCGAGGACCAATGTCCCAGTCGATGCCAAAAACCCTGGCCAGATGCCCAGCCAGTGGGTGCAGGCCATGGCCAAGAAGCGCGCGGACATGTGCAAGCTAAAGGTGTGAAGATGGAGGGACCAAACACCCATCCGTCCGACGCCCGTCCGTTGGGACCAGCGGCGGGAGTGGTTGCGTGAGCCTACTTGACGGCGGACCTCGCAGCCTCTAAATACCAGTAGGAACATGCAGGAATCCAACACCAAACTCAAACTTCTCGCCGCTGAGATTCGATCCCAACGGGCCGCAGAATTGCACGAGCGTAAGCCATGGGAACGAGGCTGGAGGCTCAGCCTGCCCGGCTACGAATTACTTCAAGGCGACATTCCCGACAAGCTAGTCTATCGACTGCTCGTCCGTCACCGGATGGCACGAACGATATGGCTGAACGCCTATCACCCCGCCAGAAAATGGATGAGCAGAGGGATACACGTTACCTTCTGCTGGCGGCTGTTGGCTCAGTACGCCCTGGCGAATGGTTGGACCGGGAGCCAAACTGAACACCTCCTGGCGGCCTGGCGGTACCAGCATGAATTCAATTTGCACGATGTAGAGCTTGCTAGTGCCCTCAATACGGCACTGAGGATCACCACCGGAATTCGAGAAAAATACACGTTGGAAAAGACCAGGAAGATGCAGGACAAAACCAGTTATCAGGTTCTAGACTATTTGAAACAAGGTGAAGCCACACCGGCGGAAGTGGCACGAGGATTAGGATTACCGAGGGAGACAGCCAAGAAGTGCTTGCAGCGTCTAGCCAAGGCTGGCCACGTGCAAAGAATGGATCGAGGAAGGTATTCGTTGGGGACAAATATGGGGACAAACGAGGTTATAGATAAGAAGAAAAATAAAAAAATCAAATTATCTTTAACTCAGGGTGTCCCCGTCTTGTCCCCACCAGAAGCCCGGAGGGGTTCGATCCTCGCGTCAAATGCGACAAGCGGTGTCCCGTCGAAAGAACCAGAAACCCAGAAGGACCCTATCATCGTGACAGAAGAAGAACGGTACCTGCGCCAGATCCGCTACATCAAGCGATCTGATGGCACCTATGAGATCGACCCGCCCGACGAGATCGATTCTAAGCAGAAGCAGGACCAGAAGCTCCAAGAAGAGTTTGACCAGTGGCAAAAAGATCTGGAGGCCTACAGTCGTGCCCACCCGGAAGCCGCTGAGCCCAGGCCACTTCGGCAGTTCGTGCGTCAGGTAGAAGACTGGCGAACCGCCTCTCCACCTGAGTTCAAAGAGGCCCATTGGAGGAGCCCCTCGACTGAATAACAGGCAACACCCTGCAAACGATCCTGTCCTGTCCTTGCCAAGTATATCCTGGGCCCAATGGAAACCCACCCAGGCAAGTACCGGTTCACTGGTAAGGCCATCGCCTACCCGAAGAATCAGTGATTCCAAACCCGTCATCATCTTTGCCCTGTAATCGAGAGACCGCACGTTTCGACGTAGGTTCCGCCGCCACTGTCTCGATACATAGGGCATGAACCTGAACATCGGCATGAAGTTTCTTCGAGGGCGCTTGCATACGTCTGAGGAGAGGCTACGATGGCTCCAGAAGTGCCTGACTAAGTTGGAACTGAAGCAGCAACAAGGATTCAACCGGAACCGCCAGCACGCCGTTAACCGCCTTCGAGAGCAGTTGGCCATGATCGCCGTCGAAGATGGCGCACGGCCAGCCGTCAACCGCCAGCGAGCCAACCACAAGACCACCGAGGATGCGTTCGCGTCCACCTCGGCGGCCGACGGCTGGCCCGCGACCAAAGAGGACAATGGATGCGCAGCCGTCAACCTCCAGCGGGTCAACCCCAACAAGACCGAGGAGAAATTCGCGACGAAGGCTCAGGCTAGAGGCTGGTCTGTTACGAAGCGAGGTTGGCCCGATTTCTTATGTTGGAACGGCGACGACGTGATGTGCGTGGAAGTCAAGCAGGAAGGCCAAGACCTCTCCACGTACCAGAAGCTGGTTACCCAGAAGTTGACTGCTCTTGGATTGAAGTGCTACCGCTGGACGCCTGTCACGGGCTTTGTGAAGCTCTGAGGCTATCAGGAGATCCAATGACGACCGGGGCGGCCACTCCGTCGCCGGGCTACTCGCCACCAGCCAGAGGGTGGCGGCCCTCAACGGCTCACTGGCGGAGTCCAGCTCGGCCCCGGCGTGGGCATACCGCCGCAGTCTAGATCGCTGAGTTGCCCCGGTACATGCCTGTTTGGGTGAATCGCACTTTGCGCGTCGCCCGCTGCGACCCTCTTGGCCCGGTGAGAACCCAGACCTCGTCCTCTCCGTTCGTTCCAACGGCGAACACCTCGTGGCCGCCGGCCTCCGCTTGGTGCGCCGGAAACCGGAAAACCTGCCCGGTTGGTCGATGAACCTCTACCTCCTGGCCATCCCAAAATGCCAACAAACTTCGTTCCACCGTGATTCCTTTCCGGATGAACGGACGGCTCTTACCGCCGCGCAGTTACATGCTGTGCGATGGAGCCAGACGAACGCCGTCGCCGGCATGGCCTCCGTGGCGGTTCCGAGGCTCTCGGTTGACTTACGGCCGCTGACGGGGGTTGGAAGGCGCGTTGTTGCGACGAGTTCACGGAGAGGCCTCCCCTGGCCCTGGTGAACCCTACTTCCGAGTTGGAGCCGTCTTGCGGGGGTGTTCGGCGGCCTCGATTTGCCGCTCGATACCAGAGAGCAACTCGGACATTGTTATCCCGAGGCCTTTGGAGACGGTCAGGACTGTCTGGATCGTGAGGTTGCGTTCGCCGCGTTCGATCCCGCCCATGTAGGTCCGATGCAGGCCGCAATGGTCGGCAAAGGACTCCTGGGAGAACCCCTTCTTCAAACGAAGTTCTCGAACTCGTTTCCCTAGCACCACTTGCAAGTCCTGCACCTCTAACAGTCTGGAAGGCGACAGGCTTTTAATCTACAGCCGACTTGAGGACAGACTAGATGTAGCGTATGCTGGTGCTGATGCAGGACAGATTCGTCGGCGACATCGGCGATTTCAGCAAGTATGGACTACTCCGGGCATTGGCCGGAGTTCATCCGCAAAAGACTCCCGAGCTTTCACTCGGGATCGTCTGGTACAGGGTACCCGATGTCGGGATTGAATACCTGGACGATGATTCCGATGCATTTCGCCCCCGCGATCCAGCATTGTTCGATGCGTTGAAAGGCTTGGTCCAGTCAAACCAGCGCACCATTGCCACTATTGCCCGGACATCAATCTGGCCAAGCGATACGCGGTTCTCTGATTTACGAGCGACTAGGCGCGTGACTTCGAAGAGCCCTGACCCGTGGCTCGAAAGAACGGCGGCTGAGGTCCGCGGCTGCGGCTTGGTCTTCCTGGATCCAGATACTGGCCTTGAAAACAGATCCAAGGACATGTGTAGCCGGGAGCACTGCTCGTATAAGGATGTGCGTCGGTTCTGGGATGAGGGCGCGAGCCTCGTCATATACCAGCAACAGGCACAGCGAAAAGGACAGGCAGAGCAGATGGCAGCGGTTGCGAATGACCTTTTCGAGGTCGTCAAGACGAGGCCATGGTTCCTGCATTTCAATCGGCGGACCTTCTTCGTGATTCCTTCACCGCGCCACCACGATATCCTGGAAACGCGATTCCAGCAGTTCGCGGAAGACTGGGGCCACCATCTGAAGACCAGAAATTGACCCAGCGAAGAACCTTTTGTCGAAACCGGACCTGCCGAAGGAGCAATGGGGTCGCAGTGCGAGTTGTTGGGACTCTGCATTGATCGACTCCTTGGCGTTGGACCCTTTTAGATCACCCTGGCGCAGGAGGCCTCATTGCCTAACCGCTGTTCGTAAACAGTCAATACTCGATGTAACTGCGAATTTTTCGTAGACGTCCCTTTTACGCACATGTCCCTTAAAAAAACCCGAACGTCTGAAACTCGACGGCTGAGGACCAACACGGCAGATGACCGCTTTCTAATATTCGTGCATCCCGAACTCGATTTCCCGAAGTCCGAGGAGGAGTTTTTGGGAGTCCCGTTTTACGCCACCGTGGTGCACCAGTGCTTTCCGTCTGGCGCGGCTGGAATGTGCCGCATAAGTGAAGGAGCGTAATACGGACGACGAAAAGATCTTTCCGATACGCCACAGACGCGATGTGAGCGGCGAGCCGATAGAGCGAGNNTGCTACCAGCAGGGCCACGAAGTAGCCCCGATCCAGAAGCCGCCGAAGTTCCTGTATGCGAACTGAACCAGGCCCGTCTTGCGGATCGTTGCTTATCAGAGCCTCTCGAACATCTTGAGCAGCAGCGTTGGCGCGACCGTCCTCCGGCCAATCTGGATTGAACCGCCTGGCCCTACGAAATGGCCCGCGTGACGCCCGATCACATTCCCGGCGACGTCCAATCGGATGCTCTCCTCATAGGCGCGGATAAATCGATAGCCAACAATCTCGCCAAACAACGGCAGCTTGCCCTGGCGGTCAGCGTAATGCCGCCGGACCAGATTCGAGACCATCTGGATTTGTGCCGACTCCGGCTCCGTGACGAGGCCCTCCGGCAGCCTAATCGTTTTCAGGGCTGGTGCGACTATTCCCGCCACGGTGAAGGAACTCTGTACCACGCCAAACGGGGTTTCAACGAAGACGTACGGGCGGAAGTGCTCGCGATCCCACTCCGCCTGGCGGCGAATCGCCTCCTCGTATTCAGCTTGGTGTTGCGCCTCCGTCTCAGCCAGCACTCGGCGGACAGTCGCCGAATCGATGCCGTGGACTTGGATCAGTCGCTCGATGAGCAGTTGATCGCCGGTGCCGGTTTGGAGCCACCGGTCGAGCGACCGTAAGCCGCCGGTGGTGTTGCGATAGCCGAGCCCGGCAATAAACTGGGACCGTTTGAGACCGGATTCCTGGAAGACCTGGTAGAGCAACTGGCTAATCGAATAGTGGCTTGCGCATCGGGGCATTCTTTGTCCTTTGCTGCGCATCTAGGCAACCACGCCTTGGCGTAGTGCGAGAGCTTGGTTGACGGCCACCGCCGCCCACATCGCGTCTGGGACTAAGGTCCGAGCCGCATCCACCGTGGCCTCTCGTCGCCCGGTTGGCAGCCCCGTAGGGCATTCCTGATGCTTACAAAGACGGACGCGGGAAGTTCAACGGTGGTTCCACGGGGCCGCTCTTGTGATGGTGCGGTTGCGGCGCAGTGGTGATTTCCAGGGTAAGATTCAGCGCCGCTGTGATCTGACCGGATTCGCGCTGGGGTTAGATTCGCTGGGTTCGACACCAGAAGGATCTGACGTTCAGCCTGCCGGCGACCTCATGCCGTTCCGCTCAAACAGAAGACCTCATGAGCTCCGGCTTCAACTGGGTGTGTCGGGAACCCACGGACTCTGGCCGTCAATGCCGAAGCCCCAACCCTGGCGGTCTTCCCCTCCGGCAAGCCAGCGCCGTTCTTTATACAGCACAAGTCTCCTTTCCAGCGAAAGGGCGCTCGCCGCCCGTTGGAGACTAACGGACCTTCTGGCCTTTCGCGCGAGAAGTATCGTCCCGGTACCCTCCGCCTCGGCACCGACGCCGCCCAACTGCACGCATTGAGCCTCGTCCGGCCGGCCATAGCAATGACTAGAGCGGCGCACCCGAAAGAACTTGGTTCAACACCAACAACCAGATTTTTGTCCGCATTGTTTTCGATCCGAATTGAAAACTCTTGGCGCGCAACCGTTATATGGAGCAGGCGGGTCGTGGGAAGCCCGGGTTGGATTCAGCGGGTTGGCTTGTTTTGGGCCGGCTCCGGTTGGTCGCGGCGCCGGTGCGTGTGACTCGATCAATTGGGCGGCCTAAACTCCGACGCCCCGCGCTCGCATGGCATAACAAGTTTGAAAGGAAACCAAAAGATGACAACGCTCGCTCCGCTTTTCGTACTGACGGTTGTAGTGGCCGGGTTACCGGCCGGCGCGCAATCGCAATCCGCGGCTCTTCCGGGACCTGCCGAGGCCGGCCGCGTGGTGCCGCAGTTTTTGGTCAACGGCGAACCAAAGCAACTCTACCTGATGGTCCCGACACCCGATGGTTCCGGCGGTAGCCTTGTTAAGGTAACCAGCATCCGCTATACCGGGACTGGCGACGTGAACCTATCGGTCGATCCCGTGGAAGGAGAGAATGACAGTGCTTTACCAGCCCGCCCACCGAGTTCTGAAAAGGCGGTCTTGGTCCCGGCGGCCGTTTCGACTTCGCCCTTCGCCAGGATACTGGTAAATTACAGCGGAACCAAGGAGTTGAGTTGCCCCCAGGATCACCCCGTGCTAGTCAGCGCGAGCTGTGATTACACAGGCCTCTCGATCATGTGGGACCAGAATTCCTTGTTACCGCCGGGCTCCGCTCCTTCAACGCGGTGGACGCATTGGCTCCTACCCAATGCGCAAGCCGCAACAGGTGTCCACTGCGCACAACCCAGCGCGCTATTCAGTTCGCAGGCTAGGCTCCTGTGCACGTCGCTGCACTAGCTGAGCCTGATTCCAACCTTTGTCTTCTGCGTGTCCGGCGCCGCATCTGTCCTGTTGGAAGCGGTGCCGGTCTTACTGCAGCACCGGCGGAGACTGGTCGGCCGCACCGCGGGCTCACGACAATTCGGCGCCGACAATTCGGCGCCGACAGGTCGGACATCAATAACCGGTTTGTGATCGCTCGTCCCCGCGGCCAGTTCGGGCACAAACACCGGCGCAAACCTCCACCGCTCAGGGTGGGCGCGGGGACGGATGGTTCCGCTCTTCTCTTCAATTCGTCGCGTCAATCGTGATGCGCTGAACAGTTCGGTGGTCGAAGGCAAAAACACCGCCTGCTATCACCGCAGTCAGGGGCAGAGGCAAGTTCGAGTATGGTCGAAGACGCCGGGAAGAAGTGCCAGGCCCGACTCCGCCCCATTGAAGCCAAAAACAGCAATGAGGACAGATTGTATGAAGATCATGAGTATTGGCATTCTGGTAACGTTGGTTGGGCTGACCGGGTGCGCCGCCCTGGCCGCCGCGTGGCCCGATCGGACCAACAAATCGCCTGAACAAATGCTGGCGGATGTCATCCGCTGGCAGCAGCACGTCGAAGTGCGCAAGTCCACTGGAGAATGGGCATACGAATGTTTCACGGACGTGGATTTCGACGCTTTTGTCAGGGCAAAGCGTCCGGAAAAAGTGGTGGAATGGCTGAAGACGGCCCCGGACTTCCGCACGATGGTAACGGCCCTTCGTAGTCTCCCAGCAGAGAAACGGGAGAAAGTCTTCGCCGAAGCGCGCCTCATCGCCCACCCAACTTGGCGCCAGTTGGGATTCATCGATAGGTCAGGAAACGGCCAAACCGAAGCCGGTCATCAGGCGGAACGGCTGATGGCCACCGCCATGGTGGGTGCATTTGAAGCGGCCGCAGGCGTTGATTGAATTGAAAGGCAGTTGTGGGTGTCGTGCACGTGTACAGATCAGGACGGGAATGGGTGGCACGCGATGGAGCTATTACCCCAGGGTAGGCAGGCGTTTTCGAAGCGAATCCTCAGGCATTCCGGGGCGCCAGAGCTTATTGGCAGCCCGCGCATCGGATCAGCCGCGCGACTCGCGTGACGCCCACCCCGAGCAAGTCAGTTATAGTATCGGTTCAACCATGAATGCGACGGTTGCTACCTTGTCCACATCCGTTCAACCCAGGTGGAACGCCAACTCGCTCTGCTGCGCGGGCTAGCGGAAGGGGAGTTGCGCAGAATCCTGGACGAGGAAGCGTCCCCGCGCCTGGGTCGGCGCTTTCAACGCTGGGAGGACCTGGCACGCCTCTTTGTGGTCCCAAGGGTCGCGCGCGGGTTGAGACCGCGATTGACCCAAGCCCAATACGAAGAACTGGAGCGGAGAAGAAGGGCTGGCGATTACCGCGGCTATGACGACCTGGAACGCGAGCGGCGCCCCGACCTTCGTGACGCGCGGGTCCAGGCGGACCTCCCGGAGCCACGGCCGGTCGTGAGTTGGGAACAGGTACGTGGCGGGTGGCAGCGGGCGGTCGTGCTGGGGGATCCCGGATTCGGCAAGACCATGCTGCTCTGGCACGAATCGGGCCGCCGCGCACGCCAGTGTCAGGACCGGGTGGACGAGGACCACGCGTCACCGGAGGCGATCGAACTTGCGGTATGCGTCCGTGCCGACCGCCTGGCGACGTGGATCGGCGGTTGCGATGACCCACTCCCGCGAATAGCTGTCCGCTTGCTGCGCCTGCACCGGCTGCCAGCCGATGGCCAAATACGGGAGTTTCTCGCCGGCAAGATCGCTTCTGGGCAGTGCCTGATTGCGGTGGATGCGATGGATGAGGTGCCCGTCTCCCGCTCAAAACTGGATGCGGCACTAGCCACACTGGGTCGCCAACACCCACATGTCCGGCTGTTGCTCAGCTCGCGACTCGCGGGATACACACCGCTGCCGCCCGCCCTCGTGTCGGAGCAGGACGAGATGGAGCTGCTGGCGTTCGAGGAGCAGCAGATGCGCTCGGCGCTCGATGCCTGGCTCGCGGATGGATCGCCGGTGGCGGCGGAGCGTCTGTGGGGGCATATCCAGCAACAGGGGTACGTGAAAGAGGACCTGCGTTGCCCCTTGCTGTTGCGCCTGGCTTGCCGGGCGGCGGAGACAGCACAGAAGGAGATGCGGGAGTTGCCGCGTTGGGAACGGCGAAGCGATTTGTACACCTCCTTCCTGGAAGACGCTGTCAAGTTGTGGGCAAAGCGGGCAAAACCCAGGCCGAAGGCTAGCCAGGTTGCGATGTTCCTGTCGTGGGCCTCGGCGGTGGCGCTCGCTCTATGCAGGCAGAATGCGCACCGGACCTTGTGGGCACCCTCCGACGTGCAAAAGGTCATCGAGGGTTTGGAGAAGCAATGGGGGATGGCGGCGCGAAAGCACTTTCTCGACGACCTCCGTGACGCGGGGATCCTGGTGCCGTGCGGGCAGGACGAGCCCGGCACGCGGTGTATGTTCACGCATCGCAGCTTTGGAGAGTGCTTGGCGGCTATGGCGTGGGCGGCCGAGCTGGCCTCGGGCGGGGGCTGGAATCCGGTGAAGAGAACCGCGTGGGACCCGGATTGGCAAGAGGTGCTCGTGTTTCTGTCCGCTCACCTGGGATCGAAAGCTGCCGAAACCGACAATTGGAACACAGTCGAGACTTTCTACCAGTGCCTGTTGGAAGAAGATGATTACTTTCGACACCGGCTGGTGTTGGCAGTTCGTTGCTTGCCGAACACATCCCAGTCCGCACCACTCAATCTCGCCGCGCGGTTCGGAGAGATAGCAACATCTGGCTATGCCTTTTGGCGAGGCCATAGAGACTCCCGTTTGAGGCTAGCCCACACAAACCGGGTCCTGGCGAGTATTCGTGACGCTGCTGTACCGATCGAGGGTCAGCCGATTTGGAAGTTCTTTCGTGGTCTTCTCCGATCTAGAGACGAGATTTGCGTCTTCGAAGCCGTCGCGGCTCTCCGAGAGCTTGTTCCCGTGCCCAATGCTGATGTTCTTTCCGAGCTCGTTCAACTGCTCGTCGATCCTTATAGTATCGTTGATGCCCGTCCTGTTCCTGGCCTATACCGCTTTGGGCCTTTGGCTGTGCGGAACCAATGTGCCCACGTAATTGGCGGGTCAGGGGAGCACATAACACCACAACACCTCGTCTTGATTGCCGAAGTTCTCCAAAGCCCCGACCCCGAGGCGGGCGAAGACGTCGCGGTCGCCCTAGCAAAGATGGGGCCAATTATCTCAGAGTCATTGTTGCAGAGGGCTCAGAAGGAGTTTAAGGGCCCAAACTGTCCCAGACTGCCCCCGGTAAGAGTTCCCTCGCGGGTTCCCGGCGGTACCGCCCGTGCTCCATCTGTCGGTGAGCGAATCAGTCGAGTTCGCGAAGGACTTGAATTGCCGTTCCCCGCGGACGAGCGTAGACGAGGACAGGAACTCAAGAAACTTTGGATGATGGCGCGGCAGAAAACCCTTCACGCGATCAACGCATGGGCGGCGGACCCAAACCCGGTGATACGCACGTCTCTCGCATCGTTACCAGATCTCTGGCCAGCTGGAGCACTGCCATTGGTTGCTATCATCGTAAGTCTGGCGGCCGACTCCGATTCGCCCGTGCGAAAGACTACGGCCGCAGCGATCGCAGGCACTGGTGCATCAGTCACTCGATCGATGATCGGCGCACTGGAAACACTGCTGCGCGATCCCGACGGTGCAGTGAAAGATGAAGCGCTGGTCGCTGCCACTGTGTTGTGCGAGAAAGCCCGATTAAGGTTGTTTTGGCCGCCGAGTGGCCCCCCCTACTTTCGCAGCATCGAGGAACTCGTGTGATTTGTTAAACTGCCATGGCCACCGTAACGCAATTGGTAAGTATCCGCTCGACATTGGTCGAAGACGTACTAGCATACCTGCACGAGCTATCCACTCGCACAGCCAAGCTCCCGAGGTACTACCCGAAACGCCTACGCACGGGCACTGTCGGAGGCACGAGCTTTGATGAAGTCCGTCAGATGGTGCAGGTGGTCGAGGACCGCGAAGCACTGGAACACTGGCTGGCGGAGGAACGCGAACGCCTGCACCGCGCGGGACAAAGCGACGAACGTCGCGCCTACAAGCCGAGGAAGGCGCGGCCGGAGCTGGCCGAGCCGGATTCCGATGCGGAAGGGGACAGAGATGATGAACCCGACATGCCAGTGTCGATCCCATGGGACGAACACGCAGGCAGGCGTTTCCGCCGCGCTGTGATTCTAGGCGATCCGGGTTTCGGGAAGAGCTGGCTGCTGCAGTGGGAAACGCGGCGGCTGGCACTGGAGGGGAAGCGGCAATTAGAGCAATGGAAGGTGTCGCTCGACGATCTCGTGTTGCCGATTCTGGCACGGTGTTCTGAGTTGAACCAGAGCGACGACGCGGTGGAAGATGCGCTAGTTCGCCTGGCCGGGCAGGATCGCACGGAGGAATTCCGGCGGTGGGTGCTGTGGAAGCTGCGCAACGGGGGTTGCGTAGTGTTGCTGGATGCGTGGGACGAAGTGCCGCTCGAACCGCGGCAGCAGGGCGCGCCGTCACGGCATGCGCCGAACTATCGGGAACGGCTGGGTCAACGGTTGGGGAGGTTTGGGGAGGAGTTCCCGGACTTGCGAATGTTGCTGTCATCCCGGATTGTCGGTTACGGAGGCAGCCCGGTGACAGATCTGGTGGAAGTGGAGTTGGTGGCGTGGGAGACACCGCAGATCGAATCGTTCGTTCGAGTCTGGTTTGGGCCGGATGGACGGAAAGGATCGGAATTTCTTGACAGGCTGCAACGTGTAGGACAAGTGCAGGGTTTGGCGCGAATACCGCTGATGCTGGCTCTACTTTGCAAGGCGTTTGAGCGGAAACGGCTGTCGTTACCAACAACGCGTGGCAAGCTTTACAACGAATGCCTGCGAGGACTGCTGGGTGATTGGAAGGGTGAGGAAGATGGGGCGGAAAGGGTGAGTCCGGCCTACATAGACGCGGTATTGGAGGTGCTGTGTCCAGTAGGCCTCGAGTTGTTCTCGGAGGGTCACGATCAGTTCGGCGTCTCACTCCTGCGAACTAAGCTATTAACGCGGCTCGATGGGGTTGCCCCGAAATCACGAACTCCATGACCGAACGCCGACGGAGTTAATCGAGGAGTTGCAAAGGGACGGACTTCTGATCCGTGTGGGGGACGGAGATTGGGAACCACTCCTTTTCTTGCACCGCACCTTACATGAATATCTGGCCGCCTGTGCACTGTCGGAGGTAGCCAACCGGCAGAGTTGGGAGAAGGTAGCAGAGCTGATCGACAGAACAGTGTGGCTGCCGGGATGGGAGGAGGTAATAACGATCATGGCGGGGCTTTTGGGTGATCCCGCACCGCTGTTGAACATGCTGAAGGATACGGGTGCAGACGACCTGTGTAGGCACCGGCTAGGACTCGCGATGCGGTGTCTAGGAGAGATTCCCGCCGAAGTGAGGGGCCGATTTCGAGGGCTGATCGACGAGCTTACAGCGGATGGTTGGGATGTGTATTGGGGGCATTTGCATCGGGGATCGACGGCGGCGATTGGGGGGGTGTGTAGTGGGCTGGGGGGCTTAGCTCTTGTGGACGGCCAAGTTAGTCCAGGGTTGGGTGTTCTGCAGTTGGTAGCCAGCTTACTTGCGGACTCGGACGCCCGAGTGCGAGCGTGTGCTGCAAGAAGCGTTGGACAACTCGGCTCGGGGGCGGCGACACCGACTGTGCTTGAGCACTTGCTGAACTGCGTGCTGAATCCAGATCAACAATCGCGCGAGAGCGCGCTAGACACGATAGGAAAGCTAGGCACGGCCGCAGCCACCCCTGCGGTGCTTGCTCGACTTCTGGTGTGGCTGAGAGATTCCGTGGCGCGGGACAGCGCCGTGCGCGTGCTGAGGAAGCTCGGAGCAGCTGCTGCGACGCCGGAGGTTGTGGCCCTCCTTCTGGGACAGTTGCGTGATCGCGACTATTCCGCAGCGTCGACCGCGTGGAGGGTATTCGAACGATTCGGGACGGCGGCGCTCACTCCGCCGGTGGTAACGCAGTTACGAGAATGGGTGACCAACGATTCTGATGGGGATGTGCGAATAAATGCTGCGACCACGTTAGGGAGACTGGGCCCGACTTCGGTGACGGCAGAAGTGATTACGTGTCTTGGAGAGTGGGTACAGGCTGGCAGTGTGGATTTCAGGCGAACTGGAGCAGCTACCTTGGGGGGGCTGGGTGTTACCGCAGCTACGCCGGTGAATGTGGCTCGACTGGTTCAATGTCTGAAGGATCCGGACTGGTACGTGATTCGTAATGCGGTGGAGGCACTGGGGAGGGTGGGGGCCAGGACGGACCGAACCGTGATTCTCCGGCTGGTAGAGATGCTCCAATATGAGTACAGTGGCAGCCCGGTTGGCTGGGAGCCGGATGAGGACTGGGGCAGCTCGGCGGGCTGGATCATACAGAAGACGGCAGCCGAAGCCCTGGGGAGGCTTGGGGCCGCCGCTGCATCAGAGGTATTACTACCGTTGGCGAAGTGCCTCTTCGATCCAGAGTCTAATGTGCGCGACAGCGCGCGGGGAGCATTGGCGGGGCTGGGACGTGCGCTGCTCGGTGCGTCTACGGCAGCACTTCTTGTGACGGCGTTGTTAGCGCGACTACAGGAACCTGGGTGGCATGGGCGGACGAGCTTTTGGGCGACTGAAACTCTACCGCACGGATCCGATGTGCTGGGGTGCCTGGGCCCGGCAGCGGCCACGCCGGAGGCGGTTGCTTGGTTGTTAGAGTGTCTGACCCATCCTGATTGGCTTGTACGACGGCGGGGCGCAGATGCGCTTGGGCGCCTTGGATCGCTTGCCAGCACGCAGCAAGTTGTAACTCGCCTGATTGGGTTGCGGAACGATCCGGTCGGGTCCGTGGGGCAAAGCGCGATCGAGGCAGTCGGAAAGCTTGGCGCGAAAGCGGCGACATCGGAAGTTCTCGCGGGACTGATTGAGTGTCTGGTTAGTCCGAACTTCGACATGCGAAGTCGCAGTGCCGAGGCACTTGGTCGTCTAGGAAAGGCGGCGGCGAAACCAGACGTGGTCGTCCGTCTGAGCGGATGTTTACTGGATCGGGAACGCCAAGTACGCCTTGCGGCAGCCAGGGCACTGGGGGCACTTGGGTTGGATGCGGCCACACCGGAGGTTGTGTCGCGACTGCGGAACTGGCTAGAGGATCCGGATGAGTACATCCGGGGCTGCGCAGCACGGGCGCTACGGCAGCTAATGACGGCCGGGGCACGTTTCTTTTCAGGAGTAAAGGGCATCAATGTCGTCTCGGTTCGCCTGTTGGCGAAAACCAACCCACCATGGAACATCGGTGTCGGCTAGGGTCGGCAACGCTGGTTCGGCCCCGGTTTCTTAACGCCGCCTCTACCCGTGGTCAAGAGTTTTTGTTCGGCTCGTTTGCATCGCGATCTGTCGCTGATGCTTCACCCGCGTCCGGGCCCGTCGATAGTTTTCGAGTCGTGAGTGGCTGTGAGGCGCTGAGAACTCAGCCCGGCTCCAGGCGGAAGCTGCCATCTCATGAGTGCGATACCAGCTTAATCTCGGTGAACGAATCGGAGCTCAGGTCGGAGACAGGCTTTTCCCATTAATCTGCCTCCAAGAGTAGACCGATGGCGAACCTCTGGATGCGCTACCAAGACTCGTGGGCGGTCATGCCTCTGGCGTCCGCCTTTTACAATCTGTCGGTCGCGCCGCCGGTACCGCGCACCGGCCCCGGCGGGGACCTTGATGTATTCTCGGTGGGGCGCGAGTGGGTACTCTGCGCTCCGCCTACCCGCGGCGTGCAGGTCAACGGACTTCCCCTCCTTGCGGGCATCCATGTCCTGGAAGACCGGGACGAGATTGCGATCGACGGTCGGTGCCTGTTCTTCTCGACCGAGGTTCTGGCGACGATGGAGGAGTACACGGGCGCGGCCGTGTTCTGTCCCCGCTGCAAGCAGGCGATCTCAACTGGCCAGCGCGTGGTCCGATGTCCGCGCTGCAGCGCGGTCCATCATCAGACCGAGGAACTGCCCTGCTTCACGTATGCACCTACCTGCTCGTTGTGTCCTCAGCTTTCTGACCTCAACGCCGGGTATCAATGGACCCCGGAGGAGTTGCAGCAATGCAGGTGACTCTGGTTGGCTTGGGGAATATCGGTTCCTTCGCCGCGGGGCTGGTCGCGCGACTGCCAGAAGTCCGCCGACTGACGGTGATAGACCGCGACCGCTTCCAGCCGGACAACTCACCCTCGCAGTTGGCGGAACGTGGCGACTCCAAAAAGGCAAAGGCCCACGTGCTGGCCGCGAGGCTGCGCCGATCGCGTCCAGATCTTGCCGTGGATGGAGTCTTCGCTGCCGTGGAGGACCTTCCCACAGGCCGTCTGTCTTGCAACGTCCTGCTGGCTGCGGTGGACACCCTGGCCACCCGGCAGTACCTGAACGAGGTGTCGTGGTTGCTGGGGATCCCGTGGATCGATGGTGGGGTTCAGGCCGATGGGGGACTGGTCCGGATCAGCGTGTACCAGCCTTCGCCCGACGCTCCCTGCCTGGAGTGTTCCTGGGACCAGCGCCATTACGATGCCCTCGAAGCAGAGTACGCTTGTGGCGGGCAAGAGGCGCCTCGGACGAACGCACCCGCCTGCCTGGGAGCGGTCGCTGCCGGGTTGCTTGCCATCGAGTGCCGCAAATTCCTGACCGACGGGCGGGAACAAGCTGCCATAGGAAAACAGATCGTTCTCGACACCGCATGGCACAAGCATTACCTCGTGCAGTTGCAGCGTAACCCGCGTTGCCGGTTCCATCACCTCCTACCCGCGGTTGAGCGCCTCAATACGGCACCACAGCAAACGACGATGAATGACCTCTTCTCGTTGGCTGGTTCACGGGACGCAGTAATTCGCATGCCGGGCCGGGAGAGGTTCGCGAAGACGACTGCCTGCCAGGCGTGCGGGCGGGTGGATCGATCCTGGCGGTTGATCCGGGAGACTCGCCCTCCGGGGCGGATGTGCCGCCGCTGCGGCGGTCGTTCCGAGGTCACGGGATTCGATATGACGGACCAACTCTGCAAGGCGGAACTGCCGGAAACGTTGCTGACGCGCCCGCTATCACGTTTTGGCTTCACCTCAGGCGATATCCTCACGGTGGGTGAGCGTTACATCCAGTTGGGAGGCGGAGATGCGTGATCGAATCTTCGAATCCTTCCTCGATCGTCAGTATGAACAGGGCATGGCGCTCGCCGCGTCTACTCCATTGCTCGACTTGCTGCACCTCGATCATCAGCATTACGCAGCTGTGTTTCACTGTAAGGGGTTCGTGCGCAGAGCTGGTGGCGTTGTGGAAGCGGCCACGGGGTTCGAGGCAGGCATCTACTTCGGTCCAGATCATCTGCGGCGGCTGCAACCGATTGAACTGGTCACGTGGTTCGGTCCGGATGACGTGTGGAGCCCCCACATCCGGCCGCCCTTCGTTTGCCTCGGCCACGTGACTGCCGGAGTGGGACTGGTCGATTTGCTCTACCAGTTGTTCGAAATCATCACGTGGCGGCGCGTCGCCCTGCACGATGCCCTCAATCCGGAGGCTGCGCAATGGGGGAGGCGCAATCGTGACCGCTTTCCGGTCGAAGACCGGCCCCTGCGGGCACGGGAGCTTCGTCTGAAAATCCGCAGACGGGAGACGGGAACATGACAAACGGCACCCGGGAGGGCGACTGGATCGTGTGCCGCGATTCGGTGGCCACGGGAGATGTGCTGGACTTGGCCGCCGCGAACCACGCGCTCGACGGGGGATGGAAATATGTGTTTGAGGGACCCACCGACCGCGTCAGCCTTCGCAGGGACGCGCCTGCGGACGTGGGCGACGAAGTGGGCTTCGCGGTGGGCATGCCGGCTGGCGACGGGCTGGCCGCATTGCAGGCTCAGGTCGGGGATGTCGGGTTCGCGTGCCACCGCCGCGACGACCGGCTGATGGTTCCGCTCCATTCGATGCGGGCGGAGTTGACCACCTCCGACGCTGGCGGGCTGAATCTCACCATTACGGTCGCGGCTGGGCGACACCAGTCGGAAAACACTCGCCGGGTGGCGGCCATGCTGCTCCTACGCGCCAGTGGCCATCTTCGGATGGCAGCCGGATACCTCATCAATGTAGGAGAGCAGTCGCGTGCGGGCTTTATCGTCCGGCTGGAGGCGGGCTTCTCCGCGGCCATGCTGGGCCATGCGCTGGCAGCTCTTGAGGTCGCCTGCCGGCATTTCGCCAAAGAGGTTTCGGTGCTTGGGGACGAGCGTGCCGCCATGGCATACCTGGCCCTGGGTTCAGAAAGAACGACAGAAGAAGGAAAGGTGACTACCAATGACGCTGATGGCTACCGACGTGAGTGAGCAGAAGCATGTGTTTGTCGATGATGTTCCAGACGACGCGACCGTTGCCGAGTTGCTGGATGCCCTGGTCAAGGAGATGGATCTTCCCGCTGCGGACTCAGAGGGCCGCCCGCTGCTCTACCAGGCTCTCCACACCGGAGAGGGACGGCACTTGCGGGCGGATGAGCGCGTGGGAGAATCGCTGACCACGGGAACAAAGCTCGTGCTGCAGCCGACTATCGATGCCGGGAGATGGTAATGGTCGCGTACCGTTGGGTAATCGAAATCCTGCGACCGACCGGAGAGTTGATCGGGCGAGAGCCGGTCGAACCCGACTTCTCGCCCGTCTTGGAGGCGGGGCGGCTGGCGTACCTGCGCCTGCACGGGCCACCGGCCGCTGCAGAGTTCGATCGGCCGATGACCATCGAACCAGTCTGGCAATCGAAGCTCGGCGAGCCGTACGTCGCGGCACTGAGGGTGGCTGCCAACGGTAATACCGAGTTTGACGAGGTTCCGATATCGGTGTTCCGCCAAACAGCGAGTCGTGCTTCGAGCGATTACGTCGCGCGTGGCCTCCTCAAGGAGGGTGATGCCTTCATTTACCTGGTCACTGCCTACCGGCACGACGGTGCTCCGCAAACGGTGGGGGCACGGCGCTTCAGCGTGACAGCGGCGCCGGCTCCCGCGCCGAGGGAGAGACGTTGGACTGAAGCCATAGGTGGCGAAGTGGAGCCGGGTTCGGATCAGCCTCGCCTTGCGCTGCCGCGGCAGGTGCTGGCCGAAGTCACGGATTGCACACGAGGCACGCCGGGTGTCGAAACTGGCGGAATCCTGATCGGCCACCTGCGCTGGGATCCCGAGGCGCGCGACCTCTTTGTGGAAGTGACGGCACAGATCCACGCCCGATGGGCCGTCGGCACCGAGACAAGGCTCCACTTCTCCGCTGCGAACTGGACAGAAGTGCGGTCGATCGTCGCGCTGCGCAAGCAGGGGGAGTCGGTGCTGGGATGGTGGCACTCACACCCGGTCGCCAGTTGGTGCCGGCAATGCCCGGAGGAAAGGCAACGTGTTTGCCCGCTGCAAGCTGGATTCCTGTCGGAGGAGGATAGCACCCTCCACCGTGCCTGTTTCCCCCGGGCTTACACGGCGGCCCTGGTCTGTAGCGATGTCGCGGATGGCGAGGTCCGCTTCGCGATGTTCGGCTGGCACGGCGGGCAACTAGGGCGAAGAGGCTACCACATTCATGGAGGAGAGCTGCCGCCGGCATGGATCGGCCCTGTTGTGGACGATGGCCGGAAGGCGAGCGAAAAGAGAGGGGAAGCATGCGTGCCGAAGTAGACCTGGTGAAGCACGTGATTCAGTCGGACCTGCCGCTCGACGAGAAGTTGCAGATGATTGCCGCGGCTCGAACGTCACCGAAGACGAGCGAAGAGATCGACCGGCGCCTCGTGACGGAAATTGGGCGATTACGACAAGGACTGGACAAGGTGCGGATCGAGCAGGAGAAACTCCGCGAGACCCTCCGCAAGACGACCCAACCGCCCCTGTTCCCAGCGGTGTTCGTTGGCGCCGTGGAGAGCGGCCTCATGGTGGTGCTGCCCGGCGGCGGCAGGCGTGTGGTCCATGGCGCCGACGGGGTCGAGGTCGATGAACTGAGGCCTGGCGATGAAGTTCTGCTGAACCCAGAACTCCACCAGGTGATGGGTCTATCGGGCGGTCGAGGGTCGCGCGGGGGCGAAGTCGGAACCTTCGACCGCCATTTAGACGAGACCCGGATTGTGGTCCGCAGCCGCGACGAAGAAGTAGCGCTGGACGTTGCCGGCGGTCTCCGGAATGACGGCTTGACGGCCGGAGATATGGTCCGTTTCGACCGCGGTATGCTGATGGCGTTCGAAAGGCTGCCACGCTCCGCCGGTGAGCGTTTCCTCGCGAAAGAGCCACCCAAGGCCACGTTTGCCGATATCGGCGGGCTCGATGCCGAGATCGAAGAAATGCGGCGGCTGGTCACGCTCCAGTTCTTCCATCCCGGGGCCGCCGCCCGTTACGGTGTGGCGGCCAACGGCGCCATGCTGCTCGCCGGCCCGCCGGGCACGGGCAAGACCATGCTGGCTGGGGCAATCGCCCACTGGATCGGTGAGATCTCGGGCGCCCCCGCGCGGATGATCAGCGTACGCCCGGGCGAATGGCGCAGCCAATGGTACGGGGAGAGTGAGCGCTACCTGCGCGAGATGTTTGGGGCCGCGCGCTCGGCCGGGGAGAAAGACCGGCGCGCACCAGTCGTTGTCTTTTTCGACGAGTTGGACTCGATTGGCACGACGCGCGGGCGAGCCGGCTCTGCCGTGGACGACAGAGTCTTGCAGGCCTTCGCGGCCGAGTTGGACGGGGTGCTGAGCCAGCGCAATCACAACATTCTCATGATCGGCGCCACCAACCGGCGGGAGTCGCTCGATCCGGCGCTGCTTCGTCCCGGCCGATTCGGCGATAAGGAGATCCGGGTCGGCCGTCCTGGGATGTCGGCCGCGCGGGCCATTCTGGCCAAGCATCTGACGCCCGGCATTAACTATGCGCTCAACGGATCGGGCGGCCCGTCAGCAACGCGAGACCACATCATCGACGCAACTGTGAGTCGGCTCTATGCACCAAACGGAGAGTCGGACCTCTGCTCGCTCATCTTCCGCGACGGCAGCCAGCGGCCCGTGAAACCGGCCGATCTGATGTCAGGAGCGAGCCTGGCCAAGATCGCTCACGCGGCGCGGGAGCGAGCCTGCTGGCGCGAAGTGACCACGCATTCCCAGGGTGTTCGGATCGAGGACCTCTTCGCCGCCGTCGACCGCGAACTCGACAGGCTGTCCCGCATCCTGACGCCGGCCAACGCCCGGGAACACCTGGTGGGGTTGCCCGACGATCTCGACGTGGTCAAGGTCGAGCGGTCGGGCCCGCGGCATGCCCGCGGCAGGTTGAAGTATCTGACGATCTCCGGAGCCTGAAAGGACTCTCCATGCACACGCCAAAACTAATCGGCGCCGATTGCGAATTGGCCAACTTCATCCAGGGGCTAAACCGGCAGGCTGGCTCCAGTGAGTTGGCTTCCCGCGCTCTGTTACGCGAAATCGAAGGCCTGCCGGCCATTCAGGAATCTGAAGCCTCCCGGAACGGCACCCGGGCTACCCGGGGGTTTGAGCCGCACCAGTGGGGGCGCAGATTCCTTCCCAATGGCGGGGCTGCGTATATCGATTGTCATCACTTAGAAGTGTGCACGCCCGAGGTGAGGAGCGCGGCAGAGTATGTCGCCGCCTTCCATGCGATGTTGCGGATCGCCGACGAGGCCCGGCAGCACGCCGACCAGAAGCTCCAGGCATCCCACTCGATTCAGGTAATGGCGAATACCTCGGACGGGCGGGGGAACAGTTTCGGCAGCCATCTGAACGTCGCGATCACCAGACGCGCGTTCTCGGATATCTTCCACCGCAAATGGCAATACCTGCCGTGGCTGGCTTCCTACCAGGTCTCTTCGGTGGTCTTCACCGGCGCCGGCAAGGTGGGCAGCGAAAACGGCGCACCGCCCGCCGATTTCCAATTGAGCCAAAGAGCAGACTTCATGGAGTCCATCAGCAGTCTCGATACCACGGCGCATCGCGGCCTGGTGAATCAACGAGACGAAGCACTCAGTGGGAACAAGGAAGGCGAGCGCGCGCGATTGCACTGCATCTTTTACGATTCAAACCTGCAGGAGACGGCGGCCTACCTCAAGGCCGGGGTGTTGCAAATCATTCTGACGATGATCGAGGCCGGCTCGGTCGATCTCAACCTGGTCCTTCGGGATCCGCTCGACGCTCTGGCGCAGATCAGCCGCGATCTCACCTTCACCGCGAAGTTCGCGACCAGCACCGGCGCTACGTTCACGGTGCTCGAATTGCAGCTCATGTTCCTCGAACAGGCGTCCCGCTTCGTGGCTGCGGGAGGCTGTGAAGGTTTGGTCCCCGAGGCCGACAAGGTTCTCGGTTTGTGGGCCGACACCTTGGAAAAACTGCGCGCCGGCAAGATCGCCGAGTTGGCGTATCGGCTCGACTGGGCCCTCAAACTCTCCATCATCGGCAGAATCCTCGAAAGCCGGAAGGGCCTCGACTTCACTTCGAGGGAGGTCCGGTACGCGGATCAGCTTTACGCCAATCTCGATACGAAGAAAGGTCTGTACTGGAGCTTCGCCCGGAGCTCGCCGTTGGAGCGGGTAGTCACTCCGCAGCAGATCGAGCACCTCCGCACGAACCCGCCCGAGACCACCCGAGCCTGGACGAGAGCCATGCTGCTGCGGCGCGCGAAGCCCGAAACCGTGGCCGACGTCGACTGGGACGCCATCACATTCCACGTGCGTGAACAGCGTGGGCGGAGTTTTCGCCTCTACAGGCGTCGCTTCGCCATGGATGATGCGCTTGGCCATTCACGCTCCAGCAGCGAGCACGCGTTTCGATCCGCCGCCTCGGTGGAGGAAGTCCTGGACGAACTCGAAGGACTTACCCCTGCGCCCGGTCTGGGGGCGCCAGCGAGATTTACTGGAAACCGATACGAACCAAGAGGGCATCAATGAGACTACGCAGACGAACCGATGAACGGGACCAGCCGCAGGCTGAAGAGCCGTTGCCGCAGCCGGCCTTAGACACCAAGGCCGCAGGCGATTTTCTGGCAGCCGCAGACGAGGCGATCAGCCGCGTCCTGTCAGGTGACGCGGAAACATTTCTGCGCGACAGCCGACAGGAAGGGGGGCAGTAGCCACACAAATAGGTATTCGGGGCGGGGACGGAGGCGCTGTGCCATGGGGCGGCAGAGGGCCAGAGTTGGGTGCGGAGATTCTCCTCCGGTACTGGATACGACCGCCCTTGTGGCCTGGGCCGGGAGGGGCTGGCAGTGCGTCGAACGCTGGGATCCGGCTGGAGCACGGGGAAAGATGATCTCTGCTTAGTTAAGTTAGCGCCCAAGCAGTAAGGCATCGACTCAGCGACCGGGGCGGTCTGCTGGCGTGATATTGATTGGCTATCCGCTAATTGAAGCAACCCCAGGCCGGGAGTGTTCTACAATCGCGAGAGCGCACCGTATCGTCCGGCGGGCTACTTTCCCCGCGCCCGGGCCGCGCTGAACCGAGGAGAACTGATGCCGGCAACCGTCGCTCAATTGGTCGATGAGCGATCCACGCTCGCCAAGTCGATCACCGAGTACTACAAGGCAGTGATCGCCAATTTGGACCGTACACCGTGGGCGCACCATGGCGCCGAAGAGAAGATCCGCGCCTCGCAGGTTGCCGTGCCGGCGCAAGTCATCCGCCAGGTCGAGCGTGAGCGCCGAGAACGTAAGGAGCGCGAAGACGACGAACGTCTCCGGCACATGGACCCGGAGGTCGCTGCGTTCTACGAAGAGCCGCGCCGGGCCCGCGATCGCGAGGAAGTGCCCTGGGCGCGCGAGCGCCGAAACCTGACGCGCGCCGTGCTGAAAGGGGCACCTGGGGGCGGCAAGACGTTCCTCGCTCAGACCACGGCGCTCGACTTGGCGTGGGAGGGCTTGCAGCAACTCGAGTCACGTGTCTCGGAGTTGGACCGGCTGCCACTGCCTATCATGGTGGAACTGAAGAAATTGGGTGACAACAAGCTGCCCGGCAACCTGGCATCGGCACTGATCGAAGTTCTGGCGGACCTCTATCCGGTGCGTGGGCCGCTGGAGGCGTGGATCACGCGGAAAGTTAAGACGCCGGACCGCCTGCACCAACGCCGCCAGTACGTCCGACCGCAACCCGGCCTCCCCAAGCCTCCCCAGCGCGCTCGCAGCCATAAGGCGCACGTCCGCATCCGCATCGCTCAACACCGCCTGCACCAGCAGCGCGACGACTTCCCGCCCATTCGCAATCCGCCCGTTGAGCTTTCCCACCGACTTCCACGCCGGCTGGAAGTCCCACGAGACAGACACTGTCCTGTGTATCAGATGCCCCCAATACAACTTGTATCCTCGTCGTGTGATTTCATCCACCCGGCCATGCAGCTTCTTCCGCACCCCCATCGGCTGTTCGGCCAGCGACACCGCCGCCAAGCCCAGCCGGTGCCCATACAGGTCATCAGCCACGCCCATCAGCAGCCCGAGGAACCGATCCACCTGCACCGCGTCTTCCAGACCTCCGCCCAGCAAGACCAACGCCTCCCTCCACTCTGGCAGCCACCCCTTCTTCTCCACCAGCAGGGAAACCGGGACGTGCTGTCGCGTCCCCCATCTCACTTTCGCCTTCCCCCATCCCTCATCCATCACCTCGTTAGCCAGATGTTCCCCGGCCAGGTATTCCATCACCGTCCGGTGCAGGAAGCTCAACTGCTTTCCTTCTCTCCTCTTTTGCCCCGCCTGCACCAGCAGTCCGCTCCGCACCCATTCGTCCCGAATCGCCGCGGCCCCACGAGCTACCAGCCCGCCCCGGTTCGCCTCCGCGATCGCTTTGGTCACCTGCTTGTTCGGGAACTGGTTAACCGCGGGCGAACTGGCGAATAGCCGCCACGCCACCGGCAGCAGCACCGTCTTCAGGTCGTCTACGTCGAGGCTCCCAGGTGCCTCCTCCTTGGTCCCTTTCCACTTTCGGTGCAGCACACTGTCGACCACACGCTCGTAAAGATCCCGCCGGGTGGCATCGCCTGTCAGCGGACGCTCCTCATGGGCTACGCACGCCAGCGCCGCCAGCAGCGGCGACCGGCAGGCGTGCTGCAACGAATAGCTCCCCGCCATCACCTCCCGTAGACGCTGTCCCCGCGCGTCTTCCTCCCCATACCACCGCCCGATCAGCTTGCCGATGGCCGACGGCTCCAACGGCGCCAACTCGTATTCCACCCATTTCTTCCACCCGACGTGGCCATCGACGAAGTTGGCTGTCCGGCAAGTCACCAAGACCCGGCACTTCCAGTCCGCCGACTCGATGGCTTTCAGCCGGTCCCACCTGGTCCCGCGCGGAACCTACCTCGTCCAAGCCGTCCAGGATCAGCCAGCAGTCCGCCGTCCGGAGCTTCCTGGCGATCCACGCCTCCAGCCGCCCGCGCACCGGATAGTGCTTCGCCAGGACCTCGATCAGCGCCTCCCCGAAGTCGTCGGGCAGTTTGTCGACGCCCAGTCTCTTCAGCTCCACCATGATCGGCAGTGGCAGCCGGTCCAGCTCCGTGGCGCGGGACGCGAGTTGCTGCTGGCCTTCCCGCGCCAGGTCGAGCGCGGTGGTCTGGGCGAGGAACGTCTTGCCGCCCCCGGGTGCCCCCTTCAGCACGGCACGCGTCAGGTTGCGGCGTTCGCGGGCCCAGGGCACTTCTTCGCGGTCGCGTTCCAGTCGCGGCTCTTCGTAGAACGCGGCGACCTCCGGGTCCATGCGCCGGAACGGTTCGTCGTCTTCGCGCTCCTTGCGTTCCCGGCGCTCACGCTCGGTGACCTTCCGGATGACGCGCGCCGGCACGGCGACCTGCGAGGCGGAGATCTTCTCTTCGGCGCCATGGTGCGACCACGGTGTGCGGTCCAAGTTGGCGATCACGGCATTGTAGTACTTGGCAATCGATTCGGCGAGCGTGGACCGCTTCTCGGCCAGTTCGGCGATGGTTGCTGGCATCAGTTCTCCTCGGTTCAGCGCGGCTCCGGCAAGCGGAAAGCTGCTGGGCTGGCGGCATGGTGCGCTCCCGCGATTGTAGAACAGGTACGACCCGTGGCCGCTGAGTCTCCTTCCGCAATGGTAGCGTCAGGATGATGTTGGTGGTGAAGCAGATCGGATGGGTGCAAGAGGTTCCTCGTGCACGCGGTCACAAGCCCTCGGCGTGATCATGCTCGAATGGCAGTGGCAGTTGCGCCAAGTCGGTCGCCCTTGCACCAGCGCCGAAACCACTTCCGGACGCCCCCCCGCCTCCCCAAGCCTCCCCAACGCGTCTGCGGCACTCCCGCGTACCGATGCATGCGGATCGCCCAACACCGCCTGCACCAGCGCCGCCACCACCTCCGGCCGGGCTCCCTCCTCCCCAAGCATCCCCAACGTTTGCCCGGCCACAAGGCCGACGTTCGCATCCGCATCACCCAACAGCGCCTGCACCAGCGCCGCCAGTACCTCCGGTCGCGCCCCCGCCTCCCCAAACATCCCCAACGCGAACGCGGCCTCATAGCGCCCCTGCCCCTCCGCATCGCTCAACAGCGCCCATACATGCCGCGAACGCGTTGGGGAGTCTAGGGGAGGCGGGGGCGCGGTCGGAGGTGGTGGCGGCGCTGGCGCAGGCGTTGTTGGGCGATGCGGAGAGGTCCGTGCGCGGGAGTGCCGCTAAAGCGTTGGGTAGTCTTGGGGAGGCGGGGGCGCGGCCGGAGGTGCTGGCGGCCCTGGTGCGGGCGTTGTTGGGCGATGCGGAGAGGTCCGTGCGCGGGAGTGCCGCTAAAGCGTTGGGTAGTCTTGGGGAGGCGGGGGC
>PMTT01000302.1 GCA_003167275.1 Bryobacterales bacterium | reverse complement strand
CTCCTCACATCTTCAAATCCAAGTCTCGCAGGATGCCCTGTAGCGTTCCTGTCTTGATGTCCGCTGATGGATGGCGAGGCATTCGGGAAACCTTGGAGCCGAGAAGGATGCGCGTATGGCGAGTCTCTTCGACGAACGTGCAGCCCTTCTTCTTCAGCCATCGCCTCAGTTCGCTCGCCTTCAAGACTCAATGGTAATCACATCTGGTTACCATGTCAACGACTGCCCTCGCGATCACATCCAGGGGCGGTCGTACGATACCCACCAATCGGGGTGAGCGTCCGTCCAGGTGCAGCCGGGGACCGGGGCGAGCCAGTCCATGCCGCTGTCTCCTCCGATGGGGGCTCCGGGCGGGGCGTCCGGGGCGGGCATCGGGCGCATGGGGTCGGCGCCGCGATCCAGGAAGCGCTTGATGTCGGCGGCCAGCAGAGTATGCTGCGCCAGTTCGGCCTCGTTGGCAGTGCTCTCGGCCTTCAAGCGCGCGGCCAGCTTCCCGAGCTTCAACGACGCGATCGCCCGCACTTGCCCGTTGGGCGCGCCCGTCGCCAGCCACATGACGCGGTCGACCAGCACGCGTTCCTCGGCGCGGCGGATCTCGGACTCGTACGGGGTTGCCACCGGCGCGTCGAAGGTCGCCTTAGTCAAACGGTCGATGACCTCTTCCAGACCCGGCAACGACGGGTCGATGGCGTGCTGCGCTACCATGCGGGCCGAGCGGTCGAGTTGCAGCACGAAGCCCACAGTCACATCGGCCGCGACCGTCGCCGGGCTGAGAGGATCGAATCCGTCGCCTGTGGTCCGCGGGAACAGCTCGCGGTGACGGCCGAATCCCGGCGGACGCGGCGGGATCGCATCGAGCACCTGCTTGGGCACGGCCAGTTCGGAGGGCTTCAAAGTGTTGGCCAGTGCCTCCAGTGCCTTGCGCTGATTGGCGGCCGTCTCCCACTTGGTCGGCGTGCGCCCATCGCCGCGCATTCCATAGATGTAGTCGATCCCGCCAACCATGGAAGCGGCCGATTCCACCGAGTAGCGATGATACATGAAGATCGGCACCAGCGGCTCTTCGACCGTGGCCATGGGGGCGCCGTTGCGGATGGAGTGTTCGCCCAACCGGTTGAGGGCCGCGCGGCGAATCTTCATGATGCGGTTCAACTCGTCGGCCTGGTTGACCCCGTTGGACCACTGGTCCACCCGCGGGTGGCTCTCGGTATCCTGGTTGGTCATGTAGATCAGGTCCTTGGCCCACGCATCGTCCAGGATTTTGGACAGCGCGGCCGGCTCGTCGCCACGGGGAAGCTGGCGGTAGCCGTAGTTGATGGCCACCTTGTCCCACTCGCCGATGCGCGCCGGGTAGGCCTGCGACAGGTCGATGGTCCCATCGTCCCGTAGCTTCTCCTGAGGGTGCGGATAGTCCATCACGGAGATCCATCCCGCCGTACTGTCGTAGTAGTTGTGGCCCAGGCCGAGGGTGTGGCCGACCTCGTGGGCGGCGAGTTGGCGGATGCGGGCCAGCGCCGTCTGGTAGAGAAGGTCCGGCTTCTCGTTGCCCGTGGTGTAGGGCGAGAGCAGCCCTTCGAAGATCAGGTAATCCTGCCGGTCGCGGAGAGAGCCGAGCGTGACGGTGGCCTTGATGATCTCGCCCGTGCGCGGGTCGGAGACAGAGCCGCCCGTGCTCCAGCCGCGGGTGGAACGGTGGACCCAGTTGATCATGTTGTAGCGGATGTCCATGGGGTCGGCGCCATCGGGCAGCACCGCGACCTTGAAGGCGTTCTTGAAGCCAGCGGCTTCGAACGCCTGGTTCCACCAACTGGCGCCTTCGACGAGGGCCTTCCGGACGTCCTCGGGAGCGCCGGGATCCACCCAGTACTCGATGGGCTTCACTGGTTCACTCATCTCGGCGTTGGGGTCCTTCTTTTCCAGGCGGTGACGGCGCAAGTAGCGCACCACCATGGGCTCGCCGATAGGCGTGCTGTAGTCGACGAAGCTCAGGCCTCCGTAGCCTGCGCGCGGATCGTCATAACGCGGCTGGTACTTGTCGTCGGGGAGTTCCACCAGCGAATAGTGTTCGCGCAGGGTCACCGCCTCGGCGGTCGGGGTGACGCTGGCCACGGTTCCCGAGAAAAGGCCGCCTCCGAAGCCGCCACCGCCCCGTCCGCCGCGTCCGGCCGCAGCCGCCGCGGGAGCCCCGGTGGGGACCTGGATAGGCGGCGGTCCCTGGGATGGTCCCCCGCCACCACCTCGTCCGCCAGGGGTGATCTCATTGGTGAAGGTCAGGGTCACTTCAATCTCGGTGTTCTTGGGGAAACCTTTGGTGCGCGGCGTGTAGAAGGCGCTGCGGGTCCGGTCCACCCGGTAGATGCCCAGTGCGCTGCCTGCGCCCTCACCGTCGCGGAGGAAGAAATCGGTAGCATCCACCAGCACGTGGCCGTTGCTCTCGGCGGCCACCGTGAAGCCCCAGAGTACCGATTTTGCGAATGAGTCCGCCACCGATCGCCGCTCGGCGGGATTGGCGCTGGAGGAGCGGAACGACTCGTTGGGTTGGACCAGCAGCACCTTGGGACCGATCCGCTGGAACGAGACCAGCCGTCCGCCGCCTTCCCGTCCGCGGTCGAGGCCGATATCGTTGGAACCCAGGCCGGCGGCCAGGCCGGTGGCGTACAGGAACTCGCTGTCGAAGCGCGGAATCTCCAGCCACAGGTTGCCGGTCCGCTCGTCCCAATAGAGCGGAAAGTAGCCGTCCAGCTTCTGCATGCCGGCGGTCCGCTCTTCGATGGTGGGGGTGCGTGCCGGGGCTGCCGCGCCAGCGCCGGGGCCCCCGCCTCGCTGCGCCTGAAGCGGTGGGGACTGCCATGCCAGGAGGAGTGCGAACGCGGCTGCGGACGTAAGGGTGGTTCGGAACATTGCGGTAAAAATCCTCAGGGTCCATTGTACACGTGGGGCAGGTCACCGACCTGCCTTCGGGGCTGGGCTGGCTCTCGACTTCCCTTTGGACTGGGCAGGCCGGTGACGTCGGTGACCTGTCCCACTCTGCAGCAGAGCGCAACCAAAGTGCACTTGCCCTGGCGGCGGGATTGGTGCACTCCGAAGATGCGCCGAGACGAGTCTCGGCGCGGCAGACTGAGAGTCCGCGCCACGTCGGCATGCGCCTTACTCGAATCAGTGGCCGGTCTTGGTCAGAACATAGACGCGGTCGGCGGAACTGTCCGCTACATAGAGATTGCCTTGGCCATCCGCGCGAATCCAGGCGGGCTGCACGAAAGAAGCGGCCCTGCCATTCACCTCCTGGTCAGTGACTCCGATCTGACTGCCGGCGATGACTGTTGTGCCTTCTAACGGCGCCAGGCGCGAAATGGTCGGGGCGCTGCTATCCGGGATGATGAATGCTCCGGATGGGTCGAACGCGAAAATCGCGGTGGTCGGGAGGTCCGCGGAAAGGACGGTCTGGATGGTCTGGTCCACGCCAATCCGGCGGATACGACGCCATTCCGCTATGTAGATGCTCCCGTCTGTATCCACTGCTACCGTGTACGGGTAGTTCAGTTGGGCCTGATTAGCGGGTCCTCCGTCGCCTCCCGTGCCGGGTTGTCCATTGCCGGCAAGAGTAGAGACCGTGCCATCCACGGCGATGCGGAGCAGTGTGTGTTTACCCGAATCCACCACGTAGAGATTGCCCGCCGCATCTGTCGCTAGCGATGAGGGGCGGGACAAGCCGGCGTTTGCCGCGGGAGCCCACGGTGTAACGGCTCCGTTGCGGATCTGGTAAATGCCGTTCGCCGCCAGATACGCGGCCAACAACGTGCCGTCTGGCAACGCCAGGAGGTCGCGGAGGCTGGTGAATGGGCCAGTTGCGATCACCTTCAGCGAGCCGTCCGGACCCATCTGATAGATGCGGCCCGCTTCGCCCTCTGCGATGTAGACGTTGCCGGCGGCATCCACCGTCGAGGCCCGCGGATCGATCAGACGGACCGCCTGGGGCAGCCCGGCCCAGGCCTGCACCGCGCCGTCGGATGTGATGCGGCGGACCTGGCTATCGAGTGACTGCGCCACGAGAAGATCGCCGTTCGGATCCAGCGCGAGGCGATAAGGACGCGCCTGAAGGCTGGCTACCGCGGTTACGAGAGTGCCATCCGGACTGATGCGGCTTATGCGGCCGTTGTATTCCGCCACCAGAACGTTCCCCGTGCCGTCGACCTTCACGTCTTGGGGATAGTTCAGGCCGGAGGCCAAGGTGTTGATGAGACCATCGGTGGTGATGCGGCGGATACGGCCGTTGTTAGAGTCGGCGATCAGGATGTTGCCCGCGGCATCCACCGTGATGCCGTTTGGGACATTCAGTTGCGCGCTGCGCGCCGGTCCCCCATCCCCCGCGAATCCCGCCCTGCCAGTCCCCGCGATAGTGGTGATGATGCCGGTGGCGTCCACTTTGCGGATGTTGTGATTGGCGCTGTCGCTGAGGTACGGGTTCCCCTTGGCATCGAAGGCCAGGCCCATCACCCAAACCCCGGCTGCGGTGGCCGCGCCGTTGTCGCCCGAGGCGGTTCCGCTGCCATTGCCTACTACCGTGGTGATGATGCCGTTCGTATCGACACGGCGGACGCGTGGTGTGCCGTGGTCGACGATGAAGACATTGTCGCCGGCATCCACGGCGATGGAGTCGGGAGCGTTGAGCTCAGCGTAGAGCGCACTGGCGCCGTCGCCCGAGAAGCAGCATGCGCCGCTGCCGGCGAAGTTAGTCACAGTGCCGTCCGGAGAGACGCGCAGGACCACGTGGCGCAGCCGGTCAGAGATGTAGAGGTTCTTCCTGGAGTCGAAAGCCAGGCCGGTGGGCCGGTCCAGCAGGACGTTGCTCACCGGCCCGCCGAGCCCGCCAGGCAACTGGCCAGCCAGTGGCTTCACGGTGTACGAGGGCGGTAGCGACACTCCGCTGGCCNNGATCTGGATCCAGTCCGCCGAGGCGGAGGCCGCCCAGGCGCCATCGGGCGCGGCCGTTTCGACAGAGAGGAGGCGCGCTCCGCCGACGGCCGGGACCGCATCGGATGTGGGCGACAGACGGATGCCGCCGGCCGCCTGGCGCACAGGCACGGAGAAGCCGGCGCCCGAGATCGTGCCGGTGCGCGGATGGTTGTCGTCATTCTCCTGCACCCGGAAGGTGATGTCCCAACACGGAGCGTTGCCCTCGCCACCGATGGGGTCGCTGACGAGACTCTCGATGCTGATCCACGGCACGTCTGCCGTGAATACCCCGAAGTCGCGTGGCTCCACTTCCGCGAGTACGGAGTGGAGGCCGGCTGTAGCGCTGACATCCAGCTCCGCGGGAATGTAGGTGACCGACCAGGCGGTGGCCGAGCCCAGTTGCATCACCGGGATGGTCTGCTGATTGACGGTGACGTGGCCCGTGCGCGTGGCGGTGCCGGGATTGGCGTCAATCGTCAGCGAAAGGGTGGTTTGGCCCACGCCCGATGTCTTGGGTAGATGGATCCAGGCGGCATCCGCCGAGAGGGTCCACGGGCAGGCGCCGCCGATGAGCGCCAGGGACGAAGGCCCGCCGGACGAGACCACTTCCACGTCTGTCTGCCAGAAGCCGAGATAGCAGGAACTCGCACCGTTGTACGTGGCCGCGCGCTGCCAGGCGGTAGTGCGGCCGTCGGTAGTGAGGAACCGAACGAACAGGGACGGCTGGGAGATGGCCACGCCGACGTTATAGCCCAGGTATGTTACTCCGCCCCCGCGGTCACCGAGCTTATAGTATCCCGTGTTGCATTCCGCGTAGGTGTGCCACTCGTCGGAGTTATTGGACGTTGAATACGAGCCGTCTGGGTTTGCCACGCTGTACTGCCCGGTGGCCAGGTTGTAACGCACCGCGCAGCCACCCTGTTCGGCGGCGGTGGTGTTGTAGAGCACGTGGACTTCCGCTACGTCTTTGGATTGCAGGAAGGACAGCTCGCTGTAAAAAGTGTTGAGAATCCCCACTGGCCCTTGGGTGGGAAAGACGGAGAGTAGCGCGGGTGTCGGCCGGGCTCCTGGCTGATTGACGAATACGGGTTGGCGGGCGATGGTGACCGATCCCGTGCGGCTGGTGTCCGGGTTGGGGGCCGCGGTGACCGTGAGAGTGGCCGGGCCGGCGCTGCTTCCCGAAGGATTCTGGTCGAGCCAGACGGAGTTGCTTTGGGCGGTCCAAACGCAATCCGGGGCGGCGTTTACCGGGATGCTGATGGACTGGCCCGCGGCGGCAGCAGTCCCCACGACCTGCCCGAAAGTGGCGCACGGGATGTCGTAGCGGACGCTGACTGGAGCGCCGCTATCCGACGGGTTGCCGGTTTCAATCGTGACCGCGCTATGCGCGTCGTGCCAGGTGTTGCCGGGCGAGATTTCGAACTGCGCGTCGGAGGGATTCTCAGCCGGTAGGGAGGCGAGGATATCGGAGTAGCGGCCGGTTGAGGGCGTTTCGTAACGCAGGACGAACTTGGCGAACGTGGCTTCCGGGATGCTGTCGTAATCGGTATCGGGCTGGCGGTATTCGATCCAAAGCCATTCGTTCAGGCCGGGACCCCGGCGGATTCTCAAGGCCTTCAGCCCCCGGTCAGGCGCCTGCAGCGGCTTGAGCACGAAATCGCCGTTCTGCTCCACCTGCGCCACTTCGTTGGAGTGGAGCCAGCCCAGCAGCAGCTTCTGCGAGGCGGCAAACGGACCCGATCCGTGGCCCATTAACGAGATGCCGTCGCCGTACTCTCTGTAGTAGGCGCGGGTGAGGTCGGGTTCGAGCGTGTCGTGCGGGAATTGCAGGGAGCGCGCATGGCCCAGTCCGAGATTATGCCCAAACTCGTGAATGATGGTGGCAACCGGAACTCCCTCGGGAGTCATCCACAGCCAGGCTGTGGACATCCCCTGCGAGCAGCCGATCTGTCCCATGCCGCTCCACGCACAGGCTGTCCCGCTGCGGACGCTCGGATCCAACAGGATCAGCAGGCGCTGGTATTGGCTCATATCCACATCCCGAGCGGCGGCGGCGAGGGCATCGGTGCGGAGCGCGTCGGTCTCCCAGCAGGTGTAGGTGCGTGCCAGGCGGTACCACCCGAAGGCGGCGCCGCTGATACTGAGCTGCTGGTAAGACGATTTCAAGTACTGTTGGCGCGGAGTCTCGGGGCCGGCGCCGAAGAGGAGGTCGTTCACCTGGCTCGGCGGGATGGCGGGAGCTTTTCCGGAAGGGCCGTAGATCAGCAGGATGGCGATGTGCTGCTCGCCCGTGGGGGCGCAGACGGGGTCGGCGGCGTCGCGGAGGATGGAGACTTCCGAAACCGCGGCGCGGTCGCCGGCGCGCCATCCACGCAATCGCACACTGCTGCCGCAAGTGCTCAGGGGAGCGTCCTCGGCGGCGGCATAAGCCGACATGCGGACGCCTTCGAGGGTGAATTCGTAGAGCACGACGGCGTGGCGGCGGTCCGCGTCGTCGAGGATGCTGATGGTGGCCGGGCCCGTGTAAGCCAGTGCCTGGTCCACGCCGGGGCGTACCTGCCGAAGGGCCGCTCGCGGGTTTTCCGCCATCAATTCGCGGAGTTGTTGGGTGCGTTCAGTGACTTGCGCAGAGCAAAAGGGCAGGCATAGCAGCCCGCCAAGGACAAGAGGCCGCATCATATCAGATATAAGGATATGATATTCCGATTCAGGCCGCGTGCCTTTTGCAGGCGGGAGACGATCTACGCCGCCCTGTCCGGTTGCGGGTATCATGGAACGGTGAACTGGAACGACGCAGCGGAAGATCTACTCAACCAGGTGCTGGCGCAAACGCCCCGTCCCGTGCGGGACGCCACCGAGACGCAATTGCGGGAGACAGCCGAGGCCCTCGCGGAGGAGGATGGCAAGAATCGCGTGGGTGTGGAGACCGTGATAGTGGCGTGGGTGCGAAACACGCCTGCGACGCTGAGGCCTGACCTGCCCAGACTGATGGAACGATTTGGACTCGATCCCGACGAGTATCGTCATCTGCTGGATTAAAAGGCGGCAAAAGTCCCAGTACACGCGGCGTGGGCCGTACTGAAACCATTGGTACACCACTTTTCATTGACCGGCGCCACGGTTGGAATTGACAATGAGGCTACATCACTTAGTGTGCATGTAAGGAGGTAAGAGTTTGAGAAGGATACTTGCTTTGGCCTTATTAGGAGTCGGCGCTTCCATCGCGCTGGTTGCGGCCCCCGCCGCACCCGAGATTGATCCCGGGTCGTGTGCCGGTGCGCTGGCTTTGGTTGGCGGCGTCTTGCTGCTGATTCGCGGACGGCGGAAGGGCTGATACTTCACCGGCATCTGAATCGCGCTCTCCCCAGCGGCACCGGCGGCCAGGCCTCTGGGACGGCCGGCCATGGGGTATGGTACGTATAGTAAGATTGCCTCAGCGCCCTTTTCGGTTGACTCACGCACGATCTGCCTCTACAATCGGTTGACTGACTCCTGGAGGTAAAGCTGAGAAAGATTGCCGCACTTGTGTTACTACTGATTGGGGCTTCGCTTGCACTACCGGCCCCTCCCTCCGTGCCTGAGATTGACCCTGGATCGTGTGCCAGTGCTCTGGCCCTGATTGCCGGCACTCTGGTATTGATTCGCGGACGGCGGAAGCACTGACACTTCACCGGCATCCGCCCCTCGGATGCCGTAACCTCACCGGCGGCCAGACCGCCGGTGTTCCATTTTAGAGCACGTGGTAATAGCCGGCGCGCTCCAGGACTTCCACCGGGATGCCGAACAGGCCGGTCAAAGCTCCCGCTTCGAGCACCTGCTCCTTCGGCCCATCGCAATAGACCCGGCCGTCGCGGAACAACACCACCCGGCGGATCTCCGGGATGATGTCCGGCAGATGATGGGTCACCATGATGATGCTGATCCCCTTGGCCGCCAACTTCCGCAGGATATCGCGGAGTTCATAAGTGGCGCGCAGATCCAGACTGGTGGCGGGCTCATCGAGCACCAGCGCCTGGGGATCGTGGACCAGGGCGCGGCCTATCAGGATGCGGCGCGCCTCGCCCGACGACATCTCATTGGTGTTGCGATCGGCCAGATGCGCGATCTCCAGCAGTTCGACCACCTCCCTCGCCTTTCGCTCCATCTCCGGCGTCACCTCATGATTGGGCCAGATGCCCACGCTGCCGAAGAATCCCGAGAGGACGATTTCGTAGCCGGAATAATCGCGGGTGCACATCTGCATCCAGTCGTTGGAGACGATGCCGAGGTGGTTGCGCAGATCGAACAGGTGCCAGCGCTCGCGGCCCAGAATGCGCAGGGACCAGGGTTCGGGTTTGAGCCGCGGATAGAGTTCGCGCGAGATCACCTTGATGAGAGTGGATTTCCCGGAGCCGTTGGGGCCGAGGATGGCGATGTGCTCGCCTTGCGCGATGGTCAGGGTGACGCCGTCCATCACCACGCGATCGCCGCGCTGGATGGTAACGTTCTGGAAATCGATGAGAGGGACGGGGGGCATGTAGACGCACTGTAACACGGCATTCTTGCCTGTGTTCTTTTCCGGAAAAAAGCAACACAGGCAAGAATGNNGGCAAGAATGCCCGTGTTACGGAGTTGCGAAGGTGGAAGCGGCGCTGGGTGATCAGGGCCGGATGCGGTCGAGGATGGCGCCGTCAGGGCCCCTCAGAACGATCTCCATCGCGAGTGTGCCGTCGGCGTGGGTCGAACAGCTCAGACAGGGGTCATACGCCCGCACCACGGCGGAGACGCGATTGAGCATCCCTTCCTTCATGTGCTCGCCATCGATGAAATGGCGCGCCACCTGGGCGACGCTGCGATTGATGGCCAGGTTGTTGTGTCCGGTCGCGACGATCAGGTTGGCCCAGCGGATGGCGCCTTGCTCGTCCACTTTATAATGGTGGATCAGAACGCCGCGCGGCGCTTCGATCATCCCCACGCCCTCCAGGCAGTTCACGGAGGCGTGGGAGCGGACGTGCGTATCCAGAATCGCCGGATCGGCGAGCAGCAGTTCGATCTTCTCGAGGCCGTGCAGTAGTTCGATCAGGCGCGCATAGTGGAAGTGGAAGGAACTTTGGGCCACCGCACCGCAACGCTGGCGGAATTCCGCGAGTTCACGGTCGGCCACGGGCGTTCCGGTGGATTCCGCCACATTGAGGCGGGCCAACGGGCCCACGCGATAGACGCCCGCAGGATAGCCTTCGGGCTTGAAATAGGGCGCTTTGAGGTAGGAGTCGCGGAGCGAAGCCTCCCCGATGAACCGCGCATAGTCGCGCGCGTGGATGTCGGTCGCGACGATGGCGCCCGCTGCATCCTTGAAGGTGAGCAGGCCGTCGTACCACTGCAAACGGCGGGCATCGTCCACCATGCCGGCGTGCATCGTGGGCTCGGTGCCGAAGTTCTCGATCTCTTCGGTGAAGCGGTCGAGCACAGTCTTATAAAACGCCAGCGTGCGCTCGGCCAGCACACGGGCTGCGGGCAGACCGGCGAGGATGCGGTCGCGCACCTCGGGCGCCAGCGGTGCGTTGACGCCACCGGGGACCACCCAGGACGGGTGGATGCGCTCCTTGGCCAGGCCCTCGATGATCTGCTGGCCGAACTTGCGGAGCGCCACGCCGGCGCGGGCCATTTCGGGGTTCTGATCGATCAATCCGAAGATGTTGCGGCGCGCCGGGTCGGAGTCGAAACCCAGCAGCAGGTCGGGAGCGGAGAGGTGAAAGAAGCTGAGCGCATGAGACTGCACGAATTGCGCGCAGTGGATCAACTCGCGCAGTTTCACCCCCGCCGGGGGCGGAGCTACCGCCATGATGGCGTCGCACGCCTTGGAGGAGGCCAGCAGGTGGCTGACCGGACAGATGCCGCAGATGCGCGCGGTGATGGAAGGCATCTCGTAGAACGGCCGGCCCTCGGTGAACTTCTCGAACCCGCGCACCTGGGTCACGTGAAAGTGCGTGTCCGAGACGCGGCCCTGGTCGTCCAGGTAGATATCGATTTTGGCATGACCCTCAACGCGGGTGACGGGGTCGATGGTGATCTTCTTCATGAGAACTCCTAAGACCGCTCCCTCACGGTCGCGGCTCGGTTTGCGGTTGCAGAGTCACACCGAGCCGCGACCGTGGGGGAGCGGT
>PMTT01000389.1:285-6905 GCA_003167275.1 Bryobacterales bacterium | reverse complement strand
CCTCCGGCGGCTTCGTTCAACGGAACTTCTGGCTCGCGGCGCAAGGCTATTCTCCGCTAACCCCGGTTCACAGCCGTTATCGGAAAAAGACGCCGTTTACCACTCCTCACACCAGCAGAAGGACAATTGCAGCAATTGGCCGACACATATTCTTTTCTCGAACGGTGAGAATCCTCTTTTTTGGCGTCCTCGCCGTTGCTGCCGTCGCTCCGGCCCTTGTGGCGGGCATACGGGGTCCTGGCAAGTACAACGGAGTGGTCTTTTACGACCGCTGGGATAACAATTGCTATTTGTTCAGCGGCGTGTACCTGATGTACATTTCCGATTCCTTGAAGGAAACCCTCCGGCCATTCCGAGGAAGATCGATGGAGATTGACGCGAAGGAAGTTCATCAGCCGATGAACCCAGGCGATGGCCTAATCAAGGAATTCGCGGTGATTGGCGAGTCCAAAGAAAACCCGCGAACGCCTTCAATACGCGGAATCGAGCTGCGGGCGACCGTGTCCAAGGTCGCGGGTCAAATGAGAGCAACAATTGCAATTCGTAATAGCGGCCCTAAAGATATCTCAATAGACGCCCATGCTCTTGGTATTGCAGTGATGGCTCATGACAAACCCTTCTTCATTTGTCCATCGGACGGAACGGCGTGTGCGGTGCTCACAAGAATCAGCGGAGCCTCTCCAAACGGCAAGAACACGGTCGGTAGGCAGACATGGGGGATGGAAGTTCCAGGACGGCGACCGTCTGCCGGATCGACTTAAGCTCCGGTCCGGCGAGGTACGGACAACATCTGTGATCTTTGACCTTCCCAAAGGGGCATACGAGTTCGTAGCAGGGTACGGTGGAGGCGTGCATTCCGGCCCATCCGTCGCATCGAATTCCGTCGCCTTTGACGCTCCCAATGGAGGAAATCCTGCACCCCAGTTCGCAGGAGTCGCTCACCCCGCATCGACGTTTGATTCAACAGGGCGGTCATTCTTCCGGTAACCCCATTGCGTTCTACCGACTCGTAGGACCCTCAGGATACGTCGACGCAGCCGCCACGCTATTAAAGGACCGCCTGACGGCTATAAGCCAAAAGACCTCGGCTCCCCCGGCTCCGGCGACCATGGCAGCTCCAATTCGTGGAATGTGAAAGAACCTGCCGAGATTCTCCAAGAACCTCATCGGGTGACCCGACGGTTCTCCCATCCCCAACGCGACGAGGAGCAGATAGGTAACCAACCCAAGGGCGGCTCCGGCAAGCGCAAATGCCCACGGCGATTGGACCCGACGGCTCCGGAAGACAATCCAGATAGGGACCGCGCCAACCAGCATTGTCGGAAGTCCAACCAAGAGGTTCAAAACGACACCAAACACGAATATGTCGAGCGACAACGGCACTCGATCAACGAATCCCTCGATGAGGAACTCAAGGTCAAATACGATTGCCGCGGTAATCAGGGCAGCGGTGAAAGCGGCGGTCAGTCTCATGCGCTTGCTCTTATGTTACCTTTGCGGGGCGTTGTGGCCCAAAAAGTCGACATGTCGTTCCTAATCCGCAGCTTCACATCGCGCACAGGCGACTACACGTCGGCCTTTCAGCGGATCACGAGACAATTCGTTGCGAAGAATCCTGAATCTGAAGCCTACCCGAAGGATTCGCCGCGAGAATCAACGAGAGGACGAGGGACGACAATCGCGGCTCAAACCTATAGGGGGCCCGCTACAGCCGCGTTTGCTGTATCATTCTTTCAGTGCCAGCAGATCCGGCCGACTATCGCACCCGTGGAGGCAACATTGCGATCGTCCTTTGCTGCCCGACGATTGTCTCACCGGCACGGCTCGTCTATTTCGACCACAACCCGGCAGGGAGCTGGGTTATCAGGGATTGTCTTGCCGGTTTCAAGCTCAGCAGTGAGACATCGCCCTTAACCGTTGCCCAGGTGGAGCATGATGCTATCTACAGCGAGCCGCCGCCTTGGTGCAATGTGGAAACGGCGCCTGGGGACTGGCGATTGTATTTGGAGTTGCGCACGACGGTCTATACCGAACCGCGCAACAGGAGTGTCGATGTGCAGTACCCAAACCAGGCTGGTCAATGGCAGCCGCTGCAGTAGGATATCCGAGACACGTGGGCTTACCCAGCGAGAGACCATGACTGAAGCGCCCGCTGAACATGTGGACAATAGGATAAACATGAAAACGAGAATCAATCTTCTGCTAATGCTCGCACTGGCGCTCACGCTGATTGGCGCCACGTTTACGAGGGCCCAACAGACCGGGGCGGGAGCCAATGTTCCTCCCAGACCGAAGGGCCCGTGTGACATCTACGCCGCCGCCGGAGATCCCTGCGTGGCCGCCCACAGCACCACGCGCGCACTGTACGCCTCCTACAACGGCCCGCTCTACCAGGTACTGCGCCAGTCGGATGGGAAGACCTTGGACATCGGCGTCGTCCAGCCCGTCGCGTCGCCGCTCCCAGATGCGGGCGGATACGCCAACGCGCCCGCGCAGGACGCGTTCTGCGCCAACACCTACTGCTGGATCACCACCATCTACGACCAATCCCCCAAACATAACAATCTCATCCAGGTGCCCCGCGGCGGATTCAGCGGCCCGGCCATGGGCGGGTTTAACAACCTCCCGGTCGCCGACATGGCGCCGATTACGATCATGGGCCACAAGGCCTACGGCGTCTTCATCGCGCCCGGCATGGGCCTCCGCCAGGACGACGCCAAGGGTACCGCGGTCGACGATCAGGCGGAGGGGCAGTACTGGGTCATCAACGGCCATCACTACAACTCCGGCTGCTGCTTCGACTACGGCAACGCCGAGATCGACAGCCGCGACGACGACAACGGCACCATGGAAACCACCTACTACGGCAACGCCACGGGCTGGTATCGCGGGAGCGCCCCTGGTCCGTGGATCATGACCGACCAGGAGAACAACCTGGTCGGCTGTGTCAACCCGGATGGATCCAAACTCTGCCCAAACCTGCCGATCATCACCTGGCGATTCGTGACCGCGATGGCCAAGGGTGAACCGCACCACTGGACCTCCATGGGAGGCGACGCGCAGCGGGGCGCCCTGTCGGTCATGTTCGACGGACCGCGCGTCGATATCACCTACGACCCGATGCGCAAGCAGGGGGCCATCCTGCTGGGCAACGGCGGTGACAACAGCGTCGGCTCGCAGGGCACCTTCTATGAAGGCGCGATGACGGCCGCGGGCACATTCCCGACGGACGCCACCGACCAGTTGGTGCAGGCCAATGTCGTGGCTGCCAGGTACGACGTGCCGCGGCTGAGCCTGGCGCCGGCGTCGGCAACCGCCACTCCGCCGGGACTCCAGACGTTCTCACCGGGGTCCTCGCAGGACACCACCGTGACGTTCACTAATACTACGGGAGCGCCCGCGGCGGGCGTCCAGTTGAGCATTTCCGTGCCCAGGCAGTGGACCTCCGTCGTTCCGGGCACCACCAGGACATCGGTGACAATCGCTGAAACGGTCGCGCCGGGCGCGAGCGTGAGCGCGACCTTCAAGGTCACCTCGGGGCCGGCGGCCTTCAACGGCGACCTGGTCGGCACCGCCCAATGGACGAACCCGGCGGGCGGCGGGAAGCATTCCGAGATAACGGCCGAGAAGGTGCGGAACGTCAGCCCGATCAAGATCAACGAGTTCCGCATTAGCGCCGGTTCGCCCACCAACTCGACGAACTCGTTCATCGAACTCTACAACGCCGGCGCCAAAGACGTCGACCTCTCCAACTGGACCTTGACCGAGCACGCGACCCAGCAGGCCATCTTCTCGAACGTGAAGATCCCGTCCGGGACAAAGCTCGCTGCTGGCGGCTTCTACCTGCTCGGCCTCTCCGACTCCGGGCTGGCGGCCCCCGCGCGCGTAGGCGATAAAACCATCCACGTCAGGAGCACAACCGGAATGTCGGCCGGCGATACGATCAGCATCGACACCGGCTCCGGCGTGGAGACCCGCAAGATCGTAAGCGTCGGGACAGCGGCCGGCAACACTACAACAGTGTGGCAGCCCCTCCCAGACGGTCCGGTGATCAGCACCCCCGTCGGCTCGACCCAAGTGCCGGTGACGAGCGCGGCCGGCTTCGTGGCCGGCGAGAAGATCGGTATCGGCTATGGCGCCACCTACCCCGCCGTCGCAACAGGCCTGGAGCGGTACGAGGTGGCCACGGTCACCGCGGTCGGCAAGCAGGGCACGCAAGCCTTCCTGGGGGCGGACGCGGCCACCGGCTCGACCAACATCAAGGTGACGTCCGTCGCCAACATCTCGGCCGGCGACAAGATCAGGTTGGACATCGAGAGCGTCGGCCATGGGATCGAGACCGTCACGGTGACGAAAGTCGGCACGCAGTCGAGCCGCGGGGCTCTCTCGGCGGATGCCGCCGCCGGCGCGACCCATATCAAAGTCCAAGTCCGCGGAGCGAACGGTTTCGTTACGGGCGACAAGATGACCGTTGGCACACCCGCGAACCATGAAACGGTAACCATCACCGTTGTCGGCGCCACGGAATCGACGGGCGTCGGTGTTGACTTTACGCCCGCCCTCGCCAAGGCGCACGTCAACCGCGAGTTTGTGGTAGCTCAGGGAACGGGCCTCGACCTGGCCGCCCCGCTGAAGTTCAACCATGCGGCCAACCTCCCCTTCAGCGTTAGGGGAACGGGGATCACCTTCCAGCCGGAGACGGCCTTTGCCCACTCGAGCAACGAGCCCGTCCAGCCGCTCGGCACTGGCATCACGCTCGACAGTCCGCTGGCGAAGGACCACGCGATCAACGCGGTTGTGCGTGACGCCCAGGTCACGACCGCGGGCTACCAAGGGACTCCGGCGCCCAACCAGCGGTTCGGCGGACCGGCCCTCTCCACCAGCGCCGGCAACATGGTGCTGCGTGACGCCGCTGGCCTGGTCGTCGACAGCCTCAACTACGGCGGCCTCGTCGACCCATGGGCCTCCGAGGGGTACCAATCCACCTCGGGAGCAGGGCAGAGTGGCTGCCGCGTGACTGCGCCCGGCCAAGCCGGTGGCTTCGGGCCGACCGCTTCGGCCCCCACGATTAATAGGAGTGCGGGCCGCTTCCCGGACGGCGCTGACACCGACAGCAACTGCACGGATTTCCTGTTGCAGCCCGCCAGCGCCCTGTCGACCGCTACGGCCGCCGGAACAACCAACATCAAAGTCGCCAGCGTGGCGGACTTTGGCCCCGGCCAGACGATTACGATCGATACGGGCGCAAACCTCGAGACCGCCGTCATCGCGACGGTTGGCACGGCAGGCGCCACCACGGTGGGCACCGCCACCAACGTGGGCGCGACCGTTATCCCTGTCGCCAGCGGGATAGGCTTCAGCGCCGGCCAGACCATCACGATTGACAGTGGCGCGAACCAGGAGACGGCGGTAGTCGCCGCCACCACCGGCGGTAGAGGCGGTCGTGGCGGCGGCCCTGGCGCCGGCGCCACAATCACCGTCGCCGCGCCGCTCAAGTCTGCGCACGCGGCCGATGCACAGGTCTCCGGCACCGGCATCACCCTCGCCGCCGCATTGACCCAGGCGCATCCAAGCGGAGCGTTGGTCGCCAGCGACGTTCCTACGCCCGGTGCGCCCAACAAGTATTACCGGCCGCGGTCGCGTATGTGAACCCGGCTTGGGCGAGTGTTGCCGGCAAGACTCCCGGGAGCTTAACGGTTTTAGGGATTCTGCGGGGTTGGGCGCGGAATCCTGCCTGAGAAGCTGCGAAAGGGGAGAACGCAAAGCGGGGCAGGCAGGCGGAGACCGCCTGCCCCACGGGGTCAGGCATGCCAGGCCCCCCGCACGACGCATCGGCCACGCCGCGTTCGCTATCATAAGTGAATGACAAGCGCCCTGCCTCCCTTAGTGGAGACCTCCGCCCAGTCGGTGATTGACCTGGAGCGGGATTTTTTGTTGCAAACTTACGCCCGGTATCCGCTCGTCCTTTCGCGCGGGAAAGGCTGCTATCTGTACGATCTGGAGGGCCGCCGCTACCTCGATTTCCTGTCGGGGATCGGGGTCAACGCCCTGGGCCACGCCCATCCTCGCATTCTGAAGGTCCTCCGCGAACAGGCCGGGCTGCTGATCCATTGCTCGAACCTGTATTACCACCAGTATCAGGGTCCGCTCGCCAAGCGCCTGGTGGAAATGAGCGGCCTGGCGCGCGCCTTCTTCGCGAATACCGGGGCCGAGGCCATCGAGGGCGCGCTCAAAATGATTCACTCGCACGGCCGCGCCATCCACGCGGAGAAGTACCAGATCATTGCGCTTGAGAACTCCTTCCACGGCCGCACGCTGGGCGCGCTCTCGATCACTGGTCAGCCAAAGTACCGGCAGGATTTCGAACCACTGATTCCGGGCGTGCGCTTCGTTCCCGCCAATGACATCCCGGCCCTGGAGGCGGCGGTCAACGAACAGACCGCCGGCATGGTGATGGAGCTGATCCAGGGCGAGGGTGGCATCAATCCGCTGACACCGCAGTACGTGGCCAAGGCGCGCCAACTGGCGGACCGCTTTAACGCGCTGCTGGTGGCCGACGAGACGCAGTGCGGGGTAGGCCGCCCCGGAACGTACTTCGCCTACCAGCGATCCTCCCCCGT
>PMTT01000389.1:0-190 GCA_003167275.1 Bryobacterales bacterium | reverse complement strand
GGGTCGGCGGGTACTTTCACGTGACCTTGAACGACCTGGCCCGCAAGCACGGCTTTGTGAAGGAGGTGCGCGGCTTCGGCCTGATGCTCGGGATGGAATTGACCATGCCAGGGAAACAGATCGTTCTGGACGCCATGGCCGAGGGTCTGCTTATCAACTGCACGCATGACACCGTACTGCGCTTTCTTCC
>PMTT01000722.1:8275-9933 GCA_003167275.1 Bryobacterales bacterium | reverse complement strand
GCAACCATCGTCACGCCAAGCACCACGGACACGGTGATGAAGCCTCCGATGTTCCATGTTTCCGGCTTCCGGGAGGGCCGGACATTGTCGGTGGCAAGCGAGATCTTCGCGAAGTCCGTCATGAAGACCAGCAGCAGCATCGCAAGAGCGGAGACAACGAACTTACCGGTCACCACGTACGCGATGGCCACGAAAGCAGCCTTCAGGATGGTCCGGCTGATCTTGTTGATGATCCACGTCAGAATGCGTTGGTAAATGGTCCGCCCCTGCTCGACCAGAGCCACGATGTTGGTTAGCCCCGGTTCGGTAAGGACAACGCTGGCGGCGCCCTTGGCCACGTCGGTCGCGGTGCTGACCGCGATTCCCACTTCGGCCTGGCGGAGGGCGGGTGCATCGTTCACGCCATCGCCAGTCATGCCGGTGACGTGCCCCGCGGCCTGTAGGTGCTGCACGACCGTGTACTTGTCTTCCGGATACACCTCGGCGAAACCATCCGCGCCCGCCAACAAGTCCACCGCCTGGTTGCCGGCCGCAGCGCCCGCCGCCTTCAGGTCCGCAACGCGCCGGATGTTCGGCAGCCCGACTCCTTGGCCAATCTCACGCGCCACCGGCAGTGCGTCCCCGGTGAGCATTTTTACGGGAACGCCGAGATCGTGGAGGGTCACGATGAGCTGCCTGGCATCCGGTCGCGGCGGATCATACAACGACACCAGCCCCAGCAAGGCGGGGGCGCCCGTCTCGGGGCCGCGTGCCACCGCCAGCGTCCGATAGCCCTTCGCCGCCGATTCGCCGACCCGCGCATCCAACGCTTCGATGGCCGGCGGTTGGAGTCCGCAGGCCTCGGCGATGGTACGGACCGCGCCTTTCATCACGCGCAGCCGCTGACCGTTCTGTTCGGCCACGGCTTCGGTCCGCCGGTTTTTTGCATCGAACGGTGAGAAAGAGACAGGCGTGACCTTGGGAAGGTTGTCGAAGATGTGCCGGTCCTTCGCCGCGGCCAGGAACGCGAGGTCAATCGGATCCTGGTTGGCTTCCTGGGAAGCGAGCGCGCCCGCGAACAGAACGTCGGCCTCGGTGGCGTGCTCCAGCGGGATCACGCCGGTGACGGCCAACTGGTTCATCGTGATGGTGCCCGTCTTGTCCACGCAGAGCACGTCCATCGTCGCCGCATCCTCCGCGGCGCTGAGGCGCGTGACCAGCACGCCGCGCTTCGCCAACTCCTTCGATCCGACGGCCATGCTGACCGTGAACATCACAGGGAGAGCCACCGGCACCGCACTCATGAGCAGGACGAGCATCAATGGAACCATTTCGATGAGCGGCGCGCCGCGCACCAGCGACAGCACGACCACCACGCATAGCAGCGCGCCCACAATGACAAAGAGCCAGCGGACCACCTTGGCCACCACCGCTTCGATGTGAAGCTTCGGCCGCGCCTGTTGAACGAGTTCCGTGGTGCGGCCGAAGTAAGTCTTCGCTCCGGTCAGAATCACCACGCCGTTGCCCTCGCCCCGCCGGACGACGGACCCCGACGAGAGCACCTCGCCGGGTGCTTTGTCCGCGTCCTTCGATTCGCCGGTGAGCGCCGACTGGTCCACGGTCAAGGCTCCCGTGAGCAGTTTCACGTCCGCCGGGATGATGTCGCCGGGCCGCACGCG
>PMTT01000722.1:0-8220 GCA_003167275.1 Bryobacterales bacterium | reverse complement strand
CGAGATTCCCCAGAATTTCCGGACGAATTTGAGGATCGGGTGCCCCTTTTCAATGGCCACTTCGTTGTAGCCATGCTCCTTCCGTCGGACGTCCACCTCCCCGTGCGAGAGTCCAGTGTCAGGGTTCACGTGGAGTGACGCGAGCGTGTCGGCCACCGTCGCGGCGGCAATGTCAGGGGGCTTGGCGTCTGTTGGCTTCGAAGGCGCAGGCCCAGCTTCGGATTTAGATGGGGCCGTTCCCATAGTGAACCTCCTCTCCGGTGCTGGCGCGGGTTACGCCCATTCGATGACTTCCTTGATTGCATCGGGTTGATGCTGATCCATGAGTCCAGCAAATTGATTCCACGAATATCGATGCGTGATCAAACCTGCAATTTGATGGCCCCAGACCAGATGGGCATGGGCCAGATCATCCGCAGCCATTTGAAAATGCCCCCGCGCGGCATTCACGCTGCCCAACATGCACTGATTATCCAGCACCAACTGCCTCACGAGTTCGGCTCCGGGGATCTGGAGCGGCCAGTCGCCTCCGGGAATGCCGGTGAGTACATAAACCCCGTTCAGGGCGAGTGCATCCAGGAGATTGAATTCCAATTCGGCAATCCCACTGGCGTCCAGGATCAAGTCCATGGCGCCGATCTTCTTCTCCACTTGATCCGCCGGCACTTCGCGCCCGTCAATGTAGCACCCGCCGATTCCGTCCAGCCATTTTGGGCGGGCGGTGCTCGCATCGACCACGTCCAGGCCGTAAACCTCGCCGCCTCGCAAGCGCAGGACCATGGCAGCCAGCAAGCCCACCGGTCCTAGTCCGGCAACCAGACATCGGCGCCCACAGAACCAGTCGGGTGTCGTGGCGGCGTCGGGGCAGCGCACAATTTGCACGCGCAGGGCCTCGTCGATGGCTTTTTCGACGACCGAAAGCGGCTCCAGCAAGACCCCGGCTGGCTCCAGTTCGGCTGGTACTCGCACCACGTATTGCTCCTGATCGACGGCGTATTCCGTCTGGTATCCATCCAGTCCGCGGATGCCTCTCTCGCGGTACTTGCCGGTCTGACACATATCGGCGCGGTTCATCATGCAGCACGCACATTCACCGCATCCCCTCCGTACGGTGAATACAGCGTAGTCGCCGGGTTTCACGCGAGTGACTGACGAGCCTACGTCCGCTACCTGGCCGAACATTTCGTGCCCAATCACGAGTTCAGTCTGACCATCGGGAGTTTGGGCGCGACCTCCGGATACCTCCTCCCGGTCAGTGCCACAGATGCCCACCCGGATCATTCGGACTTTGATTTCATCTTGTGTGGCGATCGAAGGCTCGGGCCGTTCCACCACACGCGAACCGGCAGTACCAGGAACAATAGCGATCGCTTTCACGAGTTCTCCATCCCTTCTTACTTGCGGCCTTCGGCTGATCCAAGGCGTTCCAGCAAATGGTCGCCGACTCGCAGCGCGTTCGCCATGATGGTCAGGCTGGGATTCACGTCTGCAATCGACGCAAAGAAGCTGGCATCGACTACGTAAAGGTTGTCCAAATCGTGCGCCTTGCAATTCACATCGAGCGCCGATGTCTTCGGATCGCGACCGAACCGAACGGTTCCGGCCTGATGCGCGGTGCCGCCAATTGGTATATCCTTACCGAGATAAAGCGAACGGTGCACCAACTGATCGTGACAGCCAATCTCGGTGAGCATACCCTTGAGCTTTGCGGTCAGGCGTTTGTGTCCTTCCAGGTTGGTCTCCTGGATACTCAGAACGATTCGTCCATCTGGGGTGATCGTTACGCGGTTGTCGGGATGGGGCAAATCTTCCGACTGCAGCCAAAAGTCGATGGAGTGCTCCGCCAGAAAGTCCAGCGCAAACTCAGGCTTCCACACCGCCCAGCCGGGCGCCTCCCCCTTGAGCATTTCTCCGTCGGACTTACCGAGCATCTGGATCTCACCGAGCGGGTATTCCCAGTCGTCGGAGCCGAAATAGAAGTCGTTCAATCCGAGGGTCTTCTGGAATACGGTAGGATTCGGATCCTTGGAAATCGCCATGAAGGCGGAACAGTTGTGACGCATGTAGTGCCGCCCGACTACATCGGAGCTGTTTGCAAGGCCGGCGGGGTGCATCTCGTTAGCGGAGCGCAAGAGCAGTGCCGCTGAGTTGACCGCCCCGCAGGCGACTACCACGATATCGGCGGAGTATTCTTCCACTGATCCCTTGCGTGTGACGACGACTTTGGTAACCACACGTCCGGACGCATCTGTTTCGAGGCGTTCCACAAAGGCGCCGGTCAAGAGCTCGACATTGGAGTGCTCCAGGGCGGGATCCACGCAGATCACTTGAGCGTCGGCTTTGCCGTTAACCAGGCATGGAAATCCGTCAAACGCGGCACATCGTACACAGGCACTGCCGTGCAGCGCCTTTCCCTCCGCTTCGTCAAGCAGGATGCCGAGAGGCAAAGGGAACGGGTGATGGCCAAGCCGCCGGAAATCGTCGAACAGCTCCTGAATGCGTGCCTCGTGGCTGACTGGCGGATAAAGATAGGGAGCGCTAGCCGGACCTTCAGTCGGATCGACACCGCGCTGCCCGTGGACATGGTACAGGTGCTCCGCCTTGGTGTAGTAGGGCTCAAAGTCCTGATAGCTGAGCGGCCACGCGGGCGAGATGCCGCCGTGGTGCCTGACTTCTCCAAAGTCCTGCTCGCGGAATCGCAGCAAGGCCGCGCCATAGACCTTGGTGTTACCGCCGACGTAATACTGAATGCCCGGATAAAACGGCTTACCGTCCTTGTCGTACCACGTCTCTTTGGCCCGGTACTTCGATTCGACAAAGACGGCACGGGACTCCCAGTTATCCTTCTCACGAGGCAGGTAGCCGCCCCGTTCCAGCAGCAGAATTCGCTTCCCAGACGGCGCCAGATGGTAAGCGAGCGTCCCGCCACCAGCTCCCGTTCCTACGATAATGACGTCGTAATGATCTTCCATCGTCATAATGCCTCTGTCCGAACACCGGCCTCGCTTATCGCGCTTGGCCGGTCGCGCAACTTCTGGCGTTCTTCGACCTCCTCGTCAGTCAGTCGGGCGTCATAGATGGAGCGNNGGCGGTAGCCACCACCAGCAACAGCGGCAAGATGAACGATCGGTCCCGGCCAGTCAGTTCCATCATCAGTACCACAGTCGAGATGGGGCCTTGGGTAGTGGCTGCGAGAACCGCCGCCGCACCGAGTATGGCGAACAGTCCGGGGGGTGTGCCGGGCCAGAGCCAGGACCAGGCATGCCCCATTACAGCGCCAAGCAAGGCGCCTACCGTCAGAGAAGGTGTGAATAAGCCGCCGGGAGCGCCGGTGCGCATGCACAGTACGGTCGCGGCGGGCTTCAGCACAAGCACGATTAATAGCAAGGCTGGGGCGGCTTGGTTCGTGAACGCAAGCTGCGAGATGTCCCTTCCGTTGCCGAGCAACTGCGGGAACCAGATGGAGACCAAGCCCAGCAGGCCCAATCCCAAAAACGGCGCGGCCAGTCGGCGCCAACCCTGGGGCCTATTGCGATCGGCCCATGTGACAACCCGCACATAGCCGACCGAAACTACGCCCGCGATCGGCCCAGCCAAGAGCGCCCATGCCACACACGAAAAGGAGCTGGTGTAAGCCGGGATGATATAGGTCGGCGCGTCGGGCAGCGCCACCCATGAGACAGCGGTAGCAACCACCGAAGCAAATAGGGCAGGCAGCACGTATCTCAGTGCCAGTATCCCGCGCATCACTTCGAGCGAGAAAAGCGCACCCCCCAACGGCACGCCATAGGCCGCGCCCATCCCAGCTCCAGCGCCGCAGGCTACCAGAAGCCGNNGAAAAGAAGTTGGCCATTACTGCTCCGGCCTGTTTCGGTGCGCCCTCGCGTCCCAGCGACACGCCCATGCCGACGATGACCACAGAGAGCAAAGCGCTACCCAAAGTACGTAGAGCCGGCATCCGGCCGGCATGGAACCAAATAGCAGCCGTGGTATCAATCCCGTTACCACTGGACAGGTGCTTCAGGATGATCTGGCCCGCCCCAGTCACCAGTCCTGCGCCAAGCAGTACGAGAATGTGCCGCCACGCACTGGCATGCTCGGCGGCGTCCAACAGATTGCTGCCGGGGCCGTTCCACATTACGTGCTGGACCATTTCCAGCAGCCGCGTCAGCGCCGCCGCGGCTATGCCCGTACCGATACCGGTAAGCAATACCGCCAACCAGAAGCGCGCAGCGCCGGAACGGGCCAGTGTGGAAGGGATCACGTCGCCGTTGTCCGCAGCCATATGGTTCTATCGGAACACCGGTCCTAACGATATTGAAAGCAGACCCAGAACAAAAAGGATGAACATCACCGCGAGCAAGTGCTTTACCTCACGGTTGGCGCCGCGAAACTCTTTCCACACGAAAACGCCCCAGACCGCGGAAACCATCGTATTGCCCTCGCCGAGTGAAAACGAAGTTGCCGGCCCCACCATGGGCGTGTAGGCCGCAACAAAACTGCAGATGGTGCCGGTTCCCCAGATGAGACCACCCAAAACTCCCCAGGCATGCACCGCAGGTCCGCCGCGGAAATAGTCTCCGATCGAAAGCCGCGATCCGCTCACCGGCCACCGCATGAACGCATAATTGAGCGGAAGATTGGAAGCCAGAGCGCCCAGCGCAAACACGAAGTAGACGGTATACGGGCCAAGATGATTCTCTCCGGTTAAGGCTTTGGCGACGAAGGGATAGAACAGCCCAATGACCACGCCACACAACAGACTCAGGACAATCCCTTTCGTGCCCGCTCTTGCGCCTTTCGACAGTCCGCGATAGGCCGCCGCGTTGGCGGCGATGGCGCCGCAGACCAACAAAATCCCCCCAAAAAGTAAGAACGGATTGCCGGCGGGCGAAACAATGTAGTTTAGGCCCGCACCGATGACCAAAGCCAGGCCGGCGCCCAAGGGGAAGGCGACCGCCATACCGGCCACGGAAATGGCGGCGACCAAAAGCAGGTTGCCGAGATTGAAGATCATTCCGCCCACGAACGCTTCCATCAGGGCGCGATTGTTGGCGATATCGAGATTGTGAAAGAAACTTGCCGGAGCCGCCGGATTCGTCCGCCCTATGGTGAGGCCGAATAGAATGGCGCACACCAGAATCCCCCACATGTAGTCCCAGTAGAACAGTTCGAATCGCCAGGTTTTGTCGATCTTCTGGGTGTTGGCCCAACTGCCCCAGCAGAGCATGCTGACCAGCATCATCAGCAGCGCGACCGCGTACGTCTGAGGTGTGTACATTGGTCAGGCGACTGAGACCAGAAAGTCGCGCCCTTCCCAGGAATTGCCGGTGGTCCAGAAGAAAGTAAATCGAATGGACGCCTGCTGCGATGCCGCAATCGGAATATCTGCGAATTCAACGCCCAGTGTGGTGACGGCAGAGGCAGTATCCTTCACGGTCTTCCAATCGTCGGCCGACCAGCGGAGTTGGAAAGAAGCCTGAGCTTGAATGCGAAGCACATAGCCGCGTTTGACACTCCGCGCCTGCCGGGTGAACTTCCAAACTTCGAACAGTTGACGATCCGCGCGTGCGCCGAGATACCGGCTGGCAACCTCGGGGATTAGATCGGACACCCTCCCATCGCGAACCGAGCGAAGGAGCTTGATGTACTCTGCATGCGCCCACATCAGAGGCATCGCCGATCCCGTTGGCCGTCCGCAGTACATGTAGACCTGGGGTTGATCCGCAGCATCCCACGCCTGCTCGGGCAAAAGACCGGTCGCAGAGGCGAAGCTCTCCATGGCCCGAAGGAATGGCTTCGTGTCGTGCCCGGCAGCCAGTTCGTAGTGACCTCGCTCGCCAGTGAGCAGCGGCCAGGCACGCCCTTGGCCCCAGCCTACGAAGGCGCCACCATCATCCCTTTGTCCATATCCATCGTGGTTGTAGCGGCGCCAGCAAGGGCCGAATGGAGTCTCCACCTTCAACGCGGCATCCACCACCTTGAGGGAATCTACAATCAGCGGATCGTCGGGTCTGCGGACTCCATGCCGCACGAGTTCCAGAAAGCCGGCATCCACGATTTCTTTGGCCGGAAAGACGTTCTGCGCGCCTGGCGGGAGGTTCGCAATTGTGACGTTGCCCTGGTTCGGATCCTCCGCGGGAGTTGGATTCTCGGCCCGCTCCGGAAGGACCCGCAGGTAATGTCGAGGCACCCCGGGGAGCAGAGTCCCTTCCGTTGTGACAGTCCAGCTCTCGACATGGCATTCCAGGAAATCGGCGTATTCCTCCAGGTATTTCGCGGTCCCTGCTTCGCCCCTTTCGCGCGCCATACATGCGGCGCAAATCAGAGCAGCTATATTGGACGCCAGCGTGGAGGGGGAATAGCCACTAACCTCCTCCCAGCGCTCCTGCGGAGTCAGAGGACCATGGCGGACCAGATAAGCGGCGGCCCGCAGGACCATAGGGTATGGGTCAAAGTCTTGCAGGGCTCCCTCTCGTTGGAGCCGCCAGGCGAGCAGGATGGGGAAAGCGACTTCATCGAGTTGGACGCCCCGCCAATAGGGCTCACCATCAATCCAGAAGTTCTGCGCGAAACCGCCGTTTTCCTGCTGCGATACGTTGAGGTAGATCAGCGCCCTCAATGGTGTGGTGCGATCTCCGGCGGCCAGCATCGCATTGGCGCTGTTGACCATGTCGCGCGTCCATACCAAGTGGTAGCCACCTTGGTCTTCATCGCCTACGGCTTCTCCCCAAGGAATCGAGAGTGAGGCGATAAAGGCGCCCGGATACGACTTGTCTTCGTGAGCCAGGAGTAAGTTGCAACTCGCGCGGTACAAGTTACCTCCATCGCCCGATGACTTCTCCAGCGATAGGATACCGGCGCCCGTTCGGCCCCATTGTTCGGCGTACCGCTTTTCGTGTTCGGCGAAAGGAGTACTCAGCGATTGAAAGAGCGTTGAGACAGCGTGGTGCTGGCTGTTGCCGAACGCCAGTCCTAAAGTGAATTCACGCGTACCGGTCAGGTCCAATTCTCCCGTGAGTGCGACGTTGCCGTCGGGGGCGTGGTCGAACTCCCAGTCCATTTGGAAATTGCCGGACAAGTCTGTCCAACCATCGCTCTGACCCACGTAGCCACACGAGACACGAGAAAAGGGTACCGTCGCCGCCAGCGCCAGCCAGGTTCCCTTTCGTTCGGCAGTCAGCACCGTTCGGCCTGCTACTCGCGCCACAGTGCCATTGTTGCCCCAGCCTCCGACCTCAAGATGGGGTGCGCATAGCGCAAAGAGCCGCAGTGTGGAGAGGAAAGACTCGTCACCGGTGAGCTTGGTGTGCTGGAGAACGCAAGCCAGGTGCGGGTCAGCGATGATCTCTTTGACAATCGAATAACGCCCGGCGGGATCCGAATTGGTACAGCGGTACCCCAAAACGTGGTCCGCCAGGCGTTCCAGTTTCGACTCGAGGTCGCGCTTTTCGTCGTGGAAGAAGCTCTTGCCGTCGGTGATGAGATACTGAAGGTCCCGAATTTGAGGCCGGTCCACCGTCGGATAATAAACTTCCGTGACGATGCCGTTCCAAAAGGTAAACCAGACCCGGCTGGAAGCTGCATAAGCAGTTCCCACGCCATCCTTTCCTCCGTGCGTCCATCTCGGCTCTATGCCCGGCCATCCAAAGGCTTTCGTCCGGTTGAGTTTGTTCGCGATGCTCATTTCAGGATTCGATGCTCGTCATTCCTGCAGTCGCAACGGCTTCTTCCAATCACGGTTCGCCAATTTCAACGGTGTGCGGGGTAATTGGCAAGTTCCTCCAGCAGGCTTCGAGCCGGTCCCGGAACGGCGGCTTTGCCGTCCAGAATTTCCTTGTGGGTAACATCGGAGCCATACAGGGCTTTGTCTCCGCTGCGATCGGCCTGCACGACGGCGCCGTCCACGCTGGCTCCGGCGAAAATCCCCTTGCTACGTGAATAACTCAGGATCTCCGCGCTCAGTTTTAGGTCCGTGTCGGCGGCCGCATGTCTGCCGACCGGCCCCGCTGCCACGGTTACATCGGCGCCGATCTTGAATTTGTCGCCCAGCAGGCTTTGCAAGGCATGGTCGTTCATGAATAGCAGCACGACATCCGTGAAAGAGCCACCAATCTGGAAGCCGACGCTTCCTCCGCCCACAGCTATGAACATTGGAGCACTCCAGCTATTGCCAGTGCGGCAGGTCGCCAACCCCTTGCCGTAGTTGCCGCCGAATAT
>PMTT01000323.1 GCA_003167275.1 Bryobacterales bacterium | reverse complement strand
CCTTCGCGCTTGTAGCGGATCAGATTGGCGATCCAGACGGCCGCCTGCGCCTTATCGTCACCGGTGCCGCGGCCATAGAAGTAGCCTTCGCGCTCGATGAATTGAAAGGGATCGGTGCTCCAGTCTTCGCGTAAAGCTTCCACCACGTCGGTATGGGCCAGCAACAGAATGGGCTTGCGGCTGCCGGAGCCGTGATACCGCACCACCAGGTTTGCCTTGGTGGGGATGGCGCCGCCGACAAAAATGTCGGATGCGGGGAAGCCCGCCGCCTTCAGGCGCGCTGCGGCCGCCTGCGCTACGGGAGTGGTGGCGCCAGTGGTGTAGCCCGATTTAATCTCGACGAATTCCTTGTAGATGTCGCGAGCGAGCTGCCGCTCCGGTTCGGGCGGCAGGGACTGGCCGGCCAGGCACGCCGCCAGCAGCGAGGTCACGACGAAGAATCTGAGCATGACATATTGTTCCATAAAGCTTGTCCCATAAAGCAGAGAGCCGCAAACCAAACGTTGAGCAGACGCCCACTTCGAGAAGGCCGACCAGGGAGGTCGGCCGCGGACCAGGGGGTCCGCCCCACCAACATGCCCCACCAACAGAGCCCCGCTGAAGTTCAACCATGCGGCCAACCTCCCCTTCAGCGTTCGGGGAACGGGGATCACTTTTCAGCCGGAGAGTTGCGTGCCGGACATGTTATTCCTATAAGATCGGGCGCTTATGAAAAAATCTGTTCTCCTGTTCCTGACAGCCGCTTCCCTGTTTGCAGCGGCGGTCGACTACGCCGCCGAGGGCAAGCTTTGGTGGGCGCACATCCAGTACCTCGCCGACGACAAGCTGGAGGGCCGCAACGTAGGCACCGACGGGTTCCGTAAGGCCGTCGAGTATGTTTCGGCCGACTTCGAACGATCCGGCCTCAAGCCCGCCGGCACGTCGGGGTATCTCCAGCAGGTGAAGTTCGAGACGCGCCTCCTGATCGAGGACCAGTCCAGTCTCGCTCTGGTGCGCGAGGGAAACGTGGAGCCATTGACGCTGGGGACGGATGCCACACTCAGCCCGCGCGCTGACCTGGCGCCTTCGTTCGAGGCGCCGATGGTCTTTGTGGGATATGGAATGGTGATTCCGGAGGCAAAGTATGACGACCTGGCGGGTCTGGATCTTCACGGCAAGATCGCAGTGTATGTGAACGGACCCGGCCCGGCCGAAGCGCCCGGACCTCTGAAGTCCCACTACTCCTCGGGCGTGGAGCGGTGGAATATGCTTCGCAAGGCTGGCGCGGTGGGGATCGCGACCATCGCCAACCCGCGCACGGCGGGCGGCGGAAACCGCGGAGGAGCGGCCACCGATCCGCCTGCTGGGGGCGCGGCGGGCGCTGCTGCTGCCGCTGCCGATGGCACTGGCGGTGAAGCGGCGGCGGGCGGTGGGCGAGCGGCGGGCGGGGGAGGAGGCCGTGGAGGGCGTGGGCCGGCACAGCCGACGATGAGCCTGGCCGATCCGGCGCTCCAGGAGACCGTGGGACAGGCTGTCGCCATCGCCATCAATCCTCGCGGCGCGGAAAAGTTCTTCGCCGGCAGCGGACACACCTTCGAGGAGATTCAAGAACTCGCGCGGAGCAACGAGCCGCTTCCGAAGTTCCCGCTGACGGCGTCGTTGCAGGCGAAGACCGCGATGAAGCGCGACTCGCTGGAGGCGCCCAACGTGGTGGGCTTGATGCCGGGCACCGACCGCAAGCTGAAGAACGAATACGTGGTGCTTTCGGCGCACCTGGATCATCTGGGAGTCGGACGGCCGGTAAATGGCGACAGCATTTACAACGGAGCGATGGACGACGCGTCGGGGATCGCCACCATCCTGGAAGTCGCGCGCATTTTGAAGGCGTCCGGCGCCAAGCCGAAGCGGTCGATTATTTTCCTGGCCGTGACCGCCGAGGAGAAGGGCGAACTGGGATCGCGGTACTTCTCGGCGCACCCCACGGTGCCGGCAGAGCAGATCATCGCCGATATCAACCTGGACATGTTTCTGCCACTCTACGCGCTGAAGTACCTCGAGGTGCAGGGGCTCGGAGAATCGACGCTGGGCGACTCCGTGCGCACGGCGGCGAAGGAACTGGGTGTCGAGGTGCAGGCCGACAACGAGCCGGAGCAGAACCGGTTCATCCGCAGCGATCAGTACAGCTTCATCCGCCGCGGCGTGCCTGCCTTGGCATTCAAGTTCGGCTATGCGCCGGGGTCTCCCGAGGAGAAGATCCGCAAGGATTGGGTGAGTACCCGCTACCACAGGCCCTCGGACGACTTGAGCCAGCCGGTGGATAAGGCCGCCGCGGCGCTGTTCGACCGGGTGATTCTGAAGCTGGTGGAGCGCGTGGCCGACGATGCAGCGCGCCCGCACTGGTACGCGGACAGCTTCTTCCGAAGATTCGCGACTCAGTAACACGGGCATTCTTGCCTGTGTTGTTCTATGTAATCACCAGACCGGCGATCACGAGGTCCACGACAGAACCGCCCCGTTCTGGCCGCATCTCTGTTACTCACTGTTGCCTGTGGCCGAGAGTGGGATGCCGCAGCCAGCATCATTTTGGAGACGCCAAGGGGAGCAGTGGCTCTGGAACCACCCGTTGGTACACAGCATCACCTGGGTCCACCAAAGGATCCACCGCCGGTTCTGGAGCCATGGAAGGGAGCGCCGCCTGCTCTTCTGGCTCTCTAAACGCGCGCCCCTCTCTCGAACGAGTCCATTCCGCTTCATCGGCGCGGTTTTCCATGAACCGAACCACGTATACCGCGCCGACTGCAATCCAGAGAACTAGCAAACCCGTGAGGCACCACGTCCAGGCCTTCAATGTTCCATCCGGTTCACGAGGTTTGACTGAGTTCCTCATTGCTCTTCACCCTAACACACCGGCCGGATGATCCAACAGGGCGTGGAGATGAAGGTCTGTCAAGATTGCTCCGAAAGCGTGAAGAAAGGAAATGCCGGTTTTGCGGGCACATTACTTGACGGCTGAGCCACGCGGCCTGGTCGCGGTGTCCTGGAGAGAAAAAAACTCTTACGGTCTCACTTGCTTCCTAACCTTTTTTGACATAGTCTGTCTATGTGATCAGAGGACAACGCGACGAAATCCCTCCGGGAACGCTCGACATGCTCATCCTGAAGACCCTGGCGCGAGGCGCCGACCTGCATGGTTTCCAGATCGCCGACTCCATCCAGGAGGTCTCCGAGGATGTACTCCACGTGGAAGAGGGGTCGCTCTATCCTGCCCTGCAACGGATGCTAATCAAGGGGTGGATTTCGGGCGAATGGGGAAAGACCGAGGAGAACCGTCGCGCGCGATACTATCGGCTCACGAAGGATGGGCGAAAACAGTTGGAACAGGAACTGGAGCGATATGGAAGAGTGGCGCAGGCCATTGCGCGGATCCTCCAGCCGGCGTGACGGCGGCTTCACAAGGTGAACCATGGCTTTTCAATCATTCCGTCGATTGCTCCACCTCTTCGAACGCGATGAGTTCGCCCAAGATCTCAACGAGGAAATGCGCCTGCACATCGAATTGCGGGCGCGCAAGCTGCGGCAGCGGGGTCTGTCCGAAGAGGAGGCAAAATACATGGCACAGCGTCAATTTGGCAACCGAACCGTGGTCCAGGACGCCAGCTCTGAGCTCTGGGGTTGGACCTCCTGGGAGCGCCTGTTCCAGGACTTGCGCCTCGGCGCGCGCACCTTGCGCAAGACGCCGGGCTTCACGGCCATCGCCGTCCTCACGCTGGCGTTCCATTGCGCCCCAGGTTTATCTCCCCGCCGCGCAGGTGGAACTGTACCCGGTTCGGATCGCCGACCTCGCGGTGCGCACGTCAGTCGAACCACGGCAACTCGTGAATGCCATTCAAGGCCAGGTTTGGGCCCTGGACAAGGACCAGCCCATCACGGGCGTCCGCACGATGGAGGAGATCATCGACGCCTCGGTCTCGCAGAGACGCTTCCAGACGCTGCTGCTGGTGGTCTTTGCCGCCGTCGCTGTGGGCCTTGCGATGATCGGGATCTTCGGCGTGCTTTCGTACTCGGTGAGCCAGCGCACATCGGAACTGGGGCTTCGCATGGCGTTGGGCGCCCAGCCCCGCAGCATCCTCGCGCTGGTATTGAAGCAGGCCGGCGCGTTGATCGGCGCCGGGGTGGCGATTGGGTTGGCTGCCGCCTACGGCCTCACGCGCTACATGGAAAGCCTTCTGTTCGGGATTCACCGGACCGACTGGACCACCTACGCAGCAGCCGTGGGCCTGCTGGCCGTAGTGGCAGTGGCAGCTTCGTTAGTTCCGGCGCGCCGAGGATCGCGGGTGGACCCGATCGTGGCGCTGCGATACGAGTAGGGCGGGTCCACAGAGTCTCCCGCCACAATCCCGCCCCGTCAAAGTTCGCCTTTACCAATCTTTTACGAATCTTGTAAAACCGATTGGCCTGCCATCTCGTTCTAGTGAACAGAAGGAGTTAAGAAAATGAGACCAACGAACCTGATCGGATATTTGATGGCGGCCGTCCTCCTGGGCACGGGCATCGCCGGTGCGGCAAACAAGGACAACGACAACCTGCCTTCTGGCGATGAGCAGATCGCCAAGGCCATCCGGCACGAAGTCGTGTCGTACGTCTATTACGGCATCTTCGACGACATCAGCTACCGCGTCGCCAATGGTCAGGTGGAGTTGATCGGGGCGGTGAACCAGCCCTTCAAGAAGAAAGACATCGAACGGCTGGTCTTCAAGATCCCGGGCGTCAACGGCGTCACCAACGGCCTGAAGGTTCTGCCGACTTCCATTGAAGACGA
>PMTT01000190.1 GCA_003167275.1 Bryobacterales bacterium | reverse complement strand
GGCCTAACTCGTTGAATTTATGTATAGTAGGCCGTGGTTCTAAAATAGCCACACCCATTTCTTTTTGACGGGCCCTTGTATCAGGCGAAGATTTGGAGATGTGTCAGTCTTCCACTGGCGCACCGGGAGATTTCCCGCCGAGTGTGAGACGGGGGGAAAGACCGCGAATCGTGATCATCTAATTGACGACGCCCAGCGAAAGCGGGTCGTACCAACGATCTTTATTTAAGGCTTTTCATCCTGACACTAAGGCGTGGGTTGTGCGGCGAACTTGCGGGTTGCCGACGATCCAGACGGAGCGCATTGGGTATGCTTCCTAGCAGGCTGCGGAAAAAAGCCTCTTTTCCAAAATCCCGTACGTAGAATCAATAACTTACAGACCGATTTTGGCCAAAAACGGCGTTTTTCCGCAGCCTGCTAGAATGACATTTCACGGGAGTGATCGCTGAAATCCCGCGGGACGACCCGTCGGTCCCAGTTTTTCCGCGACATCGGATTCGTACGGTTGCCGCCTTACTTCATGGATAAGAGTGACTGCGTGTCACACACCTGGACGCGCGTCGCATACCAGTCATCATTCAGGCCGTTCAGCGTCTGGATGGCATTCTGCAGGCACTTTTTCAGACCTTTGTCTGACGTCACGATTGTGATTTCGTCATCAATTGTCAGGTGCAGCAGCAGTTTTGCGTCTTCGAAATCGTTGTCATCAATATTTGTCGCGCCGCGTCCGGCATAGTCAGCCGCACGATACAACACATACGCGTAGAAGAAGTAGCCGCGCCTGATCAGTTTCCGATACGATTCCTCTGACTGATCGGACCGCGAGCTGACCTGTATCCACCACCCGTTCGTGAGGTCCAGGATTCCGGAATGGAAGGCGCCCGGCGTATCGAGAACGACCTCTCGATTCCGCAGCAGTTCTCTTACATTTGCAATGAACCGTTTGAACTGACGTTCGCCAGCCGCCAGCATGCACTGGATCCTCTCAACACAGCCATCGATCTGTCGCAAGGTACCTTTGCTGTCCCGAATTTGACACCTGTAAAGCTCATCGATGGACTTGGAGGCGCAAAGCGCTGCGAGCATTGCATAAATGACGTCAGGAGTTTCGAGGCTATCCTCAACACCTACCTGCGCTAGAGCAAGGTCCTGCTCAGCTGAGGCTGTTGGCTCCCGAAGCAACTCCACATGGCGAAACTTCATCAGGTTCGCCTTGATGCGGTTGAAGTCTGCAGGGTCTCCGAGGTGCGATGCGATCTCCCAGAAACAGAATGGCGAGGCGAATAGTTCGGCAGATTGTGACCTCGCGCCCAAGTCTTGGCCGGACGCGCAGCGAACAGCCGAGGTATCCAGGAGATATGTGCGCATAACCCACCTTAACACCAGGGATGAGGCGAGAGGCCACCAAACGCCTTTCTGGCAGAATCAGTCCTGATACGTTCCGCTCCATCAAATCGTCGGCTCGATTCCGATGCGGTCATTCACAGCGTCTCGGATTTTCTGCTTGCAGCCCAGGTAACGCTCGCTGGTCTCCACGGAGACATGCCCGAGGAGGAATTGAATCTGTTCGAGTTCGCCGCCGGTAACGGCACAGAGACGGGCGCCACGTCCTTCTCAGATCGTGAGGCGCAACCTTAGTCAATGCGGACGGCCTTCGCAGAGTTCTTAGCCACGTAGTCTCGACGCGGCAGACACGAGTGTCTGCGCCACGTCAGCGCAAAACGTACGGCTGGGGGGGCGCCGGGATCGGATCGGGCACCTTCGGGCCGTCTATCTGTGCCGCGGCCTCCAAGCCCTCACCGGTGACGTTGTGGATGCCGATCAGCGGGCCGGTGACGCCGGTCACCTTGACATCGCGGATCACCGCATTCTTGATGTTGGCCAGCGAAATCCCCTTGGTGCAGTTGCCGGTCACGTTCACCAGCGAGAAGCCGTCCAGCGGCTTGTTGGGGTGAATGCCGGTACCGTCTACCAGCATCGGGCAGTCTTTTACGCGCACGTTCGAGAACTTGAAGTTCTTGATCGTCGGAATTCCCTCGTCGCCGGGCACCGGGTTTTGGTCCTGGATCCCGCTGTTGAGGATGTTGAAACGCAGGAATCCGCCGGCGGTGCCGGAAACGTCCAGGTCATCGGCCACAATATCCTCGATGAACGCTCCCCGTCCCGGCCGGCTCTTGATATAGATGGCTTGGGTCCGCGCCCTGGTGAATTTGCAGTGTTCGATGCGCACGTTGCGGATGCCGCCGGAAGTCTCACTACCGATTCCGATGCAGGCGAAGATGGAATCCGCCATGGTGCAGTTGGTGATCAATACGTCCTCGGTGGTCTGGAGGAGCGTATACGCTTCCATGCCGCGGCCGCTCTTGATGGCAATGCAGTCGTCACCCGTCGCGATGTCGCAGCCCTCAATGCGGACGTGCTTGCACGAGTCGATATCGATACCATCGCCATTGCCGGTGACGCTGCGAATCGTGAGGTTCTTGTAGAGCACGTTCTCGCAGTTGGTTGCGTGCAGGCACCACATGAGGCCCTGCTGATCGGTGGTGAAGTCCTCGAAGCGCACGTCGCTACAACCGATGGGCTCAGTGATCGCGGGATGGCGCAGCGGATACTGCGGATTGGGCCGGCCGCCGACTTTTTGATTGCCGGTGATCTTGCCTGCACCGACGACGCCCGTGTGGCTGGCCTCCAGGGCGTAGATCAGGCCGAGGTGTCCCTGAATCCACTTGCCTTCCCATCGGACCTGGCTCACGGGGTAGTCGGCCAGGTCGGGCGATCCAACGATGTTCGCGTCGTTTTCGAGGCGCAGGATCGTATGGGAGCGGAGCGCGAGGGCGCCGGTGAGATAGTTGCCCGCGGGGACCACCACTTCGCCACCGCCCAGAACCCAGCAGCGGTCGATGGCCTGCTGCAACGCGGCGGTATCTTTGGCGACGCCGTCGCCTTTGGCTCCGAAATCGCGGACGTCGAGAGCGAGGTCGATCTTTCGAGGGGAGACGGGACGCGGGGACGCGCTCTGGGCGGCTTGATCCGGCGTAGCAGCGCGGACCAGCCCGAGCGGCACAAGTGACGAGGACAACTGCAGGAAGCGGCGGCGGGGAAGCTTGGTGTTCATATTGGTTCCGGCTTTGGCGGCCTACTGTCTAATATAACGGCTCTGGTCCGGCACGGCTTCGACGAGTTCGCCGTTTACCTGGCGCGGCGGGACCGGCGCTTCATGGTTTCGGGGCGGGACCTGACCGCCTCTGATATCACGCCAAAGGATATACTGTGAGGGGCGAGGTGGCCGAACTGACACCCCTCGGATCGCGTCGTCGCGCCCGGCAATTCCTGAAAGGCAAGCTACGCACATGCCCAAGAGGCTCGCGACCTTACCAGTATTGGTTGTCTTTTTGACCACGGCCACAATGCCCGCACACGCCCAGGACTCCAGTGGCCCGTCTCCCATCGGGTTCCTCGACACCTCAAATTATTCCTACGATTATCTGGTTGACAGCGCGCTTTCCCAGGACGACCCGGCCAATCGCCAATTCCGCACGCTGCAGGCTGCCTACGCCGCCGCTCCCGAGGGCACGGCGGCCAAACCGACGGTGATCGGCATCAAGCCCGGCGTCTATCACATTACGAGCGACACCACCGCACCGGGCCTGACCATCACCAAGAACTATCTGACTCTGGTGGGACTCACCAAGGACCACCGCAACGTCGTGCTAGCTGACAATCGCGGCAACCAGCAGGGCGCCAGCAATAACGGCTATGTCATAGTGGTCAATGCCAACGGCTTTTCCGCCATCAATCTCACCTTTCTGAATTACTGCAACGTGGACTACGAGTACCCGGGCGACCCGCATAAGAACCTCAAAGCGCGGTCCGATGTCATCACGCAGGCAGTGGCGCTTCAGGCGTCCGGCGACAAACACGTCTACGATCACGTCGCTTTCCTCAGCAAACTCGACACTACATTCATCCAGACCGCGCGCGCCTGGTTAAAGAACGTATTTATCGAGGGCACCGACGACTTCATCGGCGGTGGAACCATCAGCGTTTGGGACCACTCGGTGATTCACTTCCCGACGGGCTCCGGAGTTACGACGGTGTCGGGAACCGTGTTCATCGATACGACATTTATCGTGCCGCCAGGCGGCACGATGCAGATCTACAAGAGCCCTGGCCGGCCAGCCGCTCTCATCAATTGTGTATTGCCTGTCAACAAGGGCCAGTCGGTGGCTTGGGTCCGCGGTGTTGCTCCGCCCCGCCCAAACCTGTATTCGCTCACGTACCACAACAAAGACGCCGACGGGAAACCGGCGGTGATCACCGACGGCTCCAGGGGTCCCATCGCTTTTACCTTGTCGAGAGAGTTGTCCGACCAGGAAGCGCTGGCTTTCAACCCGTGGAACCTGCTCCGGGCGACCCCCACTGGCCCGGCGGACGATTGGGATCCGGCGGGGGCCAGAGAACGGTATGAGGGTCTGGGGCAGGGAAGCCTCGTCTATCGAATGGCCATGACCGGAGGCTCCCCGAACATCATCACCGGCAGGGCCGGAGCGACGATCGGTGCGACAGTATCGCCGGCCAGAGCCGCACAGACCATAACCTGGTCCGCCGGCTCCAACCTGGTATCCCTGTCGAATACCGAGGGCCCCAGCACGGTTGTGACCGGCCGTAATTCGACCGGCCGCGCGCAGTACGTACCCGTAAAAGCTACTGCCGCGAACGGTTTCTATGCGACCGCATGGGTCTACGTACAGCCGGCTTACATTGACCCTCCGACACTGACTTCGGGACCGGAGTTGAGCGCTCCGTCGAACGGCACATTGGCCTTGTCTTATGGACTGAACAATGCGGCACACACGGATCAATCGATCGTCACATGGTTCAGTTGCGAAGAACCCTCCTGCGCCAACCCGCGAACAATGGCCGTGAGCCGGGGTGACGCGCCCCTGGCCGTGTACACGCTGACGCCGGGCGATGTGGGTAAGTATCTCAGGGTGACCATCCAGCCTAAGCTGGAGATCAGCGATCCAGGGCCCGCCGTGTCCGTCACGGCCACAGCACCCATCGCGAAATCCGCGATAGCATCGACGACGGTGTCTCCGAACTTCACGAACTTCGTGACAACCGCCAACAACTCGTACGTCAGCGGCTACTGGACCGTGCTGGGTTCCTGGACATCGGTGTCCGGGAGCGCGTTCGTGAATGGCTTTGGCGTCAGGGCCGCGTCGGCCGGCTCCGCTCTTCTCTATCAACAGGACGAACCCGCCGGGAACATGCAGATCGATGTCGCGATGTCTCCTGAGAAAACAGAGGGACAGGGATTTGGACTGCCCGGCTCGGCAGCGGACGGCAACACGCAGAACGCGGACATATTCATCAAGTACGATCCCCGCACGCAGACTGGATATTCGTTGAGGTGGTGGCGGACTACTCAGTCGGCCCGGAAGTGCATGTTCCAGTTGTACCAGCACACCCGCGGTGCGGGTACGCCTGTAAGTCCGACACAGGAGTTGACCGGGGTGTTCAAACCGAACACTTACATGACACTTTCGATCGTCGGCTCGACGTTCACCGTTAAGGCTCATAACGATGTGGACAGCGAGACCTTATCACTCTCGGCAAACGTGCCGCCGAACGTCTACGGCGGATCTGGGGTTCGCTGGTCCGGATCGGCTCCGATCGGAAACAGCAACGTATTTAGCAGCTTCCGGATCTCCTACCCGGTCGCCGGGCAAGGCGCGGCAGGGCGGTGAGCGCAGGATTGCCGCAGCAGCCGCTAGAGCGTGCAATATTTCACCAACGGAGGAGTGGATCCAATTGGCAGCCCCTCTGCGACAGACGTCTGCCATGGCGCGCGTCCGTTCAACGGGCCAACTGGTAGTAGACATCCGTACGAATCTGCGACGGATCGGTATTCCACTCGGACTGCCAGTGACCGTAGATCTCCCAATTTGGCCCCGCAAGGCTGTGACTGTTGGCCCTGCACCACCGACGAACAGCATCGTGCGCAGCGCCAAGGCCGCTATAAGGCCCGAAGTACGTTGCCGATGCCACCGGGCCAGCGGGTGTTGCCGAGCGTACAACCTCGCCTTGCTCGGTAAACGGTCCATACAGCTCCACCCCTACCTCGAGCCGAATGCTGCCATCCCAATAGATAGCGACGTGGCGACCAGCCTGCGCTTGCTGCGCGCGCACCACGTTCCAGACCAGGCCACAGCACTCGGGTACCACGCGCGAGAGCTCGGACGGCCTCGCCTGGCGTCGGATTACAGCTAAAGGCACACTATTGAGTTGCTGGCGCTGAACGGCGCAAGATGTCATGGAGCTTTTTCCTTGGTAGGACTGGCGCGGGCCCACTTCGTTCTACGAGTGTACTACGCTGAATCGGTTTCATGAATACGTTGCCGTACATATTCGTGCGATTCAGCGATACGCCCCAATACAGCAACCTTGAGGAACCGGGCCGGCCGCGCGCGGAGATGAGATGGAATCTCACAACCCATGGAGAAACGCCTTGGCGCCGGTGGAGCGATTGGAACCTGGGCGCTGCTCTTCTTTGCGACGCTGATCGCCTACTTGCCGGCGGCAGCCGGATGCCGGCCAGCCACGAGACCGTCGACCGCCGCCTGCACTTCGTCCACCAGGAGGGCCAGCAGGTTTTCAAATACGCCGTCCGCAAAATG
>PMTT01000667.1:10518-18537 GCA_003167275.1 Bryobacterales bacterium | reverse complement strand
TCCGCGAATGGCAGGGGACGTAGGACCACCGCATTCATAACCGTAAAGATCGCGGTATTCGCTCCGATGCCCAGAGCCAGCACGGCCACTGCGGTGACCGTGAAGCTGGGACTTTGCCGCAACATGCGGAGCGAGTGTTTGAGATCGTTCAGGAAGGATTCCATGCCGCGGGAACTCCTTGTTTCGAGTATAGCGGAGAGCGTATTTTGTCCCTGTGAAACCTGTGGCCGCACGGTGGGGCGAATCATGACACAATAGCCCTTCCAGCGCGACGGCCTGCCAGGCCGCTGGAAGAGCCACAGGCTGGAATGCCTTGGATGAGGGTCTCAACATGTTTGTCGTGAACAGTCTGCCGATTGCGATCGTCTTCTGCGTCCTGACCATGCTCGGGTGGGGTTCCTGGGCCAACACCCAGAAGCTCGCGGGCAAGGAGAAGTGGCCGTTCGAGCTGTTTTACTGGGACTACGCCATCGGAGTGTTTCTGTTCAGCCTGGTGTTCGCCCACACGCTGGGCAGCTTTGGTTCCGCTGGGATGCCGGCGAGGGAGAATCTCCACAGCGCCGATTGGGCCTTCGTCCTTCCCGCTCTGATCAGCGGCGCTATTTTCAATCTCTCGAACATTCTGCTGGTGGTGGGCATCGATGCGGCCGGCATGTCGGTGGCGTTCCCGGTGGGGGTCGGCCTGGCATTGGTGATCGGCACTGTGGAGAGCTACATCCAGACGCCCAAGGGCAATCCGGTTCTGTTGTTCGCCGGCGTGGCGCTGATCGTGTTCGCCATGATCATGTCGGCGATGGCGCACCGCAGGCTGCCGCACGGCGGAGCGAAGAGCCCTCTGCGGGGCCTGATCTTCTCGGCCATCGCAGGCTGCATCATGGGCTTCTTCTACCCGCAACTGATGCGGTCCGTCTCACCCAATTTCAACTCATCTCCCATCCAACCCGGGATGCTGACGCCGTACGTGGCGCTGATGGCCTTCGGCGCGGGTGTGCTGCTGAGTAACGGACTGTGGAACACCATCTTCATGCGCGCGGGCCATGTGACCTATGGTGCGTATTTCCGCGGAAGCGCGAAGCTGCACGCGATCGGGATCCTGGGTGGCGTTATTTGGATGGTCGCCTTGAGCTTCAACGTGATTGCCTCGAGCGTAGCGGGACCCGCGGTTTCCTACGCCCTCGGACAGGGCTCCACGCTGGTGGCCGCCATCTGGGGCCTGCTGATCTGGCGCGAGTTCCGCTCGGCGCCCCAAGGGACCAGCAAGTACGTGGTGCTGATGCTCGCCGGTTACACCAGCGGCCTGGTGCTGATCGGCGCCGCCACTCAGTAAGGCGGGGCTGACGGCCCCAAGACTCAAGAACCTCGCTTCCCTAGTCCATGCCTTTCCTGCCAATCCAGAAGGCCGACGAGGGCGTCGGCCGCAGACCAGGGGGTCCGCCCCACATTACTTAGCCGCCGCCGGCCCCACCAGACTTTCGTGAGCCTTTACGTAACGCTCCGTCTTGGGATTCGCGGCATTCCACTCGGGTGCCACGGTGCTGTCCGCGACGCGGAGGATGGCGAGCGCCACGGTGCGGTCCACCTTAGCCATGTTTTCGTAGTCGATCTTGGGCCATTCGTCACCGGCCCCGTGATAGTCGGGGAACATATAACCCACCGACATGGTGTGCGCGGGAACTCCGGCATCCGCAAAGGCCTGATTATCGCTGCGGCCGAAATACGGGTCGCTGTTCTTTTCATCCTTTAATACCTGGATGTCGAACGCCTCTCCGGCCTTCTTGAGCTCGGCGGGAAGGGTCGTATAATCGTACCCCGTCACATTGACCACTCCGACTCGGGAGGCACCATCGACGTCCGTGCGGCCCACCTGCTCCAGGTTGATATCCGCGACCGTCTTGGCCAGCGGAAAGACCGGGTGCTGGGCGTAGTAGCGCGAACCGACGAGGCCGAGTTCTTCGCCGAACAGCGCCACAAAGACGATGCTGCGCTTGGGACGGCTGGGGAACGACGCCAGGGTGTGGGCAATCTCGATCACCGAGGCCGTGCCGCTGGCNNGTGATCAGCACGTAGGTGTCCTTCAGAACGGGGTCCGATCCGCGCAGGACTCCGATCACATTGCGCAGCTTGACTGGGGTCACCACAGGGGCGGCGACATGCGCCGAGATGATCGCTTCCGGCGCGCCGGGGTTATCGATTGCCTTGCGAATCGCCTCATCCCACACAGCAAGCGTGGGGGTAACNNCGTCCGCCGCCTGGGCTGGCCGCCAGCACCACGACCAAAGCCGGCCGCAACCGGGCGAGGAGCGCCGCAGGAGACCGGACGCCACCCCGGCCGGGCGTGGCGGAGGTGGCGTAATCGAGGATCAATACTTTGCCGCGGACCTGCTCCGGTGTCAAGGCATTGAGGCGTTCCATATCGCTGGCGGCGATCTTCAATGCGGGCGCATTGGTCAAGTCCACAGCCCCGGAGTCCACCACGGACATCGCGCCACGGTCCGCTTTAATCACTAAGTCGCCGACCTGGACTATCAGTTCCAGGCCCTCCAGGTTGGGCGTGACATTGGCGAAAGGGGCGGTCTGAAAGTAGCCGTCGTCGCCGGCCGTCTCCAGACCTGCCCGGCGGAATTGCGCGGCGATGAATTCGGCGGCGATGTCCAGCCCGCGCGAGGGGGTACCGCGGCCCTCCAGCGCGTCCGACGCCAGGAAGGAGACGTCGGCTTTCAGATCGTTGGCCGTCAGCCGGGCGGCGATCTGCTGGGGCGTGGGCGCGGTCTGCGCCGCGGCGCCGGCAACCAGAATGGCGGCGCACACTGCCGGTAGAGCTCTAACGTGGGGCATGCTTTAGCTTGGCACGAAAAACACACCGCAAGCTAAAGCATGCGATACGGCTACTTCAGATTAATCGTTCCGCGGCATTTCTCCGCTCCGCAACGGCAGATGACGCGTTCCACGTGGCGGTCGAAGCGATAGTCAATCGTCAGTTCCTCGCCCCGTTTGATCGCCCGTTTGCTCAAGTAGAGGATATGGTTCTTGAAAATGCAGGTGTACAGGTTGGGCTCGCAACTGTGGTTGATGATCTCGGCGCCCGAACCGCCCACCGATCCGTCGATCGTCCAGTAGTCGTTCAACGTGAACAGATAGGTCAGCGGGCCGTCACCCCGGCGCTTGGTCTCGCGCCGGTTGATCTTCTCGCCTGTGTATTCGATGACCTTGTGCCGCGCGGGAATGTCCTCGCAGGCATAAACGCCGCGGCGATGGATTCTGGATTCCCGGATTGCCAGCTTGAAGCGTGTGTGACGGGTATCGATTGCCGGGGATTTCACGAGGGCTGTGGCCATGACGGTTTCTATGTTTCTCGCATTGTAGCCGAGCTTCGGGCGTTGCGCATCGGTATTTCCCGCATTTATCCGACTAAATGTTCGGCCAGGGAGTTGACGTTGCCAGTCAAGTCCGCTGCGTCGCCCGAAACCTTGTAATTGACACGGCCCACCGTGGCTCGGGCGATGAGATCCAGTAGTTCGGGCGTATGGTCTGCCTGTGATCGGATCGAGAGCCTGGCCTGATAGTGGCGGGCAACCCCGGCGAGGGCCTTGAGTTGCTCCGCCAGGCCCGGCCCCGCGGCCAGGCGCGGCTCCGCCAGTTGGGCGGGGTGGCCCCGCTGTTTGAGCCAATGCAGGCAGAAGATCAATTCCTCGGGTGTGGCTGGGGCGGGGGATTGATCGAGCAACAACTCGAAATCGAACGGGCGGCCGGTTTTCAGCGCGGAACGAGCCTGCCGGATCGATTCATGGAGCTGCTCCATCACGCGCAAGGCCGGTCCGAACTTGACGGCCAGCCGCAATACGTTGGGACGGGTGAATTTGTAGACGGCATCGCCGGGATCGAATGAGCGCACGAATTCGTCGCAGATCCAGCCGCGTTCGGAGGCGGTGAAGCAGGCGTCGAATTTCTCCTCGATGACGGCATCGCTCCAGGCGAACGGATGACGCATATCGGCCTCCAGGTGGAAGAGACTGCCAGCATCGGCGCCGAACGTGGAGAAGGCCGCGGTTTGACGGATGGTCTCTTTGGCGGCATCCAGGGTCTCGTTGAAGACGGCGAACTCGACTGCCGCATTGTAGCCGTCGCGCCAGCCCGCCCGGATCGCGGCCCACAACCCGGCGCAGTAGAAGTGGCGGGCGGAGACTCCCGCCAGCGGAACCCCGATCGAGGCCACGTTCTTTCCGGTGCGTTTCAGGATGGCGCGGAAAGCGTCGAAAGCGGCCGGGAGGAGCAACTCCGCATGGTCGCCGCCCACGGTTATAGCGGTGCGCAAACCCTGCGGGCGGGGCAGGAATGCGGTGTCGATGCGGGCACAGAACTTCTCAAGCTGGTCGCATTCGGACGGGCCGAAAGGAATCGAGTTGATGACCATCTCGGGACCGTTGGGACGCCGCATGCGGCCAATCAGGAGCGGCTTGTAGAAGATGCTGCTGGTGGGGGCGGTGGCCAGGGCGAGATGGAGCAGCAACGGTTCCGCTTTCTCGCCGTCGACCGCGAGGTAGTAGACAGAGGGATGAACGGGGTCGCGCTCCAGCGAGCCGAAATACGGCTTGATGGTTTCGAGGCGGAGCACGGAACCGCGGGCGGCGATGCGGTTGCGGACTTCATCGGTAAGTGGCTTGCGCTCGGCCTGATCGAAGATCAGGATGGCCAATTCCGACGCCTCTGACGGCCGTAGCGGAAGGTCCAGCGGGACGGGAGTCACGGTTGCAATTGTAACCTGAACGATCCGTGTGGGGAATGCTTTAACCTGCCCAGTACCATTGGCAAGCTAAAGCATACCCTACGCATTTCACAGCAGCGAATTGAAGTACTGGAGGGTGTCCGGCGAGAGCCAGTCGACCTCCTCGGCCCATTTCTTCAGTACCTTGCCGTTGGCATCGATCACGTACGTCTCCGGGTACATAAACGTGCCGTAGTCTTCGTGGATCTTGGATTCGCGGGCCGTCAGGAAAGAGGGTTTAAACTTGTCGAGGAAGGCATGGTAGGCCTTCTCGTCTTTGTCCACGCTCACTCCCAGCACGACTACGCCCTTACTGGCGTACTCCTGCGCGAAGCGGCTCATCGAAGGCGTCTCGTCGACGCAAGGCGGGCACCAGGAAGCCCAAAAGTTGAGGACCAGGACCTTGCCCCCAAAACTGGGGATCGAAACGGTCCGGCCACTGTCGGTGGTGATGGTGAACTCGGGCGCCGAATCTCCCGCGACGACAACGCGTTCGTGGATACCGGCGTAGATCACATAAACAAGAACAGCCGCGAGCACCACGATGGAAACTCGCAGGAGACGATCGATTTTTACGCTCTGCATGGGGGTAATACTATAATTAAATTGTATCTCGAAACCGGAACAAACGTCGAATTATTAGACACAATGCTCATCACCCGCAAGGTGGAATTCTCGGCTTCCCACGTTTGCCGCAATCCCCGGCTCTCGGACCAGGAAAACCTGGAATTGTTCGGTCCGGCGGCCAACCCGCACGGCCACGGGCATAACTATGTGGTGGAGGTGAGCCTTCGGGGAGAGCCCGATCCGGTGACCGGGATGGTTCTGGATCTGAAGGAACTAAAGGAGATCCTGAATCGCCAAGTGGTGGCGCCGTACGACCACCGGTTCCTGAACTACGAAGTTCCGCCGTTTGACCACGTGGTGCCGACCACGGAGAACATTGCGCGCGATATCTGGCAGAGGCTCGAACCGCACCTGTCCAACGGGAAGAGCAAGCTGCATGCCGTGCGGTTGTATGAGACGCCGGATCTGTACGTGGACTACTTCGGAGACGAGCCGTGTTCCGCGTAACCCGGCAATATCGATTCGCCGCGTCGCACCGCTTACATTCCGCCGGGCTGAGCGACGAGGAGAACCGGCTGCTATACGGCAAGTGCAACAACCCCTACGGGCACGGCCACAATTACGTGGTGGACGTGAGTGCCCAGGGCCCCCTGGACGAGCGAAGTGGGCGGGTGCTGGACATCCGGGTGCTCGATCGGCTGGTGGAGCAGCAGGTGGTGGGACCGTTCGATCACCGCAACCTAAACGCGGAAGTGGAAGCGTTTGAACGCGAGGTGCCGACTTCGGAGAACCTGGCTACCGAGATCTGCCGCAGGTTAAAGAAGAGCTGGAGCACGGCGTTCCCGGGCGAGTGGCCCAGACTGGAGAAGATCCGCATCGCCGAGACGCCCCGGAACATCTTTGAAATCAGGACCGATGAAATCGAATAAAGCAGTTGTGAAGGTAATGCAACCAAAACCCGAGGAGGAGAATATCGCTCCGCTGATCCTCGACATCCTGGGGAAGCTGGGTGAGGATCCGCGCCGGGACGGGTTGGCGCGCACGCCGGAACGGGTGGACAAAGCGCTCAAATTCCTGACCAGCGGCTACCGCATGGACATCCAGAAGATCGTCAACGGCGCCCTGTACGAGGTGAAGTACGACGAGATGGTGGTGGTGAAGGACATCGAGTTCTTCAGCCTGTGCGAGCACCACATGCTGCCGTTCTTCGGCAAGATGCACGTGGCGTACCTGCCCAAGGCCAGAGTGATCGGTCTGAGCAAGATTCCGCGCATTGTGGACGCTTTCGCGCGGCGTCTGCAGATTCAGGAGCGGCTGACGCAGGAAGTGGCGCAGACCATTCAGGAGATCATCGATCCCGTGGGGGTGGGGGTGATCTGCGAGGCGCGGCACTTCTGCATGATGATGCGGGGAGTGGAGAAGCAGCATTCCGGTGCCATGACCAGCGCCATGCTGGGCGCCTTCCGCGACCGCAAAAAGACGCGCGACGAGTTCCTGGCCTTGGTGAATCACCGGGGTAACGGATTTTAAATTCTCTGACGGCTCAGGACCTTCTTGATGTTTCGCATCCCATGCAACACGCGTACAATCTGGAGCGGTTTCGTCTCCGGCCGATAGATGACGACATAGTTCGGATAGATCGGCACGTTTCAGAATCGGACAGGCAGCTTGGTTAACTCCCGCCGGATATCACCTATCAGCGGGCTCCGCGAGAGCGTCCCACACGCGGCAAGGATCGCCTTCTCAACAGCATCCGCAGCTTCAAGATTGTCGTGCAATTCTGACTGCGGAGCTACCGCGATAAAGCAGACGGAAGAAACGGGGCCCAAGCGATCCAAGGTCTGCTCCTTCCTGGAGTTCACTTCGACTCAATTTGACGAATCTGCGCGCCGGGTTTGCAGTTTCATTTGGGAAAGTGCCAAGCCAAAAAGTCCCAAGCAGGCTAGGGGTGTCACCGACGTCCAGACGTAGAGGGTAGCGGGCGACGCCGCAGTCCAGCCGGAGTGTTCATAGTGATAGCGCTTGAGAGCCGTTTCGGGTAACTGATGTAACAGCAGGAAACAGAGTACGACGGCTGCGGTGGTTCGCCACGCGCGAAGCCGTATCGAGTTGGCCAGCAGGAGAGCTACGCCAGGGTATTGCAGAACCTGATAGTGACTCCAACATACTGGCGCGGCGGCCAGGCTCAATGAAACTAGTGCTACCATTGCCCAGGGCAGATGCTCGCTGCTCAATCTGCCGCGACATCGGAAGGCCAGCACGAGCACCCCTGTAGCGAGAGTAACCATCGCCGTGCCCGCGGATATCCACTGCCACTCTGAAGACAGGTGGAGGTAAAAAGCCACGTTACCGTATTCCCAATCGTGCGGAAGAGCTCCGCCGTGCCTGAGAGGACTGAGGAGCCGCAACACTACCGACGGGATTGACCAACTGAACATGGCAGGAGTGCCCATCCAGTAATGCGGACTCATAGGGGACTTGGGGCCGGCGAAAGTCCACAAAAGCGCACCCCAAGGAATGAGCACCGCAAGTATAGCCATTCCTGTAAATGCCAGTAATGGGCGCCAACGGCGATGCAGAATCAACGCAACGGCAAGAACACCTGGAATATACTTGAGCGCGAAGCCGATTCCTACCGCGGCTTCTTGAAATTTGGAGGGGGCAGTAAAACTGACGGCGAGTGCGAGAAC
>PMTT01000667.1:0-10478 GCA_003167275.1 Bryobacterales bacterium | reverse complement strand
CAGCGACAGATGTGATAGGAGAAACCATATCCATCGCGCCGTAACATAGTCCGTGAACGCGAACGGCGTCATTATGAAGGACACCAGAGGAGGATAAAAATACGCAGGGTTCTCGTAGGGGCTCTTACCGGTCACGACGTCTTTGGCAGCGCGGTAATACACCGCAAAATCGCTTTCGTTGCGCAGCCCAGGAATAGGGGTCACGACATTTGTCTTGAAGTAGAAGAAGGCACACAATCCGAGGACAATAATGGTGACAACGTTCGCCCCAGGCAGTTCGAAAAACGCTGATTGAGGGCGGGCGTTGAAAACAAGCGGTCTTTCCAACTCACCGTGCCGCGTCGTGCGAAGCCGTCCGTGGTCCATCTGCATTCCTCTTTCCGCCAGTGTTAGGCATCGGGCATTGCTCGAAGCCGGGCTTCGACGTCCGTTCCACTGGTAGTGTCCCACACCACGACCCTGCCGGGAATGTACTGCCCAGCCTGTTGACGGTAGCTCAGGTCGCCGCCCGCTTCGCGCCTGGGCAAGAGCTTTCCGCTCACACAACGCTCTATCCGGCGACCCTGACGTTTCTGAAGGGTGATGCTCAGTGGAAATTGGGCACTGAGGAACAGCGGGCGACGGAAGGCACGTTCGTCTACATGCGTCCAAACCTGGAGCACGGGGTCAAGGCGGAAAATGAGGTCGCCATGCTTCTGACCATGATCAAGAACCCGCCGGCACCGCCAGCCTCAACATAGGCGGAGGGTGCCTAAAGGTGCCTAGAGGCAACCGGCTTCGAAGCGCCTTTAACCGCCCCGCGGTGGCGATCCGGGATGAGCTGTGGGTTTCCGGTAATTCGTTGGAACTGGTCAAAAGTGCTCATCTGGTTTTGGTTTAGGGCAAGTATACTGAAGTCACATCTAAGAACTCGTCTCCGCCCTGGAGCCGCAATCCTCGCAATCCCGTGAGGCGGCCTCTTCTGAGCTTGAGAGCGCGATGTTTACTTGTCAAAGGTGAGACCATGCCCGGCTCGCTCAAAGGGACGCTTGAAACCATTCTAGTAGTTGATAACGATGAAGCGGTTCTTAAGACCGTAATGACGCTACTCGAACGTGCAAACTTTCGGGTGCTTTCAGCCGACGGCGGAGCCAACGCCATAAAGCTGGCGGAAGAAACGGAAGGGCCGATTCACCTGCTACTTTCCGAAGTGGAACTGCCAGAGATGTCAGGCCCGGATTTGGGAAAGACGTTGAAGAAGAACAGAGCAGACATTCATGTGATGCTGATGTCCGGGCAAGAAAATGGGAACCTGCTGGTACTCAACTACGGCTGGGCCTATATTCAGAAACAACTTGTGGCCGTGAAGCTGGTTCAAATGGTGACAAATGTGTTGCACGCACCAGACCGCTCACAACTTGGCGACGAATTCGACAGTGCCAAAGACGCTGGGCATAAAGCCCCGCAGACGTGAAACTAAGTGGAACCCCTTCCAAGCTCGCTCAAAGGGATGATGCTCGAAACCATTCTGGTTGTTGATGACGATAAAATGGTCCTCAAGCTGGTAGTGGCCATTCTCGAACGTGCAAACTTCCGGGTGCCTTCAGCCGACGGCGGAGCCAACGCCATAAAGCTGGCGGAAGAAACGGAAGGGCCGATTCACCTGCTACTTTCCGAAGTGGACCTGCCACAGATGCCAGGCCCGTGCAGGCGGGCGGATACCGCCTACGGCCAGTCTTGGAAGCTCGTACGCTTTCTTCCGAGTTGCGGTTGTCCGGCTTTAATTATGGATTGACCTTCGCTATAACGCCCGCAGAAAAGCCACCAGATCCGTTTTCTCGGATTGTGCCAACTGAAGTTCCAGCAGCAAATTGAAGAATTCCACCGTGTCTTCGAGAGTAAGCAAACGCCCATCATGCAGGTACGGCGGCGAATCCTTAACCCCGCGAAGCGGAAACGTCTTGATCGGCCCATCCGCGTATGCCATCATCCCATTGACCAGATGCGACTTGAAGAATCGCTCCGTCTGGAGATTGTGCATGAGGTTGTCGGTGTAATACGGCGCTTGATGACATTCCATGCACCGCGCCTTGCCAAAGAACAACTGCTGGCCGCGCATTTCCGCCGCATCCGCCTTCTTGGGATTGAGTTTCCCATCCACACCGAGCTTAGGAGCCGGCGGGAAATCCAGGAGTTCTTGAAGCTCCGCCATGGCGTGCACTTGGCTCCCGCGGTCGAGAATGTTTACGCCCTTCTTCTGCGCGATCACGGGGTCCCCGTCGAAATATGCGGCGCGCTGTTCAAACTCGGTGAAGTCCTCGACGGTCTTAAGCCCTCGCTGTGAGCCGAACAAGCGTTGAATATTCACCCCGCGCAACGACGGCGTGTTAATCCGATGCCGGAACTCCTGCGGCCGGGCGTCACCCGCCAGGTGGGTGGCCCGATTGGTGTGCCCGTTCGCATGGCAGTCGAAGCATGCCACTCCCCGGCTCGCGCGTTCCGAGCGCCGGTCTTCGGTGGCATTGAACTGCTGCTGCGGGAACGTGGACACCAGCAGGCGCAATCCCTCTAACTGCTTGGGATTCAGAATGCCATTAAATAAATCGTAGTAGTTGTCCAAGGTGATCAGCTTGCCGTGCGACACATCGCCCAAATCCACGCGGGTAGTTAGATAGATTGGCGGCGGAAATTCTGGGATAAGATGGTCCGGAAAGTCGAAGTCGAGATCGAAACGAGCCAGGTCGCGCCCTTCCTGTTTCTTGATCTCGTCGATTTCGAGCTTGGGGAAAAGCATGCCGCCCTCGGGATGATTCGGATGTGGCAGAGGCTGGAAACCGGCCGGGAACAGGTCCCGTTCTTTGATTTGCTCCGGGCTCAACTTAGAAAGCTGGTCCCAGGTCGTGCCGGCGGGGAGTTTCACTCGCACGCCCTGCTGAACTGCCTTGCCCCCCGACATTGTGGCTCCCTGAGCCGGGCGATTGCTCAGATCATAGCGCTGCTCAAGCAACGCCATGTGCCGCTTCATGATCTCTGGCTTAGCCGCGGTCATGCGGCTCAGGATGGTTGAAAAGCTCTCGTGAATGTCGACCGGCGCGTAGCTCGAAGATTTCTTGCCATCGTCTTGTGAACGCGCCGCACGGACGCTCATCAGCAGCCCGGCGGCCAGAACCGCCCATCTTAGTTTGTGCAATTTCGTTTGCATTGTTTAAAACGAGGACCTCCAATTTACATCCAAAGCACAGTCTCGGCCACACAAAGAAAAAAGGACGCGGAGCTAAATGGCTGCGTCATTTTTTGATGGCGTGCTCCAGTTTCGGTTGGACGCGCCCGACTTTATTTTCATCTTTGCCTTCCAAGGTGGGGTCATTCACCAGTTTTCCCAACTCTGCCCTAGTCTTGCCCTGCGACTTGCCCTTGGCCTCACCGTTAGTGCTTGCTTTCATGATGTTCTCTCCGTAACGAAGTCTCGTCCCGAGGCGTCCGTGAGTCTGTCTGGACATCGGTTGTAAACTTGATCTAACCTAACAGACAGACCGCTGTTTGGTCTGTTCAAAAATGCTCATAGTGTTTGAATTTACGGACGGCCCCGCCGAGCTAAAGCCCCCTTGGAAATTCTCATGAAGAGGGAAGAGCCTCTGGTGGTCACCGTTCAGAACATTGCGGAGTTCTGGAACGCCGTCATCCGGCCTCGGCCGCGAACAACGGCCTTGGGTTTACGATTGAGGAAGCACGGGAAGAACTCGCAAGGATTGAAGGCTTCTTCGAGTCATCAGCGAAGGCCCAGCCTCATACGACGCCTGGAAAACGCTGGCAATAACGAACCATGTGATGGACCGCACAGGTTCTTGACGCGCGTCTTGCCGCCGTGATGAAGACCTACGGCTTCCTGTTGTTTTCTTAAGTTTCCCGGCAATGCAGCGACGGATCGTCAAGTACTTTCTTCAGGCTAGGTCCCTCTAGCGTGCCGGACTCGATATCGATATGCCAATCTTCTGTCAGGACCGGCGATTGATTCAAATCGCAATATGCGATGTGCAGCGCCGGGCCGTTAAATGAAAGGTTGGCGTACCCGTTGTAGCCAACATCAACTTTCTCGTCGCTGGGATAACGCCTGTTATCCCAAGCGAGCCATCTACAATCCAGAATGTCCGGAGCTGCACCGCGCCCGACGGGCATGCCACCGTGGCCCGTGCATCGCCCGTACGACTCGATGCCCTCCTTGACGCTGAACTTATCATAAATCGCCAGCCTGTGCTCGTGGCCCCAAAACCAAATAACCGGCCGGTGAATCAGCTTCGCCAATTGCTTCGCCGGAATTTGATACCAACCCTCAAACGCGGAGTGCGGCCCGTGATGCGACAGCAGAATCAATCCGCGTTTGTCTCCATCCGGATTCACTGAGGACTTCAGCCAGGCGAGCACGGGCTCGGGAATAGCGCACCCCGGCTTGAACGACGTCGTCTTGCGAAGCCATTTGCTCCGCTTCAGCACCGGCAATTTCCCCCATTCAAAACGAGTAGAATTGTAGCCCGTGTCCAGTCCAATGATGCGCCAGTGCTTATTCTCGAGGCAAAAGAAGCTCGCCCATTGTCCCGCTCCCCATTCGCTGCCGCGTTCTTTCAATCCCATCCTCGGCAGAACCATTCTCCAGTAGCCGTTCCCGTCAGCGTACATTTCGTGATTGCCATTGAGTGCGAAGCTGCCTTTCGCGCCCATCGGCCACTTTACCGGTGCATAGGGACTCGTTTTCTCCCCAAGGAAGTTCTCTCGCACCTCATTGCCGTCGCCTACGTAATACACATCTCCCAAGTGAATCGTGAAATCCGGATGAGATTTTTCCATCGCTGCCGCAACCATTCTCGCTTCATCCGTCCCCGTACCCCAATCGCCCGCTATGCTGATCTTCACGCGGTCATCAATCGGATGAATACCGGTTCCTTTTCCGTGCGTCGTGTAATCTCTGAACGCGTGCTTCTTATGAAACCAGTATTTCGCAACCTGCGGTATCCAAACGAAAAGCCTGTTGGGAAGGAAGGCCGCGATGGGATCATAGATCGCGGTCGAATACCCAGCCCGCGCAGCGTGGAAATGAGCTGTGATTCTAGAATGCGCGAACCCCGTAAAGTTTCCGAGGTCCTTGCCGGAGCCTCTATCGTCGGGCGCCCCGTCGGTCTTCTTGGACTTAACACGCATGGTTCGTCGGGATTTTCATTTTGGACTCCCGGTCGTGTTCAGTATACCCGAGCCACCATCCTTTGATCCGCCGAGTTGCAGTGTTATCGGGCAACCTTTCCATCTTTCTCCCCGTCAACATCACCAACCGGGTGGATTCCAACTCCAGCAACCTGACCCATGATGCGATACTTTCGGTCGATTTCGGCAGCGGATTCGTGCCCACAGGTATTGCCGGCCAGACCTCCAATCAAATCGTCGCTTTCAACGGCCTTAGCATCACCGTGCCGTCCTCAGGCAACCTGGAAATAAAGATCTCGAACATTCGCGCCGCGGTTCAACAGTTCGGAGCGTTACAACCACCCCCATTCAGGCCCAGCTCGCTTTCAGTTCGACGGCTTCGATTCAGATCGACCAATCCCAACCCGTGGTGGCATATGCCCAGACCGGCCTGTTCGCCACCTTGTACGATCGCGGCATCACCTGCACCGGATCGCCGCTGCCATCAATCGTGAATCTCCCGAACTTGTTCGCGGCAGGAACCGCTTTGGCTTCCACCCGTGTCACCGAGGGCTTCGGCGGCGCATTTCAGCCGCGTTCCGAGGGGGAGGATAACGGCACGCGCTTCCTGATCCGGTATTCCGGCTTCCCTGCCAATACGCACCTCTACCTGCCGGACGCGGTGGCCGGCTCCGACGCCCTCACTCCGATAGCGGGCGGGGATCTGGGCTACCGTCAACAGGCTGGGCAGTATGTTCCCGGCAGCGGCACCCTTTTGCTGGTGCGGGTCCAGGGCGCCGATGGCAATGGCGCCGGCGGTAATCTGGCGCCGCTCCCGCCGAATCCGGGCTCTGGCGCGCTCACTTTGATTTCCGCCAGCGAGGTCCCGCTCAGCGGCGGTTCCGGCTACGCAGTCTATGAAGTCGTCGACGCCAGTCCCACGCAGTTGGAGACCGCGCAGTTCCCCACGTTCATCGGAATCTCGAACATCACTGCGCCCGCGGTGGCCCAGGAGAGCGTCTCCTTCGCCCCAGTGTCGAATGTGACGGCCGCGTCTCCTACCGCTCCCATTCAGAGGTTTGCCAAATCGACTCCTCCATCCGATTGCAGCCTGGTGGGAGATTGCGGGGCATCCTATTTCCCGAAACTCTCGGTGGCCGCATCTCCCGCCATAGTACAGCAGGTCAACGTAGCGGTTCCCGGCGACCTTGCCGCCTCCGCCACCCAGATCGTCATTTGCGCCACTATCGGCGGGCAGCAGTACTGCTCCGCCGGCTCTTTGCTAACGATTCAGTAAACCCGTGGGGCGGGGCCATTCCCCGCCCCTTTTCCGATCCCAGTCGGAACATGCATCCGAACGGCAAAATTTGCTTCGCCCACCCACTAATAATCCGGGAGCACCCATTCTATTGATGTACTTTACCTTCCGTTCTGACGCGCAAGTTCTTTATTCCTAATCGTCTATACAAGAAAGGACCTCCACCTGCCATAACTAGTTTCGGCCTAAGGAACATAGGGACGGTTCGTAGACCGCCCGTGTAAGGATTTTTGCGGGCAACTTGTTTTCGGAGGTGAACAATAGTGAAAATGACATGGATCATCCCCGCGGTGGCCGCGGTTCTGGTATGCGGCGTGACTATCAAAGCCGCTCAGCAGAGCCCGCCGCCCGCCGCGGACAACAGCAAGGCCAACAAGGCAGCCCTCGCGAAGGGGCAGCCAACTGCCGATCAGGCCAAGAACAGCGACGCTGATCGCGACATCATGCAGAAAATCCGCAAGGCGGTCATGGATGACAAGTCCCTGTCCAGCTATGCACATAACGTGAAGATCATTTCACAAGACGGAAAAGTGACGCTGAAGGGGCCCGTTCGCTCTGACAAGGAAAAGCAGAACATCGAGCAGAAAGCCACGGACGTGGCGGGCACCGGCAACGTCACCAATCAAATCACAATCAGAACAGCTCCAAAGAAAACGAGCTGAGGGAGTTTATTATGGCAGGCAAGAATACAGCAGCTTTCGGAATCTACAGTAATCGGGCGCAGGTCGAGCAGGGCATTGACGCTCTCCTCGCCGCGAAATTTCGGAATGCGGATGTCTCTGTTCTGTTCCCCGACAATGCGGGAACGAAGGACTTCGCCCACGAGAAAAACACCAAGGCTCCCGAGGGAGCCGTAACGGGCGTCGGCGCAGGCGGGGTGATCGGCGGAACACTAGGCCTGTTGGTTGGCATTGGAGCACTCGCCATTCCAGGTCTTGGCCCATTCATCGCCGCCGGGCCGATCATGGCCTCGCTCGCTGGCCTCGGCGTTGGCGGGGCCGTCGGTGGACTGATTGGAGCCCTCGTCGGCATGGGCATCCCGGAATACGAAGCGAAGCGCTACGAAGGCCGCGTCAAAGACGGCGGCATTCTGCTTTCCGTTCATTGCGACAACTCCGAATGGGTCGGGCGGGCAAAGGAGATCCTGAAGCGAACCGGGGCCGAGGATATAGCTTCGACGGGTGAAGCAGGTTCGGACTTCGGTAAAACCGATAAGCCGCTGCCTCGCGGTGTGACCTCTCAGGACGAGTTGGTCAGGGAAGAGGAACTCCCCACCCTCCGGACTCGTAGCGGCGGCGGATCTCTGTAAGGAGAGGTCCCGCCCAAACGTCTTTGTCTTTGGGGGCGTATAAGTGCATATGGCGCCCCCCTTTTTGGGTCTATTTGTTTGGCTTGTTAGGGCACGGGGGTGGAAGCCCCTAAACTGACGAAAAGGAGATTTCAAATGTTTCTGGCGTTGTTTTTCATTTTGCTTGTTATGTGGCTGCTGGGCTTTGCGGCCTTCCACGTTGCCGGGGGGTTGATTCACCTTCTGCTCGTAATAGCGGTGATTTCTTTAGTAGTACATCTTTTCAGAGGCCGTAGCGTGGCTTGAAATAAGGCCGCGTTTGGCTGTTGGCTTGCACGTTCGAAATCGTTCGTGATGTAAGCGGGCTGTCCCGGCGGTGACCATTTTTGCTGCTTCCGGAATATCCTTGGCAGCGCCGAAGAAGAGGAGCGTCAGGCGCGGCACGGGACAGTCCCGCAAAAGCCCATTTGGAAGTAAAAAACCAGTTATACCTGATATATGACAGACCTAGCCGTGCGCGTCAAACGTAAGAGTCTCTCGGAGTCAGGGCGAAGGGTATGCTGTGGCCCGAGAAAGCGGCGGACAGCATAGCGCATCGATTGAAATTTGCTCGCTCGACGTCTGGAGATACCCTCTCCCGGAGATCTCCTCCCCAAGCTTCTTGACTAACATCGGGCCACCGTCGTGTCTTACCCCCACGTCCTGACACCTCTTTTAAACCACTCCTCCGCTCGCGGTTGACGAACGGCTCGAGCCCTCAGCAGGCCACCAGGCCGAGCGCCGCGAAGGGGCTGAACAACATCCCAAGCACTTCGAATTTGATGATGGTTAAATCGGACATTGCATACTCCCGAGCGACTTGATCGGGCCTCGCCTCATCAAGAACCATATCTGCCGGATTGGGCCAATCTTCCAGACACTGCCCAAATGCTTCGACAATCGCCAGCGGATCGTGGTCCGGCGGTGCCGGGCCCGCAACGCGGATCCATAACGCGTCGGGAAGGTACCGATTGGTCGATCCGTCGAGCGAGATCTGCCACCCGCCGGGTGATATACTGCTCGCGGACCTCTCATGAACTATCAGCCCTGGATGCAGAATTTCGACCCGCTCGGGAACCCTGTACTCTCCACCGTGGCAGCGGCGATTCCGGTTTGCACCCTTTTCTTCTTTCTCGCGGTATTGCGGATCCCCGCCTGGAAGGCGGCGGTTTATGCGTTTGGGGCCGGGCTCGTTGTGGCCTTGGCCGTGTTTCATATGCCTCCGGTGATGGTCGTGGGGGCGGTGGCCCAGGGGCTGGTCTATGGCTGGTTTCGCATCGCCTGGATCGTGGTGGCGGCGGTCTTCATTTACGAGATCACGGTGGAATCGAAGCAGTTCGAGATCATCAAAGAATCGATCGGCGGCATCTCGGATGACCGGCGGTTGCAGGTTCTCTTGATCGCCTTTGCCTTCGGTGCGCTGCTGGAGGGCGCGGGCGGCGGCGGCGCTCCGGTGGCGGTGTGCGGCGCCATGATGATCGGGCTGGGCTTTCCGCCGTTTGAAACGGCGCTCCTGTGCCTGATTGCCAACTCCGCGCCCGTGGCCTATGGCGGATTGGGCAACCCGGTACGGACTTTGGTGGCCGTGACGGGGATGCCGGAGGCGGACTTCAGCGCCATGATCGGGCGTATTCTGCCGATCATCGTTCTGATCCTGCCCTTCTGGCTGATGAGGGTGCTTTGCAAGACGCGCGATGTGCTGGCGGTGTGGCCGGGTCTGCTGGTCTGCGGCATTACCTTTGGAGGGATTCAGTTCTTCTGGTCGAACTTCATGGGCGCCTCGCTGGTGGACATCCTCGGCGGCCTCGGAACGCTACTGGTCCTGGCATTCTTCTTCGGCAAGGTGTGGCAGCCGAAGAAGGTGTGGCGGATGGCGGGCGAAGCGCCGGCGCCGAAGAAGGCGGAGGCGGGCCTGGGGGCGGGGAAGATCCTGCTGGCATGGTCTCCCTTCCTCCTGCTGGCGGTGTTTGTCGTGGTGTGGGGGCTGAAGCCGGTGACCGCCACCCTGGACCGCTTCTCCTGGAAACAGCCGGTGCCCGGATTGCACCAGTTGGTGGTTCGCGTGCCGCCGGTAGTCAGCGTAGCCAAGAAGGAGGATGCCTATTTCGACATCTCCTGGCTGTCGACAGTTGGCACCGGCACCTTCATCGCCGGCCTGATCGCCGGGCCGCTGGTGGGGCTGTCCTTCAAGCAGACCATTCAGGTGTTTATCCGCAGCACCTGGAGGCTGCGGTTCAGCGTTCTGGCGATCATGGCGATGCTGGGGCTGGGATATCTGACCCGTTACTGCGGCATGGACGCCACCATGGGGATGGCGATGGCCCGCACCGGCGCCGCGTTCCCCTTCTTCGGCACGTTGATCGGGTGGCTGGGGGTGGCGCTCAGCGGGACGGATGCCGGATCCAACGCCCTTTTCGGGAGTTTCCAGGTGATCACCGCCAATAAGCTCGGACTCAGCCCCATCCTGATGGGTGCGGCCAACAGCGCGGGTGGGGTGATGGGCAAAATGATCGCTGCACAATCGCTGGTGATCGGCTGCGCCGTGACCGGGCAGGAGGGCAAAGAGGGCATCCTGTTTCGCGCCGTCATGAAGCACAGCCTGGCGCTGGCCATGTTGGTAGGGCTGCTGGTGTTGATGTACGCGTACGTGTTTCCGGGCGCAGTGCCCAATGGGCATCATTA
>PMTT01000087.1 GCA_003167275.1 Bryobacterales bacterium | reverse complement strand
GGATCGAAGGCCCCGGTCCCCGTCGTGCCGGCATTCGCGACTACGCAGAACGGAAGATGGCCGGAAGCGAGATCCTGCTCCACGAGTCGTTCCAGGTCGGCCAGATCGATTCGCAGATTGGCGTCAGTCTGAACGTCCCGAACGTTGGCCTCTCCCAGACCCAGCAACCCCGCCGCTTTGCGGATCGAAAAGTGTCCCTCCTGCGAGACATAGATGCACATGCGCTGGCCCGCCGCCGCGGCGCCGTCCCGCACCACGTTCGCGGGCGCCTTCGCGCTCCGCGCCGCGGCCAGGGCGGCGAAGTTGGCCATCGAACCTCCACTGGTGAAGAGCCCTCCGGCCTCCGCGGGGTAGCCCAGCATCTCTTTCAGCCAGTTGATAGTGACATGCTCCAGTTCCGTCCCGGCGGGCGCCGAGCGCCAGCACGTCAGGTTGGCGTTCAGCGAGGCGCCCAGCATGCTGCCCACGGCGGTGACGGGCGTCCCTGGCGAAGAGACATAGCCGAAGAATCGCGGATGTCCATTGTGCCGGCTGAACTGCGCGATGGCGTTGTCGAACGTGTCGAGCAGCGTGCTGAAATCCATGCCGCCCTTGGGCAGCGGCTCGTCGAGCAGCGCCCGGATAGCCCGGGAGGTAGACGGGACCACCACTGGCCGGGCCGCTAAAGTCTCGTAATATGTGGCCACGCGCTCCAGGGCAGCGCGCCCCATGGCACGGATCTCATCCGCCGGGACCGCAAGTTTGTCATGCATATTGGATGAAGGTTAAGGTTACCACCGTGACAAAACCTCGCTGTGCCTCGCCCTCTGGGGACTGACTTCACTGTCCCAAGGCCCCGCTTTTGGGCCGCCGTGGACAGTGTTGTCTGTCCCCAGTTCGCGCAGCAGCCGCAATACCCCGCTCTCTCGTTCCCCCTCCCCGCAAATATCCATACACGTTTCGCCCCTTTCCGCAGTTGATCTCTGTAGAGAGGAATGAGAACCCTGACGTTGCTGGCGACAGTTGGTCTGTTGGACAGCCCGGAAGGCCGCTCCACCGTCATTCAGGCAGCCCAGGCGGGCGATTTGGCGGCCTTCGAGCAACTCATGCGGCAGTACGAGCGCATGGTTTTGGTGACGGCGCTCCGCCTGCTCGGCAGCGTGGAAGACGCACAAGACGTTTCCCAGGATGTCTTCCTGAAGCTGTATCGCAATTTAGGAAAGGTGGACTCGTCCGGCGCCGTCTCAGGCTGGCTCTACCGCGTAACCGTCAACGCCTGCCATGACGTGAGGCGCCGCCGGCCGGCATCTGTGCCCATGGAGGAGGCCGGGGAAGTGGCCTCCGGCGCGGCCGATCCGCAGCAGCAGACTGCCGCGGAGGAGCGCCGCCGCGTGCTCCAGTTGAGCCTGCGGCTGCTCTCCGAAAAGGAGCGGGACGCGCTCGTATTGCGCGACATGGAAGGGCTCTCGACGGAAGAGGTGGCCCGGGTGCTGGGATCGTCCGAGGCAACCGTCCGGTCGCAGATCTCCAAGGCGCGTGTGAAGGTGAAGGGATTTGTGGAACGCTACTTCCGGAGGCGTGTATGAATTGCAGGGATTGGGAAGAACGGCTCGCGCTTTATCAGGGAGGAGACCTTCCACGCCACGAGGCGGTGCAGGTAGAGCGGCATCTGGCCGATTGCCTGGGGTGCCAGTTGTTCCACAGCGGGTTAAAGGAAGCCCAGGAGCTACTCCAGGAGTTGCATCGCGAGCCACTCGCCCCAGCGCACTTCGCCGCGGTCCGGGCCCGGGTGCTGTCGGAACTGGAACGCGAGCGCCGTCCAGCGGGACAGACCATCACCTCTGGTCTGTTGGCGTTCTGGCGGAGCGGATGGGGCCTCGGATTCGCGGAAGTTGCCGCCGCGCTGCTGGTCATGCTGGTAGCACGGCCGGTCTTGCCTCCGGTACGCCAGCCGTCGAAGCAGGTGCCGGCGGTCAGCGGGAAAGCTGTAGCGCCGGCGGTCTTGCCGCCGGTCAGTCCAAATCCGAACGAAGCGTCGCCGGTACGCGCAGGCACCCAGGGGGCTCATGTGACCCGACGTATCCGTCCCCGCCAGACGCATGCTCAGTCCCCCGAACCGGTATTGATAAAGATGGTCCCGGATAACCCCGACGTTGTCATTTATTGGATTGCAGATACAAGAGGAGATTGATATGAAACGACTTTTACTGGCTTTAGTTCTGATCGCGGCGCCTGTCATAGCACAACCGCCTCAGGACCCCACCGAGAAGATTCAGAAACTGGTGACGCTGAAGTACGCGGAGCCGGCGATCGTCCGCAGGCTGCTGGGGAACTTCGGAGTGGATATCAGTTGGGACGACCACTCCAAGGTGATCGCCCTCAGCGGGCCGAGGAGCCGGGTGACCACTGCCGAGGATGCCATCAAGCAACTCGACGTGCCGGCGGCGGCGCAGAAAGACATCGAACTGACCATTTATTTCGTGGTGGGAAGCGATCAGCCCAACCTGGCGGGCAACCCGATTCCACAGGACCTGCAAAGCACGGTGGCGGCGCTCAAGAGCACCTTCCCGTTCAAGGGATACGTCCTCCTCGATGTGCTGTCGCTCCGTGCGCGATCCGGCGTGAGCGCCGACACCACGGGACAGGCAGGCGGCAACCGTTTCACGCAGTTCCGTGTTCGGTCGGCGAGCATCGATGGAGATGGATCCATGATCCGGCTGGACGGCCTGCGTGCCGGGCTCCGCATCCCGCACTCCGAGGGCGGAAAAACTCAATACACGGACACGGGAATTTCGACGGATATAGTGGATGTGAAGGAAGGGCAAAAACTCGTGGTGGGTCGCAGCAGCCTGGACGGTCCAGAAAAGGCGCTGTTCCTGGTGCTGATTGCCAAGGTGATCAACTAAAACTACACCTGTAGAGGATGGCGCCGACATGCTCCTGTCCCATCCCAAAGTGGACAATTCCTGTCTGTTTCACGTGAAACAAGAGAATCTGGTCTGTTTCACGTGAAACAAGGGAATGTTTCACGTGAAACGGGCCTTGTTGTGGGGCGGACGCCCTCGTCCGAGCCGGACCCCCTGGTCCGCCTCTTCGTCCGGGCTGCCCTTCCGGGATGGTCCACCGGGGCGGCCAGCCCGTCCCCCTACTTGATCTTCTCGTCCTTCTCTACCTTCCCGTCGCGGACGTGGATCACGCGATGGGCGTGGAGGGCGATGTCGTGCTCGTGGGTGACCAGCACGATGGTGTTGCCCTGCTGGTATAGCCGCTCGAACAGCGCCATGATTTCGTTGCCGGTAGCCGTATCCAGGTTCCCGGTGGGCTCGTCCGCCAGCAGAATCGACGGGTTGTTCACCAGCGCCCGAGCGACCGCCACACGCTGCCGCTGCCCGCCGGATAGCTCGTTTGGTTTGTG
>PMTT01000569.1 GCA_003167275.1 Bryobacterales bacterium | reverse complement strand
TGGCGGCGAGTCCCCTCCCGTCGCCAAACCCCTCTGAGTGCAAGCCCCGAGCTAACAGCCCGGGGCTTCTTAGTTTCCAGCCCAGGCACACCCAGTCGTCCGAGAAGGCAGTGGCCTGCCATGCGTCTAGCCCTAATAGTACCAGTAGATATAAAGTACTGGTACTTTAACATGACAGGAGGCCCGCCGTCTAGCCGCCGTCACGCCAAGCCCTCCAAAAAATAATTTTCGAAAACACTAGACAATCAGATCTTAAACTGTGATAATTAACTCAACACAGACAGCATCCCTGGCGGTGAGTCCCCTCCCACCGCCATTCTCTGAGTGCAGGCCCCGAGTTACCCAACTCGGGGCTTTACTTTTTTGTGGTACAGGCATTTCTGCCTGTGTTGGTTTTTCTTCCCCTGAAACACCCGTCGCCTCCAGTGACGCAGCCCCCTCGGCGCGCCAATCCCCCTTGCAGACGCCGAAGTCGCGAACCCGGAAGCCCTTAATTCTCCGAATACTCCGCGCCTCAGCGTCTCGGCGTTGAAGCCGGCCCCTCCCGATCCCCGATCCCCGCATCCACCCCAATCCAAATCTACAGTCTTGTTAAGATATCCCTACCCACCAATCGCATGGAGATCCTCCGCCAACAGCACGAAGGCTTCCTGGAGCTCGTCTTTGAAGGCCGCCTGGACGCCTATTGGGCGCAACACCTCGCCGCCGCCGTCGCCGAAGTCATGCGCGAGGGCACCCATCACCTGCGCCTCAACCTCTCCCGCACTTCTTACATCAGCTCCGCCGGCATCGGCGCGCTCGTCAAGATGTACAAGGAGTTCGCCGCCATTCATGGCTCGTTCGCCGTCACCGAGCCTTCCCGTCAGGTGAAGCACATCCTGGACATGGTCGGCCTGGCGCAGATGTTGTCCGGCGCGAAACCCGCCCCTGCCCAAGCCCCCAAGCCGCAGCCCGAGATCCAACGCCGGGAAGCCGGCGGCGCGGTCTTCGAGATCCACCCGTAGATATCGATTTCGGCAAGAACTGGGAATTCAATTTCGGCGTGGGAGTCGGTGTGACCCAAGCCACCGATCACTTATTGATCAAGGCCATCCTGGGCTACCGATTCAACAATCACCAGTAACACGGGCATTCTTGCCTGTGTTGGTTTTTGCTTTCTGCATTCTCCGGAAACCCCCACACAGGCAAGAATGCCCGTGTTACTGACACCTGTCCAGCACTCTTCTCCGCGCCTCCACCCACGCCGGAAAGACTTCGGGATTCTCCAGCCAGACGAGCATCCACTGCACCATCTCTTCTTTGAGCGCCTTCCGCTCCGGGGCGGTGCGGGGGTTTTTCACCAGGAACTTCGCGCGATCCTTGGCGCCGATCACCTGGCGGCGGCAGTAGCGGGCGCGTTCGCGGTTCCCCGCCGACGTCGCCTCGGCGTACACCTTCAACAGGTCGCGCAACGACTCTTCCAGCTCCTCGAAGGTGTGCTGGTGGACGCCGGCAAACGGCTGCTCGAAGGGGAGCCCGGTGGCGCGGATCAGCTCCCGCAAGTAGCTCTCGGAGACCGGCGCCAGCCGCTGGAGCAGCTCGCGCCACACGGCTTCCGTGACCGCCGGCGGGTTCTCCGCCGCCAGGTATTCGCGCAGCCGCTGCCGGGCCGACTTAGCGTCCGGGGCCACATCGGGACCGGCCGAAGCGCCGGGAGCAGGATTACCCAGCTTCTGCCGGGCCGATTTACCGGCCGAGGCCACGGCGATACCTCTCCGTCGCGGCCTGGTGGTCCGCGAGATTGCTGGAGAACTGATGACCTCCCGAACCGTCGGGCCGCGCCACGAAATACAGTTCGTCCGAGCGCGAGGGATCCAGAACCGCCTGGATGGAAGCCAGCCCGGGGTTGGCAATCGGACCGGGCGGCAGCCCCGCATGGCGGTAGGTATTGTAGGGGCTTTCGCTATCTAGGTCGGACCGGTAAATGGTTCCGCGATAGCGGTCGGCCAGCAGCGCGGCGTAGATGGTGGTGGGGTCGCAATCCAGCTTCATGCCGATCTTCAGGCGGTTTTCAAAGACGCCGGCGATCCGCGGGCGCTCCTCCGCCAGCTTGCCCTCCTTCTCCACCAGGGATGCCAGAGTGACGGTGTCATGCACGCTGGCGCGGGTGGGGAGTCCACGCCAGACTTCGCGGAACTTCGTGGTCATGATCTGGCACAGCCGCTCCGGGGTGGTGTGGCGGCCAAGCCGATAGGTGTTGGGGAACAGGTAGCCCTCCAGGGTGGGAGCCTGGGGGTCCAGTTCGCGGATCAACGACGGGTTGCGCGCGGCCGTCAGAAACTGGGCCGCCGGGAAGAGTCCCAGTTGCTCGGCGGCGGCGCCGATGTCGAACATGTTCTTGCCTTCCGGCACCACCAGTTCGTAGTAGAAGATATCGCCGTGGGCGATCCGGTCGTACACTTCGAACGAGGTTGCCCGGTGGGTGAAACGGTACTCGCCCGCCTGCAACACGTGGTCGCCCCTCACCACGCGCGCGGCCAGGAAGTCCCAGCGCGTCCGGACCACACCGGCCCCGGCCAGCAGGTCAGCCATGCCTTGGGTGGAGGTGCCGCGCGGAATCTCCACGTAGACCTCGCCCGGGAATCCCTGGTACGGCAGGGACAGCCGGACCACCAGGAAGCCGAGGAGCAGAACAGGCGCAGCCAGCACGCGAACGATCTTCATTGGGAATCCAGGTAGCTTTGCAGCAGGATCACCGCGGAAAGCCGGTCCACCGCGGCGGCGCGCTTTTCGATGCTGATGCCGCTCGAGCGGAGTACGCGGCCGGCCTCGACGCTGGTGAGGCGCTCGTCCCAGAACTTTACGGGAAGGCCGATGCGGGATTCGATGGCGGCGCCGAATTCGCGCACCCAGCCGGATTGGCGGCCCTCGGTGCCGCGCATATTGATGGGATTGCCCAGCAGGATCAGGCCCACTTCGCGCTCCCGTGCGAGTTGCTCCAACACCGCCAGGTCACTGCGCTTATTGGTGCGGACGATGTTGGGAAGCCCTTGGGCTGTAATGCCCAGGGGATCGCTGATGGCCAGGCCAATCCGCTTTTTACCCAGATCTAAGGCCAGGATGCGGAGGTTTGTGGGAGTCAAGTTAATTTCATTATAGACGGCGCCATGTTACAGTCGAGACAAAGGTTGCCGTGCGCCGTGGCGCTCATCACCAAGCCTCATACCAGTACAACCGAAGCCGTACATGAAGCGCGCCATCTCGCGCTGCCGGTGGTCGCTCTGGGTGTGGCCATCGCGATTCTGTACTTTGGCCGCATCTTTTTCATTACCTCCATCGCCGCGATGACCATTGCGTTCATCCTGGAGCCGTTCGTGGGCCTGCTGATGCGGATCCGCTTTCCGCGTTCGCTGGCCAGTTTCGTGGTGTGCACCATCGCACTGCTGCTCCTCTACATCATCGGAATGGGGGCCTATTCCCAGCTTTCGGCGATCTTTGAAGATTTGCCCAAGTACGGGCAGCGGATCGGAGACATCGTTGACGATGTGAGGCAGAAGGTCCAGGGGATGGAGGACCGGACGTACCAGTTGGTGGTGCCCGCGCGGCAAAGGCAGCAGGAGGCGGAGCGGCTCAAAGCGCTGAAGGCCGAAAAGGAAAACAAGAAGTCCAAGAAGCCCGACACCACGCCCCCAACAGCAACGCCGATTCCCGGCGCCATCCCGGAGGTCCGGATCCACGAAGAGAGCACCGCCATCAGCGACTATATCTATTCGCGCCTCAGTTCGTTTTACCAGATTCTGCTGATGGTCTCGTTCATTCCCTTCCTGGTGTATTTCATGCTGAGCTGGCGCGACCACATCAATCGCAGCTTCCTGCAGTTCTTCCACGGGGAAGACCGGCTGATTGCGGCGCGCAGCCTCCAGGGGATCGCGGACATGGTGCGCGCCTTCGTGGTGGGGAACTTCCTGCTGGGGCTGCTGCTGGCGGTGATCAGTTCCACCATGTTCTGGGCGATGCGCCTGCCCTATCCGCTGCTAGTCGGTCCTTTGAGCGGCTTCATGAGCCTGGTGCCGTACGTGGGGTTGCCGCTGGCGATGCTGCCGCCGCTGTTCTCGGCCCTGGGGGTCAACCAGGTATCGACCTACGTGCTGGTGGTGGTGTTTGTGGCCATCCTGCACCTGTTCGCGCTGAACCTGCTGTATCCCAAGATTGTGGGCTCACGCGTGCACCTGAACCCCTTGGTGGTGACATTTTCGCTGATGCTCTGGGGCTTTCTGTGGGATGCGCCGGGATTACTCCTGGCCATTCCCCTGACTGCGGGGATCAAAGCAGTGTGCGACAACGTCCGGGGGCTGAGGCCGATCGGGAAGTTCCTGGGGGACTGAACTCACGGCAGTTCCGCGAGCATCCGGTCGATGTCCTCGGGGCTGATGTAGAAGTGCGGGGAGGTGCGAACCCAGCCGGCCCGAGGGGCGGCGGAGATTCCCGCGGCCTTCAGCCTTCGGACGATTTCCTTATCCTCGAAGCCGGGCTTCCGGAAGCTCACGATGCCCGCCCCGGTGTCGGGTGTCCGATTTCCCAACACTTCGTAGCCCTTGGCCGCGGCGCCCTCCGCGATCCGGTCGCCGAGATTTTGGACAACCGGGGCGATTTCTCCTACCCCGACTTCAAGCAGTAATTCAAGTGACGCCCGCAAACCAAAACAGCCAATGGTATTTAGCGTACCGCACTCATACCGGCCCGCGTCCTCCCGCAAGGCCATGTCGCGAGAACCGTAATCGTTGTATCCGGCCACGTTCGTCCAGCCGAATTCCACAGGCTTTACGTGGGACTGAAGTTCCTGATTTATGTATAAGATACCGCAGCCTTCCGGCCCCAAAAGCCACTTGTGCCCATCGGCCGCCAGGGCGTCGATCCCGCAGGTCCGCACATCGATCGGAAAGGCCCCCAGGCCCTGTATCGCATCCACCATATAAATGCAGTGGTTACGGCGGCAGATTTCACCGATTGCTTGAACGGGAGCCCGGTATCCGCTTAAGAACTGCACGAAGCTGATGGAGAGAAGCCGGGCGCCGCGGCAGGCCTGATCGATACGGTCGAGGGGGTCTTCGACGGATAGCCAGGTGACAGCTATCCCCTGCTCTTCCAATAGCTTCCAGGGATAGTAGTTGGCCGGAAACTCCTCGCGGAAGGCCACGATCCGGTCGCCGGGCCGCCAGTCCAGACCGATCGCGACGGTGGCGATTCCTTCCGAAGTGTTCTTCACCAGGGCGATCTCGGATCGGTCGGCGCCGATGAGCTTCGCGGCGGCCACCCGGACGCCTTCGTAGGCGGCCAGCCACTGGTCGTAGTGGAGGCTGCCGAACTGTGTGCAATCGTCCGCGAGTTGCTTCATGGCGTCGGCCGCGGGCTTCGCCAGCGGCGCCACGGCGGCATGGTTGAGGTAGATCAGACGTTCGCGAATCGGAAACTGGTGCGCGAATCGCTCCCAAATCGGCGGTGCGGTCAAAGATTTTGCATTCCTATCCAGGGCCATTCCCTTTACAATACGTTATAAGAGCCCAGGAGGCACCGATGCGTTCTCTGTCTGCCCTGATCCTGACCATGGCGTTGGCCGTGGCGGGGGCACACGCCGGCGACGATCCAAAGTCCAAAAACAAGAAGGACGACCCGAGCCAGATCGGGAATCGCGACACGGGCAAATGCCTGAACTTCTACTCCGTCGACAAAGAGATCGCGATGGGGAAGCAGTTGGCCGAGGAAGTGGTTCGCCAGGTGAAGACCAACGACGATCCGCTGCTGGGCGAGTTCGTCAACCGCGTCGGGCAGAACCTGGTGCGCAACTCGGACGCCAAAGTGCCCTTCACGTTTCGAGTGATTGAAGACGATGCGCCGAATGCGTTTGCGCTCCCCGGAGGGTTCATTTTCGTCAACACCGGGCT
>PMTT01000381.1:22302-29072 GCA_003167275.1 Bryobacterales bacterium | reverse complement strand
GCCGAGAAATAATCCCATGACCAGACTTACCTTCATCAACGGCCTCGTACTGGCGTTCGAAACCATCCGGACTCACAAGATGCGCGCGTTTCTCACGGTGCTGGGAGTGATCATCGGGACCGGGACGATCATCGGGGTCAGCGCGATTTTGACCGGGTTCGACGCCTCCATCACCGCCGTGTTGCGGAGCTTCGGCCCCAATTCGATTATCGTCTTCAAGTTACCCGTGGGCCCGCGCACCAGCCGGTTGACGCCTGAGGAACGTACCCGCAAGGATCTCACTTACCTGAATGCCGCGGACATCCGCGAGCGATGCAAGTCCGTGGAGGATGTCTCCACCATGCTNNTATGCGCGCGGCGGACAGGTGGAGTTGCACCTGGGCCGGTTCTTCACCGATGAGGAAAGCCGCCGGAGATTGCCGGTCGCGGTGATCGGGCAGGACCTGGAGAAGGGCCTCTATGCCAACATCGACCCGATTGGGAAGCCCATCACCGTGCAGGGCCACGAGTTTACGGTGATCGGCACGATGGTGAGGCCGGCGGCATCGTTCTTCGGCGACACNNTACGGGATGATGCAGAAGATGTTTCCCAACGCCCGCGAGAACGCTATCGTGGTGACGGCCGTCGAAGGCAAGTTGCCGCAGGCGGTGGACGAGGTCAGGACCGTGCTGCGAATCGACCGCCGCGTGCCCTACGACAAGCCCGACAACTTCGCGCTTTCGACCGCCGAGCAGATGGTCTCGGACTTCCGCCAGATCACCGCGATGACCTTCCTGGTGATGGCGGTGCTCAGCTCCATCGGCCTGCTGGTGGGCGGAATCGGAGTGATGAACATCATGCTGGTGTCAGTGACGGAACGGACTTACGAGATTGGGATCCGCAAGGCGCTGGGGGCCAGGAGGGCCGATATCCTGGTCCAGTTCCTGATCGAGGCGGCTTCGCTGACGGGCTTGGGCGGCGTGGTGGGGATCATCTTCGGCTGGGTGATTTCGTTGATCAGCCGCCTGGTGTTTGAGTCGATTCCGGCGAGCGTACCGCTGTGGGCGGCGGTCACGGGGATCGTGATGTCGGTGGGAGTCGGATTGTTTTTTGGGATTTGGCCCGCGAATAAAGCGGCACGGCTGGATCCGGTCGTAGCGCTGAGATATGAGTAGGGCCGTCGTGGCACACTTTGTGCCGGGAGGCGACGGAGTGCGCTAGCATGGTGCTGTTCACTTCGATGGCGATAATCCACGCGGGCATCAACGAACTCAAATCCTCCCACCATAGACTGAGCGCCGCCGCAAGAACCAACACGGGACCGCCCGCCCATCTGCTGCTCTTCTATGCAGCCGAATGTGGGCTGAAATACGCCCAGCTTCGAAGGAGTAAGCTCCTGACAACCGAGCGGCTGACGGAGCTGAATCACGATCTCGTTGCGCTCATAGTAGACATGAAACTACCGGCATGGGCGGTGGGGGAGCTTCCGCCACTTCGTTTCTCTCGCAATTCAAGCGAGTCCTGCCCGACCTCGTGTGCTCACCAGGCCTGGCGGTACGGCGTGCGGATTAACGCCGAAGATGAAGCTAAATTTGTGACTTGGTTACAAAGGATCTGTGACCTTGTTGTGAAGGAATACCTATGATCCCCGCGGATGTCCGTTTATTCACCTGGCTGGACGTCGAAGAAGTAGTTGCCAGGGCTGCGGCAGAAATGCCTCCATCTTGGTTAGTGAGGGCAAGCGCATATTGGAACGAGCTGACAGTCAGCGTTAAGAACAATAATAGTGAGAACGCGCGCCAATGGATTCGAGACGTATTCGATCCTCGAATCGCGATTTTACAAGGAGCCGATACACTAGGCATCGCGCTGGAAGCAGTTAATGGAGATCACCGGGTCCTCCCCGTTGTGTTCGAAGAGATCGACGAAGTGCCTTCGCTACGACCACTTCCGCCGACTTTCCATCGCCCTTCGGCAGTTGAACACGGCAGGGCTCTGGCTCGCCCTCGACTGCCGCTCGGCGCCCCCCCCATTGCGGCCTTCCACAGCTTCAAGGGCGGGGTTGGGCGGACCACGCAGGCAGTCAGCCTGGCAATAGCCGCTTCCGAAAGGCACAGTGTTCTGTTAATAGATGCGGACGTGGAAGCTCCTGGTATCAGTTGGCTGATGCGGTCCCGCCTCCCTAGTCCGCCCGTTGCGTTTGCCGACTTGATCGCACTGGCTCACGGTGACACATCGCCGGAATGCGATAAGACTGTTAACCTCGTTGTAGACCGTCTTCGGAATGCGCCGCTCATGAGCGCCGGATCGCCTCCGTCGTCCTGGTGTTTCGTGCTGCCCTCGTTCCGAAACCTCGGCAGACTGCCATTCCTTGAAATCCGCCCTGAAACCCTTCTTATAGGTCAGGACAACCCCTTCATATTGACTGAGATCATCAGTGCGGTGGGCCGCAAACTTGGTGTCAGCCTGGTGGTTGTAGACTTGCGTGCAGGTTACTCCGAGCTGGCCGCAGGCCTACTTCTTGATCCCAGGGTCTACAGGATCTTCGTGACAACGCTCAGCGGTCAAGCCTTGGAAGGCACGCTTGAACTTCTAAGGGTTCTGGGCAAGCGCGCCCCTTCGCACGAGGAGTACGAACCCTATCCTGCTATTGTCGTAAGTCAGATTCCCGAGAGTTTCCATAGAGAGGATTGGAAATCGGAATTCGACAGGCTAATTGAAGCCAGGGCTTCGTTCTTGCCGCACGGGGCGGACCCAACTGACGACCCTATGATCCTAGAGAGTCCCTTCGACCAGGCCCTGCAGACGATGGCCGCGGATTGGGAATATGATACCCGAGCGATCCGACGGTCGGCGGCCCTATCAGTTTCAACGAGAGCAATTCTCGAGTGGCTGCCTGTCGATGGCAACCCATCCAATGGAGCCACTAATCGTCTCGATTCAATCACAGACCGTAGAAGCAAACTGGAAAAGACGGCAAGCGACAAGGTTTTTGCCGAAAAGCGGATCGACGATGACTTTCTTGACACTACCCCTCTTCGTGCTCTTGCCGGAGACAACATATCGCAATTGCCCATCGCAGTAGTTGTGGGGGCGAAGGGGTCTGGCAAGACGTTCACATTTCTTCAGCAAGTCCGGATTGGGACTTGGAAACGGTTTGTGGAAGCGGTAATTAAGCGTACTCCGGAGATCGATGCGCACCTGAGTCCGGTGCTGTTCTCAAAGAGCCTTGGGGAAGGCGCGCTGAAGCTTGTTACCGATGCTGGCCTGCGAGTGAGTCGTAGTCTTGCCTTTGAGAGTCCTGTGCCGGCATCGGATATTCGCGACGTCATTCTCGGGCGTTTGGCCCTCGATCAGAGTGAAGCTAACTGGCGCGAGCTATGGCTCGATTGCATCGCGTGGGCAAATGGATTCAAGCCTCACGCCACCGGCGCTGGCCGCCAGTTTGCCGAGCGGCTTGACCAAAACGGCCAACGCCTTATTGCCCTCTTCGACGGGTTGGAAGATCTTTTCCAGGACATAACAAGCAGTAGTTCTCAGCAAACGGCATTGCGCGCTCTCCTACAAGATGTTCCACTTTGGCTAGCGCAACGCCCCGCGCGCAATCTGGCGGTTCTCGTCTATGTTCGTCGCGATCTGGTTAGTCTAGCCGTGCGACAAAACTATGCCCAGTTGCTGGATAGATACGGACCGTATCGTCTCCAATGGGACCGCGTAGAAGCACTCCGCCTGGCTAATTGGCTGTGGAGTAGTTCGCTCGGAGCGCCTGCGAGCCTCTCTGGTTTGGAAGAGGAAACATTGAAAGAGCGCTTGTTTCCCCTGTGGGGACGCAAACTTGGAACTGATGAGTCGCGGGAAGCCAGATCGGCCGATTGGATTCTGAATGCCCTGTCCGACTACAACGACCAAATACAGGCACGGGATTTGGTCAGATTTGTTTCCGTTGCCGCAAAGAAGTCCATTTCCGATCGCAAATGGGAAGATCGTTATTTGGTTCCTCCAGCGATCCGTGACGCACTGCCGGACTGTAGCCGGGAGAAGATTATAGAAATCAAGGGAGAGAATGAGGCCCTGCGAAGGGTGTTTGAGAAAATTGAAAAGGTGCCTCAAGGTCAGAGACTTCTTCCATTCGAGGCGTCTTTCGCGAAGCTTGACGCAGAGGATCTTCGGATTCTTGAGGAGAATGGAGCAGTTTTCAACGACGGCGGTTCGTGCTACTTACCCGAGATCTATCTCCACGGACTTGGGTTCAGCTATTCGAAGCCAGGTAGGCGACGGGTGCTTTCCAATCGACGCAAATAGCTGCGGTGAGCGAGGAGCAGACTTTGGAAGCGCACACTGCAAGTCGCACTTACGCGCCCTACGCACACGCCGGCGAAATCAGATCGTCGCGCAGTTTTTTTAGGGCCATGCGGACCCAGGTTTTCACAGTTCCCAGCGGGTGGCCCATGCGGGCAGCAACTTCCAGTTGCGATAGTCCTCCGAAATACGACAATTCGATGGCGAGGCGCTGGTTTGGCGAGAGACGGTTCAGCGCCGCCCGAATGCGGCGAGCCCGGTCCGAACCGAGGATCTCGCGTTCCATGTCGGTGTGGAGCGCAGGATGGTCGGTCTCGTCGAAACTGACGAGGTTGCGAGGACGGCCGCCGGCGGAGCGCAGGTAGTCGATGGCGCAGTTGTGTGCGATGGCCAGCAGCCAGGGGCTGATGGAGCCTCTCCGCGCATCGAAATCCCGGCTGCGATTCCAGACCCGCAGAAAAGTCTCCTGCACCAGGTCTTCCGCGGTGCTGTTGTCGTGCACCACCCGGAGGATCACCGAGTAGACGAGGCGGCCGTAGCGATCGAAGATCTCGGCGAGGGCCTGCGCATCGTGCGCATGGATACGTCCGATGAGCTCCACTTCGCCGGAGGCGGTCTTTTCGTTCCGCCGGGCCAAAGCCTCGTTGGCTGCCATCGTATCGATCTGGTTGGTGCAGGTTGTCATCGGTTCCGCCTTCCAACCAGTAATTGTGCAGGTGATTAGCCGAAGCCCTAAAATCCGTATAGATCTGATTCAGATAGACTTATCTTCCGCGTTGTTTTTGAGGACGAGCCTGTCTGTAAACCAAATAGCAAAAGCCTGTCCACATCGTGGACAGTGTGGGGTATGCTTTAGCTTGCCGCTTTGGTTGGGCAAGCTAAAGCATACCCTACCGCTTTCGGGCTGCGAATTTCCCGGTCAGGGGGTCGAAGGTAAAGGTGTAAAGTACCTGGGTCGGGTTCAGAATCATAACCCGCTTCCAGGCCGCCGCAATTTCATTCGTGGCGGACTCTTCCAGTCCCACAAAATGGCCGGACACCTGGTCGGGCATGTCGCGGATGGTCTCCGGCAGGACGGCATCGGAGTCCAATTCGGCCATTTGGGGCGTTGGCTTCAAGGCATTATTGAGAAAGATCGAGATGTTCTGAGGCGCGAGCATAGTCGGGCCTCCTTCCGGATGAAGTCTAACACCAAGCGCGTAGGAACGATACGCACCCCTACAATTGCTCCGTACAATTAAAGGAGGAGATCCCGATGGCACACGATTCGGCATTACGCGAACAGTTGGTACAGTTGCTGCGGGGCGGGCATGCCCACGCAGTTTTCGATGACGCGATCCGCGACATTCCGCTGGACCGGATCGGCGTTCGTCCTACGGGGGCGCCGTATTCGGCCTGGGAACTGCTGGAACATATGCGCATTGCGCAGAACGACATCCTGGAGTTCAGCCGGTCCGCGGAATATGTTTCGCCGCAGTGGCCCGAGGGCTATTGGCCGAAGTCTCCGGCGCCGGAGCGGGAGAGCCAATGGAACGACTCGGTGATCGCGTTCCGCCGCGATCTTGGCGCGTTCGAGGCGATGATTCAAGACCCGTCACAGGACTTGAACCGAAAGTTCCCCTGGGGCGACGGCCAGACGCTGCTCCGCGAGGCCCTGCTAATCGCGGACCACAACTCGTACCATCTGGGACAACTGGTGCTGGTGCGGCGCCTGCTGGGAGCGTGGGAGAAGTAGGCTGGGTCTTTAAGCTGGGGCCGGCGCTGCTACCACTTGCGGCATGGGGCGCCAAAACAACAGTGCCATGGCGATGGCCAGCAACTGCACGGTGGCGATCAGCGCCACGCAGGCGGGCCATCCGCCGCGGCTCCAGAAACTGCCGGGCAGCGCGGAGCCGAAACTGCCACCCGTGTAGTAGAACGTGACGTAGAGGCCGACTGCCGCCGCGCGGGCTTCACGCGCCACCACCCCGACGTGGCTCGATCCCGCTGCGTTCGCGATGAAGACACCCGTGGAGCAGATCGCCAGCCCTATCATCACCGCGGGGAGGCTGTGTACCAGCGTCAGGGAGATCCCGGCAATGCCGCCCGAAAAGGCGATCAGCAGCGTGGGGCGGGGTCCCAGGCGATCGATCAGGCGGCCGGCAAACGGAGTGACTACGGCCCCCACCAGGTACACCACGAAGATCATTGCGAGAGCCTGGGTGCCCAGGCGGAAGGGCGGCGCCGCCAGGTAGAAATTGACGTAGGTGAAGGCCGCCAGCATCGTGAACATGACGCAGAAGCCAACGGCGTAGGTGGCCAGAAGGCGTGGATTCTTGAGATGCCGCAGCATGGGACCGAGGGTCGACGAGCCGCGGCGCGCCCCCGCGAAGCGGCGTCCCGGAGGAAGCCACCTCCAGATGGCTACTGCGCCCAGCGCATTCAATACGCCCAGCACCACGAAGGCCCATCGCCACGAGGAGTGGGCCGCCACCACCCCCGCCAGCAGGCG
>PMTT01000381.1:22126-22260 GCA_003167275.1 Bryobacterales bacterium | reverse complement strand
CCTTGGAGGAAGCGCCAGAAGAGAAGCTGGCCGAGTGTGTGCGCGGTGGCGGCCAAGACGGTCGGCACGACCAGGAGAAAGGCTGCGGGCACCATGACGCGTTTGCGGCCGAGGCGATCGGCAAGCATACCGGC
>PMTT01000381.1:21927-22105 GCA_003167275.1 Bryobacterales bacterium | reverse complement strand
CGAGGAAGGCGCAAAAGCCCGCACAGACGACTGCGGCCGTTCGGGTTCGCGAGTCCGTGGATTGGTAAGGCATCGGCTGGGTCAGGTGAGCCGGACTGGCCATTCACTTTATTATCACTGAGTTGAGGGATCGGACCCAACTCGCCTCGAATATGGAGATATGGTGACAGCCACCGTA
>PMTT01000381.1:6067-21906 GCA_003167275.1 Bryobacterales bacterium | reverse complement strand
GGGGTTACGGTGGCTGTCACCATATCTCGTCACCAAATCTCGGCCGTTGTCAACATAATCTGCAATTCGGGGGTTATGGTGACTGCCACCGTATCTCCGGGCGTTTTCGGGTATGCTGGGCTGGAGGCAGCGATGACATTCTCCCGGAGAGGGTCCTTGAGGGCGCTCGCAGCGGCTACGATTTCCCAGTCGTGGCCGGCTGTCGGCGCGAAGCCTTCCCTTCGTGAGGCGGGGATCCGGCTGGTGGTTCTCGACGTGGGTGGCACCATCATCGAAGACCGCGGCGACGTGCCGGAGGTGCTGCGGAGCGTTCTGGCGGGCCATGGAATCGCCGCCAGCCCGGCGGAGATCGGCCAGTTGAGGGGAGCCTCCAAGCGGGAGATCGTGCGGCACTTCGTGGATCGGCAGAGCCCGGCTGAGGCCGACCGGGAAAAACTCGCGGGCGCGATCTATCAGGAATTCCGGGACCAACTGATGGCGGCCTACCGGAAGGTGCCGGCGATTGCGGGCGCGGAGGAAGCCTTTGAGACGCTCCGGCAGAGAGGCTATCTTCTGGCGACAACGACGGGGTTCGACCGGGAGATCACCACGTCGATCTTCCGGCGGCTGGGCTGGGAAAAGTATTTCGCGGCCACCATCTGCAGCGACGATGTGGTTCAGGGAAGGCCGGCGCCTTTTATGCTCTTCCACGCTATGGAATCGGCGCGGGTCAGCAAGGTATCGGAGACGATGGCGGTAGGCGACACGCCGCTGGACTTGCAGGCTGGCAGCAATGGGGGATTGCGCGGCGTAGTGGGCGTGCTTTCGGGAGCGTCGACGGCGGAGATGCTAAGGCGGGAGACACATACGCATATTTTGCCAAGCGTGGCACAACTGCCGGGGCTGCTGGCGGCCAGATCGTAGCGCGGTTTCCGGAACAAACCAACAAAGGCTAGAATGCCCGTGCCACAAGCTCATGCGGCAGTATGCTGGAATGGCGGAGAGGAGACGCATTGCGTTCAGGAAACCACACAGAGGTTCGTAACGCGCGCCTGAAACGGCTGGCGGAGAGCATTGATGCTTTGGTGGAGAAGGACGAAAGCTCGATGCGCCACGCCCGCGAAGTCCGGGCTCTTCGCCGGGCCGCGGCAGCCGAATTGTATGGCATCTGCTCGGACTTCGTAGCTTCCGTCAATAGCCTCCTTTCGCGGAGCGAGGTGGTGCTCGATCCCCCGGAATTTGCCGACGGAGCCTTCCAGGAGGAGTCCGCCAACCTGATCCAGATCAATATGCGTGGGCGGATTCTCCAAGTGGAATTCGAAGCCACGGTCGAACTGGTGTCTACAGAGGACTTTCGTATTCCGTACACGCTCGAGGGCTTCGTCCGCGCTTTCAACCAGGAGTTGCTGGACAAAGACATTATCGAGGAGCAACTGATCTTCTACACCTTGGAGAAGCAAAAGAAGATGTGGCGTTTCTTCGATCCGCGGACCTACCGTTCCGGTCCGTTCGACGACGAATACCTCATGGGGCTGATGGAACAGTTGATCTGACAGCCCAGCCGGTCCGTGCGTTACACTATCAGGTTGTTCCCTCAGATCTCTCGCGCCGGCGAATGGTTTCTTCGCTCTGGCATCCACGAAACGAACGGCGGCGTCGCCCGCTACTACCGCGCAGACCTGGAGCGGAACCAGCCGGTTTCCACCGAGATCACGGGGTACGCGGTGAGCGCTCTGGTCTACCTGCACTCCGTGACGAAGGATGAGCGCTACCTCGAACGCGCGCTGGCCGGCGCCCGCTTCCTGACCCTCACGGCGTGGGACCAGGCTTCCCAGACGATGCCGTTCGAAATCGACCCCCGAACGCTCACCTACTTCTTCGATTGCGGGATCGTGGTCCGAGGCTTGCTCTCCGCCTGGCGCGTATCGGGGACGGACGAGTTCCTCGATGTGGCGACCGGGATCGGTCGATCGATGGCACGGGATTTCACGCCACCCGATAACGACGGCTTTCATCCGGTCCTATCGCTTCCCGATACGCAGCCCCTGACCCGCGATCCGCTCCGCTGGTCGAGGTCGTCCGGATGCTACCAACTGAAAGCCGCGATGGCCTGGTGGGACCTATATGAAGCCACCGGCGAAGGGCAGTTCCGCGATCGCTACGAGCAGGCTTTGGCACACTCGCTGTTGACCTGGGGCGGATTCCTCCCGGGCCACCCGGAAAGGCCCAAGGTGATGGATCGCCTGCACGCATTCCTTTACTTTCTGGAGGGACTATTGCCGCGCGCCAACGACGCGCAGTGCGCCACGGTGTTGTGTGCCGGCATCCGATCGGTGGCCCACCACCTGCGCGACATCGCTCCGGAATTCGAGCGCTCCGATGTCTATGCCCAGTTGTTACGAATCCGCCTGTACGCCGACTGGGCCGGGGTTGCGCCGCTCGATCGCGACTCGGCGCAGTGGGAAGCCCATCGTCTGGCGCGGTTCCAGGCGGTGGATTCCGACCCCCGAATCGATGGCGGATTCTGTTTCGGCTGCAAGGGTGAAGCCTGGTCGCCACACGTGAACCCGGTTTCCACGGCCTTTGCCTTGCAAGCGCTGGCACTCTGGGAGGCATGCCGGACAGGCGACGCCCAGGCGCACCGGCATCTGCTGATCTGAAGCCGGAAGCCCGTGAAACCGGAGACCAAAGCTACGTTGTGGTACACCGCCGCGCGGATCGCGGGAGCCCTCCGTCCACGGAGGCGAACAGTCGCCGCCTGGCCGGTTAACGAAACCGCGGCTGGAATCTCGGTGGTGATTCCGTCCCGGAACGGGAAGGACCTTCTGGCCGCGCAACTGCCTGGAATCGTTCGCGAACTGGACCGCTTCCCCGCGGAAATCATCGTGGTGGACAACGGCTCGGACGACGGCACGGCAGAGTGGCTGCGCTCGATCTGGCCGCAGGTGCGGGTGGAAATCTCGCCCACTCCGCTCTCCTTTGCGCGAGGGGTAAATCGCGGAATCGCGTGTGCACGATATTCCCATGTCTGTCTGCTGAACAACGACATGCTCCTGGAGCCCAACTTCTTTGCGGCGCTGGTGCGGGCCTTCGAGCAGGTGCCCGACCTTTTCTGCGCCACCGCACAGATCTTCTTTCCTAAGGGTGTCCGCCGCGAGGAGACCGGGAAAGCAGTGTATGCCCAGCCGGCGCCGGCCGATTTTCCGATTCGCTGCGACGAGCCGATTCCGGGCGAAGACCTGACCTATGTGTTGTATGGCAGCGGCGGATGCACACTCTACGACGCCGCCAAGCTCCGCGCGTTGGGAAGTATGGACCAAGCCTACGAGCCGGCATACGTGGAAGATCTGGACCTCGGCTATCGCGCCTGGCAGCGGGGTTGGCCGAGCGTGTACGTGGCGGGGGCCGTGCTGGAGCACCGGCATCGAGCCACGGCGTCGCGGTACTTCACCGAGGAGCAGCTCGACGAGATCCTGGAGATCAATTACCTCAAGTTTGTGGCGCGGGCGGTGGCCAGCCGGGAAGTGTTTCGTAAGCTATGGTTGCAGGCGCTCATCAGGCTGAAGATTCGGGCTGGCCTGGGGCCGTCCGCGCGGAATGCGCTGCGGGCAGCGGCGGGGATCGCGTTGGGCGGAGGGCCGATTGCCGCGGCTGGCTTTCCCGAAGAGTTGCTGCTGGCGCTTTCGGGCGGAGGGATTGCGGTCTTCCCGGGTCGATCGGCTTTGGGAACGCCGCGCACGCTGGTTGCCGGTTCCCAGCCGCGCGCCGGCGCGGTGCTGGTGACCTTCACGGAAAGGCTGGAAACGCCTCCAACGGAGGTACTTGCCGCTTGCGCCGAGGTCGTCCTGGTGCGCCGCTCGGACGGTCCGCTGGCGTTCCGCGCGGCTCTGCGGCAAACGGCCCGGAAATGGCGGCCGGAGGTGGCCTACCTGCTGGGAGAGGAGATGGCGCAGTTTGCCGGGGATTGCGCACCGGCGCGCCCGGTCATTTCTTAGCAGGAGGCGGAATCGAGAGGGAAACCTGGCCGTTCGCGGCGTAATAGGTCAAGTTGTAGGTGGGGCGGGCGTGCTTTGCCGAAGTGGGCTTGGCGAAGAACAGATAACCGGCTACGACTTGCGTAGTTTTTCCTTCGGGCAATCCCTTGTCCTCCAGTTCCTGCTGCATGGTGGAGCGATCCTGATCGGTGGACGCCGGACGCGGTGGGCCCATCGGACCGGGCTCGCCGACTCCCACACCCACGCCGGTCGCCGTGTAAACCCCGCTATGGCGCTGTCCGTTGTAAGTGCCGGTCTCGTATCCGACAGTTGTAGTGGAATAGACCGATACACCGCCCGGCAGGGGAGGTTTGGGCGGCGTGTTCTTCCTTTGGAGAGCCGAGGCGATCGCCTGGGCGCTTGCCGGACGCACGATGGTTGGGTCGGCGCCTATGCGCAACAGGAAATCGCGGGATAAGACATCGATCTCCTCACCAGCCTCGGGATAGACCGCGACTTCCACCACTACGTAGCCGCCGCGGTTGAGATCGGTGGCGAACAACTTGGCCACCTGCTCCGGGGCGATCACGGCGGCGGCGATGGTGATGCTCTTGCCGACCTCGTGGGCTGGATAGTCCGTGCTGCTGTCACGCGGACGGATGCCCACGCTGTCGCTGCGGACATGAGAATCTGCCTGGGCGGGGGGATTGGACTCGACAGGCGGGGCAACTTTGGGCACCTGGGCGGCGGAATCGGGCTTGGCCGGAGGTTGATCCGCCGCAGAGGCCAAAGACACCAGGAGGAGTGAGAGCAAGACACACCGCAACGACATGGGTACCTCCGTAAGTATTGTATGACGTATCGGACAGGGCTGGGTTGCACGTGGAAATCGTGGCGGGGCAGGCTTAGACTTGGCGGGTTTTGAGAGGAATCGTACGCCAGCGCACTGGGGCAGGCGGCGACCGCCTGGCCCACCATGGGCAAGCTAAAGCATACCGTACGAAGCACTTAGTAGGCGGGGCCCAGGGGGCGATACCGGCGGCATGCCCGTAACCCGATTAGTTCCGCTACATCGCTCAAAAGGCTGGCCAGATTCTCCGTGTGGATGGAGATCTTGTGCCGTCTGCGGGCGGCCCGATACTTGAGTTCCGGCTCGAAAGACGTTACCAGCGCTGTCGCTGGACGGTAGTCCTTCACTCGGGCGTAAGCCAGCAAGTTGCGCCCGGCCGGCCGGGAACCGAATTCCGTGTCGCTCAGCACCAGATCGTATTTGCCTTCGTCCAGTTTGGCAATCGCTTCCGATGGGGTCGCCGCTACCTCTACGGAATATCCGCCGGCCTGGAGTATGGTTTGAAGAGCCAGACGCGGCGCAAGATCGCCGTGTACCAGCAGAACGCGGGCCAAATCCAAAGGCCGCCGGCTGCCGCTGCTGGGTGGCCAGCTCGTAGGCTTATGCATGTTCAGTCTACGATTACTCTAACCGATAACATCCGGAATTGAGCCTTTAATTTTGGCCCGCCTGGCTGTTTCAGGACCGGCGGATACTATTCTGCCCATTAGCTTCGGAGTTGTAGCCTCCTTCAGTCCAGTACTCCCATACGTCCTGCCTGGAAATCGTTCACGGCCTGCAGCAGTTCCTCCCGGCTATTCATCACGAAGGGGCCATACCTGGCCACCGGATGCCCGATGGGCTCGCCCGCAATCAACAGGAGGCTAAGGGTCTTCGTGCCGGTGTTGGAGATTTCCACTGCGTTCCCCCCGCGATCGAACACTACCACCTGGTTCTCCGCCGCCCGGCCGCCGCCTAAGGTACCCTGGCCGTCGATGATGAAAGCAAAGGCGTTCTCGGTCTTTGGAATCTCCTGGATGTAGGTCGCGCCTGGCTCGAGGGTCAGGTGCACGTACAAAATGGGGATCCGCGTGTCAATCACACCCCTGGTTCCCAGTGCCTCTCCCGCGATGACTTTCGCCGTCACCGTTCCTTCCGCGTTGTGGGCCACGGGGATGCGCGCCGCGGAGGTGTCCTGGTACCGGGGCGCTATCATCTTATCCTTGCGGGGCAGATTGATCCAAAGCTGGAAACCATGCAGCCGTCCTCCTTCGCGCCTCAGGCTTTCCGCTGGCATCTCGGAATGCACCAGCCCAGAGCCGGCGGTCATCCATTGGACGTCGCCGGGACGCAAAACGCCGTGGTTGCCCCAGGAATCGCGATGCTGCATCTCCCCGCTCAACAGGTAGGTTACGGTCTCAAAGCCGCGATGCGGGTGCGGCGGGAAACCGCGCGCATCGCCGGGCCGAAATTCCGTGGGCCCCATCTGATCCAGCAGCAGAAACGGGTCCAGGTCCGTCACGGTAGTGCCGGGAAAGGCTCTGCGTAGTTCCACGCCGTCTCCATCGTGCGCCTTCGGCGCGGTGAAAACCCGAGATGCGGCTCGATATTCGGTCGTTGTAGTAGTTGTGTTCATCTTCTTTTATCTCGTCTTCAAGATAATTGATGATAAGATAAAAGAAAGGATTCAATCGTGACAGTAAGCGGCGTTCATCTGTGGCTGATCCTCTGGAAGGCATTCGACGCGGTGCGCGAGCATGCCGAGCGGCACATCGAGTCCCTGGGGCTGTGCCTCTCGGACTTCGGCGTGCTGGAGGCGCTGCTGCACAAAGGGCCGCTGCCGGTGAACACCATCGGCGGGTTGATCCGGCTTACGAGCGGCTCGATCACTGCGGCGGTAGACCGCCTGGAGAAGAAGGGCCTGGTGGAGCGGCGGAACGATCCCGGCGATCGACGCGCGCGGGTGGTCCACCTGACCGCCCCGGGCGAGGAGCTGATTTCCAAGGCGTTCGCCGATCATGAAGCGGCCATGGAGCGCGCCACTGCCGGCCTGTCCGACAGCGAGCGCGCGGAAGCGGCCGAGTTGCTCAAGAAGCTGGGTCTTGCGGCCAAGGGACAAAGGGGGACAGCCTGAACTGTCTGACTTTTCCCTCTCGATCCGGGGCACGGCGGCAATAAAACGAGGCAGTTCAGGCTGTTCCCCTTTTTCCGGGCCTGGCGGGTCGGGAAGCCGGCTGCAGGATGAAATCGATGGATGAAATCCTGCCCCACGGGATTTCGTGCGAGCATGAAGATCCATGCTTTTGCGCCAGGCGGCGGAAAGCCGCTACAAATGGGCAGTGGTGGGGATGCTCTGGGGCATCTCCTTTTTCAACTACGCCGACCGGCAGGCCGTGTTCGCGGTGTTCCCCCTGCTCGAAAAGGAACTGCACCTCACCTCCGTGCAGTTGGGCCTGCTGGGATCCTCCTTCGCGCTCACGTACGGCATCTGCGCGCTGTTCGCCGGCGCGATTGTGGACCGCGTCCGCCGCGTGTCCGCGATCCTCTGGGGGCTCTATGTGTGGAGCCTGATCTGCGTCGCCACCGCGGCCTCCCGCACGTTTCCCCAACTCCTGGGTTTTCGCGCGGCAGAAGGGCTCGGTGAGACGCTCTACTTTCCCGCCTCCATGTCCCTGATTAGCGGCTACCATAGCGGCGATACCCGTTCGCGGGCGATGGGATTGCACCAGACCAGCGTCTATGTTGGCACTGTGGCGGGAGGCTTCTTCGCCGGACTCATCGGACAGCATTATGGCTGGCGCTGGTCGTTCGTGGTCTTCGGCGGCTCAGGCATGTTGCTGGGCGCCGTAATCCACCGCTTTCTGAAGGAGCCACCCGACTCTCGTGGGGCAGGTCACCGACCTGCTCAGTCTTCCGGCCCTACCCAATCTTCGCTAAAAGGCTTCGCTCTCCTCCTCCGCAAGCCCACCGTCCTCTGTCTCATGGGCGCCTTTCTGTGCGCTAACTTCGTCGCGGTAGTCCTGCTCTCCTGGATGCCGAAGTTTCTCTATGACAGGTTCCACCTGAACCTGGCGATGGCTGGCCTGGCAGCCACGATCTTCGCCCAACTCGCGAGCATGCTGGGCGCGCCCATCGGCGGATGGCTGGCCGACACGCTGCGTCAACGCATGCCGGGAGGCCGGCTCCTGGTGCAGGCCATCGGCGTCTTCGCGGGCGCGCCGTTCGTGGTCCTGTGTGGAATGACGAATTCCATCGGGTGGCTGGTGGTGGCTCTCACGTTCTGGGGATTCGCGAAGGGCCTGTACGACGCCAACATCTTCGCCTCGGTGTACGACGTGATCCCGCCCGAAACTCGCGGGAGCGCCGCCGGCCTCATGAACACCGTCGGATGGCTGGGTGGAGGCGGGACCGCCCCGCTCACCATCGGCATTCTGGCGAAGTCCCATGGATTGGGCGTTGCCATCGCGATGGCGTCGGCCGTGTACCTGGCAGCGGGCGCGTTCCTGCTGATCGCGATGGCGTTCTTCGTCAAGCGGGACCTGGAGGCGGTGGCGGAGTGAGAGGAACCACTTGGAGTATTCTTCTGAGACCTTTGCGGCTGATCGCTGTGAGCGGCAGGCCGGTCATTTCGCGGCGAGATTGGCGAAGGTGGTACGATTCGGTTTCCCATGGCAGACGCAGTGCCGCGCCCCGAGTGGGCGTCCCCAATCGAGGTCGGCGTACACGCCCAGAGTTTCTATTCGGCTCTGTCAGAGCAGCCAACCAGGGAGGTACTCCAACCTCTCCGCAACGATCCGAAGCTTTTGGAATTCCTCAAGAAGCACGGTCTGGGCCGATTGGAGCTTTCCAGCCGCCTGCCAGATCCCCGCTGGCACGGCTCGTATCAGCCTTCCACGGGAGAGCTTGTTGTCAATGCCTTCCGCGATCCAGACACATATGGCAAAGAGTTTCGTCCTGGAGAATTGGTGACCGTATCGGCGGCGGGCCGCGACCTCGCCGAAGCGATGCAACGCAGCCTTTATCACGAGCTAGGGCATAAAATCATCGACACGGTGGGGCCAACCGCTCTCCACCAAATTGAGAGCCTGCGCCGAAGTGGCCGAACCCTGCCTGTCTCACAGCGCGCCCGCGCTGGCCCTGAGGAGGATTTCTCTGAAAGTTTTGCCGCCTACCGCTTTGCGGACTCGTTTGCGGACAAGGACCCCGAGGGGTATGATATGGTTGAAACGATTCTGAGGGCTGCATGGAAAAAGTAGCCGAATACGACAAGCTGGAAAAGATTGGCAACGAACTATATGCGCGATCCATCGAGGGTACTCTCGATTTCCCAGCCTTTCAGCGGCTCTTCGGCGACGCTCAAGCCGTCTGCGGTCCCGACAACGATGCAATGGAGATGTTCTGCCCGTTCGCGAAGCCGCAAGGCTGGTGGGACTGGATGATCAAGGAACTCCAGAAGGCTCCATCTCGGCGCGTTGCCTGACCGACCTATCGTTTCAGCAATGCACGTACACGCTCCATTATCCCAACGGGTGAGGCCACGAGTGCCCGGTCACATGACCTGCGCTACTGCAACAGCCTCCGTAATGCTCCTACGATTTTCGGATAGCCTGGGGCTTCCGGCGAACAGAGCTCGTGGTGGCCGATCTGCGGGACGCGGATGATCTCCACCGCATCGCCGGCCTTCTTGGCGTTGGCTTCGTAACCTTCGAACAGCTTTTCCGGGACGATGCTGTCCTCTTCGGCCCACACCAGCACCTGTGACGTTCCCAGCGGGAGAAGCTCGGCCGGGGATGCGGCGGCATATCGCGCCGGCTGCTGGGCCGCGGTCCCGCCCATGACGCGCAGTCCGCCCTCGGCGCAGCCCTGCGGACCGCGGTCGGCGTATACTCGCATATCGGCGATCCCCGCCAGCGAGACGACTCCGCGCAGGGGCAGGGGATTGGCATTGTAGAGTGGGCTATCGTGAAGAATGCGCCGTCGGCCACCCGCCCAGAGCGCCAGTTGACCGCCTGCCGAGTGTCCCAAGACGACCACGCGATTGATGTCGAGATGGTATTTGGCCGCCGAGTCGCGCAGGGCATCCACACCCTGGCCGACATCCAGAAAAGTNNGTGGCCCAACCCTCCTTCACCAGGGCGGACGCCAGCGGCGCGGTGTAACTGGTGTCGGCGTATTCGACCCAACAGCCGCCATGAATCACCACCACCACGGGAAATGGACCCTTGCCCTCGGGCATCCTGAGATCTGCGTATTGCTGCGGAGCCTTGCCATACGAAACCTTTGCATTGGGCGCCACAGATGCCAGCCCGAGGATGTCATCGGTGCCGAGCCTTCGAGTCTGGCTGACGAGTTTCATTCCAAGCACTACCGCGATGGTGACACAAGCAAAGCCGCCGATGCGCCGCAGATTCACGCGTCTCATTTTTAGAACTCGAAAGCTGGAGCGGCCTGGTCGGCGCCCACGCGTCCGGCGGCAATCGACGCTTTGAAATAATTCTCGCCACGCACCGCACAGCCTGCCATGCGGCGGAGCATGGCGATCTGTCCCACATGCGTGAGCGCGTCGGCAATGGGGCCTTGAAACAGCTTCTCCGCGGCAAAGCCCAGCGGCTCGCCAGAGGCCAGGCGCTGGTCAAAGACCTCCAGGGCGGCGAAGAAGCGTGCCACCTCCTGGTGCCAGGGGTGGGGTTTGGCGCTGTGCCATTCGTGCTTGCCATCGGCCAGCTTGAGCGCCCAATCGAAGAGATCGCCCATGTGCGCCAGGATTTCGACGGGCGTCCGGCCTCCCGGCCCTGCCCGGTAGTCTGCAAATTCGGCGGGAGCGCCCCGCAGGGCCTTACCGCCGCGATACGCCACGGTGGCGAGCGTATGTCGAAGTAAGTCTTCCATCAATTCCTCCCAAAGTCGATGAAGCCGCGCTGCGGATCGGCGGCGAGCAGCGTGACATGCAGCCGGTCGCCCACATCCAGACCGTGCTCGCCACGCATGAGCCGGCCTTCCACAGGCGGGTCGAGAACCCGCACGAACACGCCCTTGGGCGTCACACCCGTCACCACCGCCGAGAACGATTGCCCCACACGCGGCAGCAGCCCGACCGCGCAGATCCGCTTGTTCATGTCACGCTGCACCTTTCGAGCGGCATCCTCCTTCAAAGTGCAGTTGCGCGCGATGGCATCCAACTCGTCGTCCGTATAGGGCGGGGCGCCTCCGAGCGATTTTAGCAGACGCTGGGTCACCAGGTCGGCGAACCGGCGGTTGGGCGCGGTGGAGTGTGTGTAGTCGTGCGCGGCCAGGCCGAAGTGGCCCTGTTCGGTGTCGCCCTTGCGGCTCATCACGTACTCCCCGGGGCCCATCAGTTTGAGAACCGAGAGCGACACATCGGGGTAGTGCACCGGGTCGGCCTGCTTACGACGCGTCAGAAAGGCGTTCAACGCGCCCGAATCGGGATCGGGCGGCAGTTTCTCGCCGTAATGTTCGGCCAGTTCCATGATGCGCGGCCAGCGTTCGGGAGCCTTTACCACACGGCGGATGGAGGAGACGCCCGCATCGCGGAGCGTCCGCGCCATCACCTCATTGGCGGCGATCATGAAGTCTTCAATCAGTTTCGATGCGCGGTTCTGACGTCGGGCGGTGACGTCCCCCACGTGCCCGTCGGAAACCACAGCCTGCGTCTCCACCCGATCGAAGCTGAGTGCGCCGAGACGGCCTCGGGCATCGCGAAGCGTGTGGGCTGCTTCATCCTGGAGCTTGAGCTGCGCCTGTAGGTCGGCCGAAGCGGCCACCTTGGCGGGCGGCGCGCCGGTGCCTTCCAACCACGGCCCCACGGCGCTGTAGGTGAGCTGCGCGCGATTGCGCGTCACGGCGCGGTAGACGCTGCCGCTTGCAATCGAGCCATCGGCGGCCACCAGCATGTCGATCACGACGGCCGCGCGGTCACCGCTTTCAGAGAGCGAAGTGAGATCCGTGGAGAGCCGCTCCGGCAGCATGGGGAAATTGCGGACGCCGGCGTACACCGTGGTGGTTTCGTGAGCGGCGTGGGTATCGATGGGGGTACCCTTGCCGACCGCCGAATCGACGTCCGCGATGGCGACGAGGACGCGGACACCGCCGGCCGTGCGCTCGGCCCACTCGATCTGGTCGAGATCGCGTGAATCGTCGTTATCGATCGAGGACCAGAGCAGCGAGGTCATGTCGCGCAGGCTGCGGTCGGGCTGAGTGTGGATCGTCTTGAGTTGCTGCTCGACTTCGGGCGGGAAATCGGGCGAAAACCCGCGCTCGATCATTTCCTGACGGGCGGCGGCCACGAGGTTGAAACCGTTCTGAGCCATGAATTCCGAGGGTAGCATGTTGTTTTCGCGGTCTGCTCCCCAAGGAGTTTCCGGGTAACGCGCGCAACCGGTTTTCGGGTGAGCGACACTGGCCTACGGTTTCTTCGCGGGGGCCGTCGTGCGCTTGAACGTGAGCGGGATGGCGGTGCCCACCTGGATCCAGGTTCCCGAGAATTCCGTTCCGGCGTCGTTGAGCGTCCCACTGAAACTGGAACTCAGGGCTTGCACCGTGAACTCCAGGGATTTGTTCTGCAGCTTGATGGTGGTCAGGGGAAGCTCCTTACTAGATTCGGACAGGTTCTTTAGCGTCCCGACAGCGGCGCCATCGGCCCCGCGAGTCAGCGTCAGCCCAAGCGTGATCTTGATTTCTCCTCCGGGGTCGAGGATAGCCTGCCAGGTGCCCTCGAAGGCTTTGGTCAGCGACGAGTTTGGCGGGAACCCTCCCCGCTCGAACGTCAGCGGAGTGGTGTGCGACATCTGGGTCCAGTCGCCCTTGAGGGTGCCAGCCGCGGTGTTCATGGTGCCGTGATAGTGTACCGCGACCGATCGGACCTCAAACTCCAGAGTCTTGTCCTTCTGCTGGATGTCCATAATGGGAACCTCGCGGTTGCCCTGGTCGACGTTGACCAAAACGCCGGTGGCGGTACCATCGGCGGCGCGGTTGAGTTTCAGCAACAGGCGGAGCTGGGCGTCACCTCCATTCAGGGTGGCATGCCAGGTGCCCTCGAAGTCTTTGGTTAGCGGAGAGTTGGGTGCTGGAAGCTTGACCTTGGCCGCCCCCATCCGCGCGAACGTTAAAGGAGACTTCGTAGGCCCGGTCGAAAACGTGCCGGTGAGCTCCTTGCCATCCGGGGAGAGGTTGCCGTCATACGCGGGATTGCCGGCGACGCTGAGCACGAAATGCACCTTGGCCTGCGCTACGGAAAGCTGGTCCACGGGAATATCGGTGGCTCCTACTTCGGGCATGCTGAAAGAGCCGATCCACGCGCCTTTGGCGTTGGTCGCCAAGTCGAGGACGATGACTAAATCCTGGCCGGGCATCTTCAGACTGCCTTGCCAATGCCCCGAAACGGTCGGGGAAGACTGCTGCGCCAGGCCTGTCCAGCCGAAGGTGGCAGCGGCAAAGGCAAAGGCGGTGAATCGATACGGTAATTTCATGAGTTTCTCTAGGAAGGGCGTGTCCCTGGTCCACTCTTCTAGGTTAGCGAAAAAACATCTTTGGGGCACCTTTCAGGTTTCCCGGGAGGAGCGCGACACAAGCAACGCCGCTCCTTTGACTCCACCTGGCAAACTCCGCCGCTTTCTCTCTCCCCGCTAGTCAACTAGTGCTGGTGGCGCGGGCGCCCCCTGCTAACATAAGACATCTTAATGCGGAGATTCCCCATGAGATGTCTTCCGTTCCTTGCCGTCCTGGCGCTCGGCGTGTGCCGTGCACAGCCGCCCGATGATTCGCTGCCCGCGACGTCCAACGTCATGAATGCGCAGTATCCCCGCATTCACTCCGATCTGCGGATCACCTTTCGTGTCACCGCGCCCGGCGCGCAGAAGGTACAGGTGCAACCCGGCGGCGCCGATAGCGGCCTCGGCAAAGGACCGTACGACATGGTCCGCGACGATAAAGGCGTTTGGAGCGTCACCATCCCTCCGGCCGTTCCCGGATTCCATTACTATTGGCTGCTGGTGGACGGCTTCGCCGCCAACGACCCATCGAGCGAAACCTGGTTCGGGTACGGCAAGCCAACCAGCGCCGTGGAAGTCCCCGAAAAGGGAGTCGATCTCTATGACGCCAAAGATGTGCCGCATGGCGACGTCCGCGTCCATTGGTATCGCTCCAAGACTACCGGGTTGTGGCGCCACGCCTACGTCTACACGCCTCCGGGTTATGACACCGGCCGCACGCGATATCCCGTGCTCTACCTGCAGCACGGCGCGGGCGAGGACGAGACCGGTTGGACCAGGCAGGGCCGCGCCAATCTGATTCTGGACAATCTGATCGCAGCCGGGAAAGCCATACCCATGCTGGTGGTGATGGAGACGGGGTACGCCGTGAAGCCGGGCACAGTTCCCGTAGCGTCGACCACGGGGCCCGTTCGCAATCCCAATGCATTTGAGCAGGTGATCGTCGACGACCTGATTCCCATGATCGACGCCACCTACCGCACCCTCACGGACCGCTCCCATCGGGCCATGGCCGGGCTCTCCATGGGCGGCCAGCAGACGCTCCAAATCACCTCGGCCCATCTCGATCGATTCGCCTGGATCGGCTCCTTCAGCGCGCCCATCCGCAACTTCGATGCGAAGACTTCGAACAACGGAGTATTCGCCGATCCGCCGGCCTTCAACAAGAAGGTCCGTCTCTTGTGGATTGGCGCCGGCACCGCCGAGGAGGGCATGCACCAGGGCGCGCAAACCATGCATGAAGCCCTGGACAAGGTGGGAGTAAAGAACGTCTTCTTCGAGTCTCAAGGCACGTCCCACGAATGGCAAACGTGGCGCAGGGACCTCCACGAATTCGCCCCTTTGTTATTCCGGTAGGGTATGCTTTAGCTTGCCCAGCCAAAAACGAGACCCAATCCCCTCGCGATAGGCCAGTCCCTCCCCAAATAAAAAAGCGGCCAGGAGATTCCCCGGCCGCTAGTTCGAGTTTGGAGGCTCAATGGTAGATTAGTGCGAAACTCCAGGCAATGTGCCGGCCAGGAAAGTAGCCGTATACGCGCCCTTATCTCCCCGGTCTCTGCGCAGCACACGGAAAGCCACCGGTTGTCCCGGCTTTAACGTGGCCTGAACGCGCTTCACGTCGGCCGTGGAGTTGATGGGCTGCTTGTTGATGTCCGTCAGAATATCGTTCTGACGCAGTCCGATGTCCTCGGCGAATGAGTTGGGCTCCACTTCCGCCACCATCACGCCACCGGGCTGCTTGATGCCCAGACTCTCCCGGCGCTGGTCGGTCATGTCCATGATCGAGATGCCGAAGCTCACCGTGGTGCCTTCCGGCTTAACCGCTTCCGGTTCCGTGCCCGTGCCGAAACGTTCGGGGAAGATCTGGGCCAGGTTGCCCACCACCACCTTGAAGTTCTCCTGCTTCCCGCTGCGCAGCACGCCGAGGGTGACAGGCGTCCCCACCGGAGTTGCGGTCACCATATTGACCAAATCGTTGCCCTGATGGATCGGCTTTCCATTGATGGTGCTGATGATGTCAGCTTCCTTCAGCCCGGCTTTCTCCGCCGGCCCGCCGGGTTCCACCTTCTGCACGAACACGCCCTCATTGACCCCGCCCCAAGCCTTCAAAAGGTCACGGGCCTGAGCCGGATCGGAGGAGAAGTTGATGCCGATGGAGCCGCGCGTCACCTTACCGTTCTTGATGATCTCGTTGTAGACCATCGCGGCCGTATTCATGGGCAGCGCAAACCCGATGCCCTGATAGCCGCCCGAGCGGGAGGCGATGGCGGTATTGATGCCGATCACCTCGCCGCGGATATTCAGCAGCGGCCCGCCGCTGTTGCCGGGATTGATTGCCGCATCCGTCTGCAGGAAGTGCTGGAACTGCTGCAGCGGATCCACATCGCGTTCTTTGGCGCTGATGATGCCCGCCGTCACCGTCGCCTGGAACCCGAACGGCGACCCGATCGCGACGCACCAGTCACCCACCTGCACGGCGTCGGAGTTGCCGATCTTCGCCGGTTTCAGGTCCTGCTTCCCTTCCACGCGGATCACCGCCAGGTCGGTCTG
>PMTT01000381.1:1323-6059 GCA_003167275.1 Bryobacterales bacterium | reverse complement strand
CCTTTACGCTGCATCTCGGGGTTGCCGTTACCGAAAAACCGATTCAGCAGGTCGTCCATCCCGCCGATGCTGTCGCCCTGATCGTCTTCATCCGGAGGCATCAACTGCTGGCGCCGGCCGCCATTGTTGCGGGCCCGGCTGGCGGGCTTGGGAGCATACGTCGTGGATATATTCACCACCGAAGGCTCCACCGACTTGGCAATCTCGGTAAACGCATTGGACAGCTCAACCGGGTTGGGAATCACCAGTTGCTGCGCGCCGGGCGCCACCGTCCGATCATCCTTGGCCGCTTTAGCGCCCGTGCTGATCAGAGTCCCGATAACGATTCCGATCGACAGGGTAAACAGTATCAAAGTGAACGAAAGAAGCTTCTGGGTGCGCAATCTGTTGAAAAAACTCATGGGTTGTTAAACTCCTCCGCCATAGGGCGGCAGCAATCATTATATTCCTGCCGCAGGTTCTAGTGTGATGGATGTGGCCGCGGTTTCCAGGGTTTCATTTCCACCACTAGTACTCCACTCAAAATGAGGGCGGCGCCCGCCGCAGCGTGCCCCGAAAGTCCTTCACCCACCAGAAAATACGAGGTCATCCAGGCGAAAACCGGTTCCAACAGATAAATCAGGGCGGCTCTCGACGAGGTAGTGTACTGGAGCGCCCAGGCCTGGACCGTAAACGCGAAGGCCGTCGCAAAAAGCCCGGTGATCACCACCGCGCATACCAACGCCGGGCGCAACTCCACATGTGGTTTTTCCACCCACCAGAAGAGCGACAGAGCGAATACGGCGGCCGCGCCGACCTGAGTCACTGACAAAAGCTCAAAATTCATTGTCTCGGAAAAGTGGCCCACAGTCACGATGTGTGCGGCAAACGCAACGGCACAAAGCAGTGTCAGCACGTCACCGCGACCGATCGCGCCAATGGCCCCTTCCAGGGTCATCAGGCCCAGCCCGACCGTAGCCACGACCACCCCAACCACCTCGGAAACCTGAGGTCTGCTTTTATAGACGAGCGATGCCAGCAAAGGTACCATCACCGAAGTCAGCCCCGTCAAGAACGCCGATTTAGGAGCCGTGGTAAGCCTCAAGCCTAGTGTTTGTAGCACATACCCGGAGAACAGGAAGACTCCCGAGAGGCTCCCGGCAAGCACCGCTCTGGCCGTCCGGGGCCCCTTTCCGGGGCCGCGAAACAGTACCAGCAAGGCCAAGACGGCCAGCGAAAAACGCATCGCCAGGAAAAGGATAGGCGAAGCCTGGCGGAGCGCCGCCTTCACCAGGACGAACGTCGACCCCCAAATGAGCGTGTTGAGAGCCAGCGCCGCATCCGCCTTGCGCTGGTCGGGCGACGCCATCCGCTGCCGCACCCGTAGGAGCCCCGCGCCAGGTGCACCCTCGCCCGGGTTCACTTCACCGGTCCGGGTAGGGCGCCCGCGCCTGGGACGGTGTTGCGCATGAGCATCAACAGTGTCAGGAGAATCCGCTTCAACCCCAGATCGCGCCCCTCCGGCCGGAACCACTCCTGCGTGGTATGCGCACCGCCACCCAAACCGCCCGCGCCGATGGCCAGTGCTGGAATTCCCAACGAAAGCGGAATGTTGGCGTCGGTGGACGACGTGTCGAGGTGCGAACGAATCCCCAAATGCGCGTCCACCACCCGCACGTACTGCAGGATTGGTGCGTTCTCCGGAAGCGCCGCGGCCGGCCGCGCCCCGATGTCCTTCAGCTTGACCGACACCTTGGCGCCTGTGGCCCGTTGATTCTCCACATCGCGCGCGCGGTCTACGGCCGCCGCCAGAAGGTCCACCAGTTCGTCCAGCTTCTGGTTGCTCTCGGAGCGGATATCCACCTTGGCCCGCGCCGACTGCGCGATCGAATTCACGCTCGACCCGCCCTCGATCAACCCCACGTTGACGGCCGACTTGGGCAGTCCCTCAAGCCGGTTCTCGGCAAACAGCGCCACCGCCCGGGAGAGCGCATGGATCGGATTGCCCACCCCGTAATCGCTCCAACTATGGCCCCCCGGCCCGGTGAACAGGACTTCGAAACGCCGGCTGCCCAGCGCCCGCGTGGTGATGTGGTCGGTGTTGGCGCCATCCACCACCACGAAGGATTCCACTTTCCGCGCCAGCGGCGATTGTTTGCACAGGTGCCGCATGCCCAGCAGGTTCCCCTCACCCTCTTCGCCGACATTGGCCACCAGCAGAAGGCCCAAAGGAAGCTCCGGCAGGCTTGCGCCAATCTTCCACACACGCGCCATCGCCAGCAGTGCGGCCAGTCCGGCTCCGTTATCCGAAACGCCCGGTCCCCGAAACCGCCCGTCGGCATCCACCGAGATCTCGTCCTTATTGCGCGGGGCGATCACCGTGTCCAGATGCGCGGTGAGGGCCACGTAGGGCCCATCTCCGAGGGTGGCGATCACGTTCCCGGCCCGGTCGATGGAGGCGTTCCACCCATAGGAGCGCACCTGTTCCAGAAACCAGGAGGCCCGCTCCTGTTCGAGGAAAGTGGGCGCGGGGACCCGGCAGAGCTGCAGATGCACTTCGTTGATCCACTGCTTTTCGCGCGTGAACCACTGCAGACACTCGCGGACCGCGCGGTTTTCCGTAAATTCGCCGAGATTCAACCCCAGCGCCACATTGGCAGCCATGCTCTCTGCCCCAGTTTAGCAGTGTGTGGGGCATGCTTTATAGCTTGCCCAGCCATCCCAACACACCACAAGGCTCGAATCGTCTGTTGTCTCCGGCCAGCCTGACGCCCCCATTTTGTGGAAGAATGGCCTGCCACCCGGCGACAAGGGCCGCATCGGCCTCGCGATCTTTCCCGCCGATGATAGGATTGAAGATGCAGTGCAGATAGACCGTTGCCGTCGGACGGCGTGGCCGCATGATTTGCGGTTCGATGTGTCACGATTGTCCCGTCCCTGCGATCGGAAATAGGAAGGTGTGTTCTGCGGCGATTTGTGCTTTTGTTTGCTCTGTTCGTCAGTGTTGGCTTTGGGCTGGTATTTGCGCCCCCCCTGGCGCCCTTTTTCGAGTATTTCACGCGATTGGTTGCCAACGCATCCGAGGTAATCATCCGTATCGGTGGTGGCCACGTTCAGGTGTCGGCGTTCACCCTGACGGCTCCCGACGGCTTTTCCATCGTGGTAGCGAACGGATGCAACGGCATCAACGTCGTGGTACTGCTCTGGTCCGCCTTGTTGGCCTGGCCGGCCGGCCGCTGGACTGACAAAGTCAAGGGGATGGGTTTCGGGATGTTGGCCATCCAAGCGGCAAACAGCCTCCGAATCATCACATTGTTCTATCTGGGACAGTGGAACCAGCAGTGGTTCGAGATCATGCACCTGTATGTCTGGGAAATCCTCATCATGGTATTGGGTCTGGCCGTTTTTGCCATTTGGGTCCGCCGAACACCAGCGAGCGCAATCCCCGATGGAGCCAAATGACCAATACCAGCGGGGCGGCGTAAGGCACTAAGTTTAGCGTGCAGTACCCCGCTACCTGCAGGCAGTACTCACTCCATGGCGCCGAAGCGACTACAAAATACCGGTTGGTCCAATACGCCAGAAACAGCACCAGCGATAGCTCGGAAATCGCCGCCAGCAGCAGCGTGCCGGCCCCGAGGATTCGCCAGATCCGTTTCCCGGGCCACACGGGCAGGACCAGAGCCCAAAAGATGGGCAGGGACAGGCTGAAGATCTGGAGCATCACTGGCTGGGTGCGGACACCCGCGTCCCGGGAGCCGGCAAGCTGTTGGGTAATCTCCCGTTCCCGTAATAGGAGCAGGGACCCATGCACGATCCAGTCGCCGTTGCTGCTATCCACGGTGATCAACTCGGCAGAACCGCTGGCCGGAAGCGGCAGCAGCCGAAAGCAGACCTGAATTGCGCCTCGCGACAACGCCAGCAGCGGCTTTAACAGTACCACGCGCCAGAGTAATAGCATGGTTGCCAGAAGGATCACAAACAGGCCCACGGAACGCCACACATGGATCGGTGTGGCGATTCTGGGCGAAGGCCGCGCTGCGGGAGGCGGTTCCGCCTGCTTCGGTCGTGGGTGCTTGCTCATCCCTGCGTTTATTATGAGCGATGTTCCATGGACCAGTCCGCCCCATCCGCCTGTGCGATCCTGTAAAGACAAAGGGAGCCTCTTCATGCGCCATGCGTCCCGTTTCGCNNATCGGCCCCGCGGCCACCGGCGGGCGCATCGCCGATATCGCCGTCGCCAAGGTGCCCGGAGCCCCCTCCGAGATCTATGTCGCCACCACCACCGGCGGCGTCTTCAAGAGCGTCAACGAAGGCGTCTCCTTCACCCCCGTATTCGACAACGCCGGCGGCATGATGTCGATCGGCGCAGTCGCCGTCGCGCCCTCGAACCCTTCGGTCGTCTGGGTCGGCACCGGCGAGGCCGACAACCGTCAGAGTTCCTCCTGGGGCGACGGCGTCTACAAATCCACCGACGGCGGCCGCACCTGGCAGAAGATGGGCCTCGAAGAAACCCGCCACGTCGGCAAGATCGTCATCCATCCCACCGACCCCAACACCGTCTACATCGCCGCCGTCGGGCACCTTTGGGGCTCCAACCCCGATCGCGGCGTCTTCAAGACCACCGACGGTGGCAAGAGCTGGAACAAGGTGCTCTACCGCGACGAAAACACCGGCGCAATCGACCTGGCCATGGACCCCCGCGATCCCGAAGTGATCTTCGCCGCCATGTATCAGCGCCAGCGCAAAGGTTGGGG
>PMTT01000381.1:0-1256 GCA_003167275.1 Bryobacterales bacterium | reverse complement strand
GGCGAATCTGCCCAGCCAGGCGGACGGGGAGGCGGCGGACGCGGTGGTGCTCCTGCCGGCGGGGAAGGCGAATCTGCCCCAGTCCCGCCCGGCGGACGCGGCGGTGGCGGACGCGGCGGCGCAGCGCAACCAGCCCGAGGCGGCCGCGGCGGGGCAGCCCCCAATCCCACCCTCCAACAGGGCGGCGTCTTTCGCAGTCAGGACCAGGGCGAAACCTGGGAGCACATGACCGGCTTCAATCCGCGCCCCAGCTACTATAGCCGTATCTATGTCGACCCGAAGGACCCCAACCGCGTTTACATCATGGGCTCCAACCGCGGCTTCTACATCTCCGATGACGCGGGGCGCAACTTCCGCGACGTCTTCAGCGGAGTCCACGGCGAAGACCACATCCTCTGGGTGGACCCGGACAACACCAACCGCCTGATCATCGGCGGCGATGGCGGCGTATCCATCTCCTATGATCGCGGCCTCACCTGGCTCTTCCGCATCAACCTCCCCATCGGCCAGTTCTACGACATCTCCGTCAACAACCAGGACCCCTTCCTGGTCTGCGGCGGCCTTCAGGACAACGGCAGTTGGTGTACCCCCTCGGCCTCAAAAATGAGCCACGGCGTCTCTTTCAAGGACGCCTTCAACATCGGCGGCGGCGATGGCATGCAGGCGGTCTTCGATGGCGACGACCACACCGTTCTGGTGAGTTCCCAGAACGGCTCCACCGCCCGCCTGGATCTCGACAACATGCAGCGGCAGACCATCGGTCCCGTGCAACCGCTCGAAAAGCACCTGCCGGGTCAGGGCAATTACCGCTGGTATTGGACGACACCCCTAATTGTTTCCAGCTTCAACCCCAATACCATCTACACCGGGGCCCATCTGCTTTTCCGCTCCGACGACCGCGGCATGAACTGGAAGCCCATCAGCCCCGACCTCACCGCCAACATTGATCGCAAAAACCTTCAGATGATGGGCGCGCCGGTCCCCCCCAACGCCCTTTCCCGGGACGATGGGCAGTCCGACTTCAGCGCCTTGACCGTGATCGCCGAGTCGCCCCTCGACAAGGACGTTCTCTACACCGGCGCCGACGACGGAACCATCCAGATGACCCGCGATGGCGGCCAGCATTGGACCGATCTGACGCGCAACGTCCGCGGCCTTCCGCCGCACCTCAACATCAGCGGCATTGCGGCATCGAAGTTCGCCGCCGGGCGCGTCTACCTCACCGCCGACGGCCATTTTGACGACGACTACCATCC
>PMTT01000131.1 GCA_003167275.1 Bryobacterales bacterium | reverse complement strand
TTCTGCCTCCGCATACGTCCATCAAACGAGTGCGCGTCCGCGCCGAAGCCCACGTAAGGCTCCAGCTTCCAATATTTGAGGTTATGTTGCGACTCCCATCCAGGGATCGCAAAATTGGAGATCTCGTAGCGCTGGATGCCTACAGATGCGAGCAGTTCGACGGCCATTTCGTAGAACGCGGCGATTTGGTGGTCGCCGGGAATGTCCGCCGCGCCGTAGCGGACCCCGCCGAGTAGCAGTTCCTTGCCCAAGCGGCTGTCCTCGTCGACCTCCAGCATATAGATGGAGACGTGGGTGGGAGCGATCCGCCGGACCCAGTCGAGCGACTGGCGCCAGGTGGCCTCGGTCTGGCCAGAGAGTCCCGCGATGAGATCGATGTTGCAATTGTGGATGCCGGCGTCGCGCAGGAGGGCGATATCGTCGACGACGGTCTGGGCGGTGTGCTTCCTGCCGGTGCGGCGGATTTCGGTTTCGATAAAGGATTGCACGCCCAGGCTGACGCGATTGATGCCGCAGCATGCCCAGGCACGGGCTTGTGTGGCCGTGATGGTGCCGGGCGCGGCTTCGATGGTGGCTTCCTTCCAGGGGCGGCCGGGAAGCGGATCGAGGAGTGTGGCGAGGGCGTCCGGGGGGATGGTGCTGGGGGTGCCGCCGCCCAGGTAGACGGTCTCGGGCTGCCACTCCCAGCGGTGCGCGCGCACCTCTCCCGCGAGCGCGTCGAGATAGCGCGCCTCGAGCTCGCGCGGGAAGACGCCCGACGCAAAATTGCAGTAGGTGCACTTCTGCGCGCAGAAGGGATAGGAAAGATAGACTCCTGGCACTCTCTTCGATTGTAACGGGCGGAACGGTGGGCGTGCGCGCCACGGCTGTGAATCGGAAGCACATGGTGGGGGAGACTTCCGGGGGGTGCCGGGGACTGAAGGCGAAGATTTGAGGCTGGGCCGGCATTCGACCTCACCGCGGAGCAACGGAGACGCGGAGGAACACGCGGAGAAGACGGATTTGGACCGCCGAGGCGCTGAGACGCCGAAAGAAGGGAAAGCAAAGTCAAGACCTGAGAGCGCGGAGGGAGCGGAGGTAACGTGGGCCGGGGGTGCGGAGGGGTGGGCTGGCGGCACGGGTTGGTGCACCTGGACCGCCTGGGCTGTCTGGTCAACCTCGCAAGGCGCGGGGGACGGGGTGAGATCTTTTTGAGCTTCGGTGGAGGGCGCGGGATCGAAATCGGGGGTGTTGGAAAATGAAGGAACGAACCCAATTTCTTGTTGAACGGATTGGGGTTGCGCGGAATTGGGTTTGGGTTCGGGCGGGGGGTCGGAGGCGGGCTTTTCGGTAGACGGAGGGGGAGTGGGGCGTTTGGCCTGGAGGCGCTCCAGGTCGCGCAAGGCGCGGTGCCAGGTGCGTTGGGCCGAATCGGAGCGGCGCTGGAGGAGAGGGAAGTATTCGCGGCAGCGGATGAAGTTCAGGCCCTTGGGGTGGGGGCTTTCGAGCACATACTCGTTATCGGCTTGGTAGTCCCAGATTTGGGCGTCGGCGAGCGAATAGCGGCGGAGGAGCCAGTCGGAGTCCATGAGGGTGCAGACGAGGAAGGACTCTTCGGGAGTGCCGGGGTCCCAGCGGAGGAAATATCGGTCGGCGAGGGCGCGGAGTTCGGCGGGGTCTTCGCCGGAGATGATCTGGGATCGGGCGTAGAGGCCGGTTTTGAGGGAATTGGAACGAGAGGCTGCCTTGCCTTGGGTGGAGCGTGGGCCTGTGGAGCGTTGCGAGTTGCGGCGGTTGGCGTCGGTTTGCTTGGGGGTACTCATCTACCAGGGATAGCAGGCTGGGAGGGGGGAGTCTGAAATTGAGGGCGGTAAGTGATGGAGGGGGTTGAGGAAAGAAATTCGGAATGCGTGTGTGACCCGAGTTAGCGGCCAATCGGAGAGTGGGATTTCTTACACACGGATCTGCCTTATGGGGTGAAGGTGCGGGGGCCGTGCCGACTTTGGCTTCACCCCGAGTCGCGTTCGGGTGCAGGTTCCGAGAGAGCGTCATTTGGGGACGGCGGCACTTTACGGAATCAATAGAGGCCGATCCAGAAGGGGCCGCCGTTTGCTCGGTCCTCGACCGACCGGTCGCTCGCAGGGGTCAGCCCACCATCTCGGGAGCTATTGGTCGAGTATGCTAACATCGACGGCGTGAGTCACCGGAACCTGGACGGTTTCCTGGAGGAGTCTCGCGAGCGCCAGCGGAATGTGCTTTTCCCTGGCACCGTTCGCAATGGCTCGCTAGTTGACGCATTTCTCTGGAAGGGTTCACGCAATCCAACCCGTGTTCAGCGAGTTGGTGCGTGGCTGTTTGGGCTTACGTTCATTGGGCTGGGTGCGGAATTCATGACGTTCGTCGGTGCAGCGCGGAGTGATAGTGGATGGGCTGTCGCTTTCATTTCGACATCTATATCTGTAGGCTTGATCGCAGTTGGCATCAGGATATTCCGCAACGGGTTTCCACGACGGTAGAAGAGTCCTCGCCAACGAATACAGCTTAGGCTGACAGAAACCAATCCGGATTTGCCGCGCCGGTGACCGGACCACGGCAATGTCCATAAGAACCCGCATCCACGGGGTTGACGTTGCGTACAATACGCTAGAGTAAATTTCTGCAGAGATGCTGCCGGAGCCTTGGTCTGGGGAAAGTAGCTTTGCCTTTAGTCTCGGGGCAGCTCCCAGTCGGAACGAAGCGCCCCATCGTCGTCAAGCGGCCACCACGTTCCATCCGATCCGTGGAACTCCATCCCCTTCTCGGTGAGGTAGAAGTACGTCCTGAAGGACTCTTCCGGGACATCGAGCGGCGGCATGCCCTGAAGTTCGCCCGAAAAGGGATCGCCAATAGCGCCGGACAAGTCGTATGCCTTCGCCAGTCCCGCTTCAACCAGTGCCAGCAAGTTCTCCACCACCTCGGGACGCTCGACGGCAAAGCCACATTTGGCTGCAACGCCGGCAACATCGCGCAAGATCACCTGGTCCACGCTCTCGAAGTCATCGCACATCGAGTTCAGGATTAGCCGCTGAACAAATTCCGCCCGCGTCATGAAAGAACTCCCAGGCTCAGCATAGCGGCGTTCGGGCATTTTTGATAAGCGGTCGCAAAGTGGGGGTTTCCGGAAACTTGCCCGCCAACTCGAACCGAACGGGTCCAGTTTCCGAAAATGCCGTTTTCTGCCCGTTGCACAAGAAGTCCATTTACAGGGTCACCACGGCGCGGAGAGTAAAATCAACGTAGAGCACGATGAAAGCCATAGTCCGGGTTCTCCTGGTGGCAATCTTGTTTGTTGTCGTCGGCGCTGTTCACTTCTGGACGGCTAAGAAAACCGTAGTTTCCGAGACGCGGCAATACACTGGGAACTCCTCGCCAATAGAAGCGCACAGCTTCGAACTTCTCGAATATCGATATCGCCCGATTCTGGTATGGCGGTCTGCCGTGCAAGGAGGCCGCACTGCTTACTTCGAGCAGATCTACGGTGCTTATGCCATCGAGAAGGTGCAAGGAGTAACGTGGTGCGGCAGTGGGCGGGGCGTGCTTATCGAAGCGATAGCGCAGTACGATTCCGGCGAGTCAAGACGGATCCGCATCTTCTACGATTTCGGGAGAGCTTCACTCATAACGACGCTTGATTTTAGGACTACCGATTCAGAGTTGAACGCTGCGGTCAACAAATGCAGGGGCGAGTAAGGGCGCTGTTGCGCCCTTAACCACTTCTACGATAAGGCCGTGTATCGTCCACAACGCACCTTTGCGCTGTGCTCGGCGGGGGAACATCCGTCCGTCTATCGGTTTCAATAAATCATGCCTCCATTTCGGGCGACAACATACGCAACCTTGTCGATTGTAGCGTTGCTCTCGGTTGCGTGCGGTTCACCTGCTAACGTTATCCGCCCGGTCATCTATGCCCAAGACGATCAAGCCGCTTTCGCCATGAGGTCTGCTCCGTTGATCCTCTTGATCAGGATTGCAGGGCTCCAAATGACAGGTGACGTGCGGACCGTCGAGAAGCCGCCGGAAGTCGGGGGCCCCATGGTGCCAGCCATTCCGCTCCATCTGGCGAGAATTAGGGCCGATGTCTTGCTCACATTGCGAGGACCGGTTCGAGGCACCGTCAAGTTCTATAGCTGGGTGTGGGCGTCAGGTTCGCATGGCGGCCCGCGTTTATTCCATCCGATTCCCGGCGCAATCCGAGTGGTCTTCTTGCGCGACGAAGGTGGCTACCTGCATACCGTCGGTGACTATCCATCCTATGACCTTGAGCTCCCCTCCCGCTGGCTGCCAGCGCTTCTGTCAGCCTGGAATTCCGGCCAGGAGAGTGGTGCTGACCCGCTGGAGCGTCTGGTCGCCCTCCGGTTTCGCGCGGAATTTGAGGGCCTGTCGGAAAGCCGGCTACGCGAGGACTTCGGGGACGACGGGCCCATAGTGAACCACTACTGGGCTCCTGACTTGGGGGACTTGGTTCGGCTTGTCGGTCCTTTCTTCGTTGTCGCTGAGCTCGATGACATCTGCCGTCATTCTACGAATCCCTCGGCGCGATTGGCGGCGTGTTTCGTGTCTGGGGATTACTTCCCCGGGCGTTGCGAAGCTTTCCGCCTGGCGCATAAGGTGAACGTCGGCGGAACCAGCGGCGACTTTCTAATGCGGAAGTTCAGAAGTTGCGAGGTGGCAGATCGCGATCTGATCGGCGACCTTCGCTCAGGCGCTCCGTGGCCTCGGGGCTTTTAT
>PMTT01000060.1 GCA_003167275.1 Bryobacterales bacterium | reverse complement strand
GTCTGCCCGGCCAAACCCGTGAACTGAAAGGAGTCCACATCGGCGATCGATTTAAGGACGCAGTTTGATTCCCGGTACGTGAGACCGGAGACGATCGGTACATTCTGCGCGGGCTCGGTTGGGCAGTCTTGGGTCGTCGGCCCCGCGGCCCACGCGAGACCCGGCAACAAAACTACTGCGAAAAGAATTGGGGCCAATGCTAATCTGAAATTGGTCGTCACGGAAAGTTTCATATCGCACTCCATGATCCTGATTAGAACACTAAGCGAAGTCCACTGCGTCTACGATTACGTTGTTGCTTCTCAAGCCGCACTCTTTGTACGTCTGGCAAACCACCTTCCATGCATCTTCAGTCTTTGTCCTTGCCGCGCATCGCTTTCGCAACCTCGTCTGCGTCAAGAGCGGGCACAACCGATTAGTTTAGAAGCCCATGCTCAAGCCGACAGTGACCAGATGTTGGTTCAGGTTAAGAAAAATAAACTCGCTGGAAGTCGTAACGGATCGAGCCGAGGAACGTTACGCCACCGCGCCGACTGTTGTACCATACCACATTCCATCTAGTTCAACGCCTACCTTGTAGTTGCGATAAACATCGATTCCTGTCCGCGCAATATCCTGCCGGAATGGGAACACGAGATACAGGAACCCCAAGTGAGCGCCGGCGCGCTGACCAGGCAAACCCGGGGACGTTTTTTCACCCACAATCCTGTACAGGAATATTAGATTGGTTCTGTACTGGGAGTTATTGTGCGTGCTGTCCGGCTTCACCGTGGACGAGAAGACCGTTGCCTGCACTGTGATATCCCAGTGCCCCCCGCCCAAGCCTCGCGCGGAAATGCCACCATAGTAGTCTTTACGCCAAACAAGAGTATCGGGAGCCCTGACTCCTGCCGGAACAGGGTATGTTTCGCGATCGTACAGCGCGCCGCCGAAGATGCCGATGCCGCGATTCTCGAAGTGCTCTCCGAAAGTGGACGGGCGGTAAAAATCGTACGACACGTTAGGGGCGAGGAACCTTCGCTCGCGATTCGGGCTGCCGGCCACCTCCGGAGCGATGGTCTGAAACCCATATAGCATTGAGAGATTGAGCTTGTCACGGCCGATGAATCGGGCGACGTCTGCGCTTCCCTGGTACTGGTTGATGCGCTCTACGGCGTTCGGCAAATACTCGACCAGACCTTGGCGCCAACTCTGTCGGAATGATCCAGCTATCGACACATCGACGCTGTCGCCGACGCTAAATGGCTTCGAGACGCCGATGCCCCAATTGTTCAGGCACTAGACTAGCAGGCTGCGGAAAAAAGCCTCTTTTCGAAAAGCCAGTACGTAGAATCTATAACTTACAGACCGATTTTGGCCCAAAAACGGCGTTTTCCCGCAGCCCGCTAGGGGAGCAAAGGTGAACGGCGGGCGATAGACTTCCGGCGCGACGTTCGATGTATGCCGGTAGTCGTAGAATAGAATAGATCGATTACGGGCATCTCCCCGCCCCGGATTCTGATCCGGTCGAAGGTCTCAATCGTGGAGAACCCTTGCGCGCACTGCTTTGTGCAAAAGCGGCGGCAGCCGTGTAGTCCCTAATGTCGGAAGTGCGGTCCAGATCGGCGTTGGTCTCCGCGGCGCGGAATACCGATGCGACGGAAACGACGGGTACATCGGAAGTGCGCGTAGCCAAGGCGAGCCCGTCGCGCTGATGCAGGGCAACCAAACTGCGCGCGAGACGACTCCGAGTCCCCTTGTCGTATTCAACCGACATTCCTGGTATCGCCGCCACCCGGTCGAGGATCCTCCGGCACTGGAGGTATTGCCGCTCAGCAGCAGGATACAAGGGTTCATTTGGCCCCCTGAAATTCCGGTATTCGCCATAGAAGAAACGAGTAGGCCGCCTCAAACTGGTCAGCAGCGACTGCCTCACGGTATTTGGATGAAGCCCTATAATCGCCTACGCCCTTCATCAACTCAGCAACGAACAACAGCCAGTCTCCGCACTCTGCTCGTGGTTGGCCGCTGGGTCCATTCCGCGCCGTGCGGAAAACGTGTGTCGGTCCTCCCCCCGGTACCTGCGTAATACCAGGGCCGAAACAATCGTAAGATTGGTACGGGTCGGCGACAACGCGCTGTTGGGCTATTCCCCGCACCGCCAACAGGAGGAACACCACCACGACCGACACTCGGCTATTCCACATCATGCACCGCCGTTCTCAGCACCAAACATGTTCGTAGCATATTAGCAGGACGCACCACAAAGCGCCGAGCGAACCCGGCCAGACCCAACGATCCAGTAGGGGGGTGCAATTCCTGCGGGCCGCCAGCCCCCTACAGATGTTTGCGTGCTGGAGGTGCCCCATATTTACATAAACACGGGAGAAAACCGCTGTGAAATAGTGTGCCGTTCTCGCGCACATCAACAGTACGATTGTGTTTGAATCGGATTAGGCATCTGGCACACGTGGAAGGAGAAGACGAATGCAAACTATCAGGAATGCCGCTCGATGGCTGATTTTGGCGGCGGCGGCGCTGCGGCTCTTCGCGCCGGCGATCAGCAGCGCTCAGCCCGTACAAACAAAAGACATTATGATTCAGGGCCAGTTGACTCCGGGTTTCGATGAGGGAGTCAACAGTTCCGCGGGAATCACGAACTGGGTGAACCCGAATCCGGCGGACAACTCGCAGAAGATGAGTTGTCCGCCCAACCAGGCGTGGTGTGCCATGTGGCTCTCCTACGGGCCAACACTGAGCGGCTTCCCGAGACCGGGTATCGACATGTCGTCGTACTCTACTATGCTTGTCGAACTGCGGGGCGACTCGACGAAAACCATTACGATTGGAGTCAAGGACAACACCCACGCGGATGATGGTACCG
>PMTT01000677.1:8641-8767 GCA_003167275.1 Bryobacterales bacterium | reverse complement strand
AGGGGGTCCGCCCCACCGGCACGCGGAAATACGCTTCCGGCTGCTTCAGAGCGGCGCGTGCGATACCGGTGGCGGTCTCCGTACCGTAGTGCCGCTCCCAGCGGGCCAACAGCCATTCGGGGCAGG
>PMTT01000677.1:0-8597 GCA_003167275.1 Bryobacterales bacterium | reverse complement strand
CTGGGCCATGCGACGGGATCGCGGTCGACCTGCCGCAACACCGCGTTGACGAAGCCTGTGGCGGAGCGCTTTTTCGCCCGCTTGACCAGTTCCACGGCGTCGGTGACGGCGGCATGGGCGGGAATCCGCTCCAGATAGCGAAGCTGGTAGATCCCCATGCGCAGCGCGATTCGGACCTCCGAGTCGAGCTTCCGGCGGTGTCCGGAATAGTGCTCGATCAGGTAATCGAGCTGCGCCCGGTAGCGCAGCACGCCGAATACGATCTCGGCAGCCAGCCCGGCATCGCGGGATGGGAGAGCGGCGGTGTCGGCCAACAGAAGGTCGGAAGCAAAGCCGCCCTTCTCCACCTTGCGGAGGATGTCGAAGACAGCGGTGCGGGCGGGAGAGATGGGCACGGATATCCCAAGTCTAGCGTAGGTTGTCGGGCGGACCCCCTGGTCGGCGCGGTCCGCCCAGCGGGGCTCGAAGCCCACCTGACTCGCGCCCCCATTATTTGCTGCGATAGCTGAAGGTAAGCCGGGTCTCCTCGTCTACCACTAAGGGACGGGCAAAGTGGTAGGCAGTGCCCGTGTGAGGCACGCTCATACCGATGGGAAGCACCCCGACCACCCGGCGTTGCAGGTCTGCAACGTTGAGTGAGACCACCGTGTCCTTGGGAGCGGCGTTCTGCCGGGAAGCACGTTCCACCTGTTGCGATTCGCGTGAGTTGCCGGTTATGACTATAGCGGTTGCAGCATTAGAGGTTTCCAGTCTGGGAGCGCTGGCGGTGACTTCGACGGTCTCGCTGACACTCCCGACTTGTAGCGCCAGGCTGAACCACGAGCCCCGGCCGGCATCGTGATCGATCTCCCGGGCTGTGGCCCGGAAGCCGCTGGCGCTGGCCATGATACGCAAACGGCCGGAGGGAACGTTGGCGACCATCCAGCGCCCGCTCGTATCCGTGAATGCCTGCAGGGTAACACCGGTACCGAGGTGCAATACCGTCACGTCAGCCCGCGCAATGGCGCCGCCTGCAGGGTCCGCGATGAAGCCGCCCACCTGGCCAGGCCGGAGCGGATCGACAACCACCGGGTTGGGAGATTGCAGTTTCGCGATGGTTTCGATGTCGTTGTGGTCAACCAGTTGGGCTTGCGGCGCGCTCTCCACGGCGGCCGGAAGCAGCCGCGCGGAAAGGGCATCTCCGCCGAAATCGGCCACCTTGTAGCGCTGCGGGAGAAAGACCTCCCACTCGACCAGGCCGATGGGAACATCCATCTTGGGAAGCGACAGTTCCGCCCCGCCCTTCTTTTCGAAGGGGGCTCCAGCGTGCACGAAAACGAATGAGACGACGTAGGCATCCGCTGGGCGGAAACCGGGACGCAACAAGGGAACGCGGCTGCCGTCGGCTCCGGTCACCGGTTTCACCTTCTCCCCGGCGACCTCGCACGAGAGAATGCTCGCGCCCGCGGGCAGTGCCACTTTGAGGAACGGCTGTGCCTGGTTCTTGAGGGTGAGCTTGACTTCGGTGAGGGACCGGCCTTCACTGGTGACCAGCGTGGTTACTTCCGCCCGCTGCGCCACGGCCGCGAGCACGCTGCTATCGGGGAAGCGCACCCATTCGAGGGACAGCGCGGGCATCTCCGCAGGCTTCTTCTGGTAGCGGAATGCCGCATGCAGCGGGGCGCGGGCCAGCGATCGCAAGGTCGGGCTGGTCTCCTTCAAGTCCATGCGCCGCAAGCCTCCGTGTTCGGCAGCGGTCAGTTCCATGGCGCCTTCGCCTTCCACCAGCACCTCGCCGGTCTCGCGTTGCGCGCCCACAAAGGTCACGAGTGGGACCTCCGCTTTCGTGGCGGTGTTGGCTATTGCCAGTGAGATGAGGAACTGGTGATTCTGGGCGGCTGGCGCCCTCACGATCAGGCGAATCGCCTTCGGTTGCACCTCGCTCGACAGCAGGGTGGGGCCGGTGACGCCGGTGAGCTCATATCCTTCAGGCAGATGGACGTCGAACTGGGAAGGTTCACCTTCAACCACGGTGATTTCAGCCAGAGCGGCAACCGCGAGTTCCGCCTGGTTCACCGAGATCAACGTCTTGACGTCGGAAACGAAACGTACTTCCTTGGGGGCCACGGGAGGCGAGGGAGCGCTGAGGCGGGCGGCCCACCAGATGAGGGCCGGCTTGCCAGGCAGCAAGGTGGCTTCGATGGTGGTGCGGCCATCCTGAGATGCACGGCTGGTAATCAGTCCGGGGCTGAGGGTCACTTGGGTCTGGTCGCCGGGGACCGAGAGCGTGAGCCGCACCGTGCCGGCGGCGGGCACGGGCAGGGTGAACGAGGCGCGGCCAGGTTCGATGGTCAAGGGCAGACCGGCCTCGACGGTGACGGCGAACTCGGCGGGCCCACTGAGGACGGCGGCCCCGGCATCGATGGGCAATTCCCGGCCTTTCTGCTGCGCGTCGAGAACGACCATGCCGCTGACCAGCGGCACTTTGCGGTCGCCCTTAGCGAAGACCTCGCCCTCGATCGCGATGGTGCCGGTGACCGATTCGCCGGCTACCTGCAGGTTCATCTGCGCGGTTTTGACGATGTACGGGAACGGCGGCATGTCGGCGGGCTTCGGCGGCTTGGACGCCAGTTCGACGAGCTTGTTGTAATCCTCGAGCGGCAGCGTCACGTTTCCAGTGGCGGGAAGCGGAAGACTGGTTTGCGCCAGCGCCGCGGCAGATACGGTGAGAGCCGCCAACAACAGACGAACACTCATTTCACACCTCCCTTTTTCTCCTTCTGATAGTTGAGGTCCACCACCGGCGGCTTACTCTCGCCGGTCAGTTCGGAAACCAGATATAGCGACGGGCCCACGGCTGGAAACGCCACGCGGACGGGTAACGGCGCCGCCGTCTTGCGCGCATCGGAGCGTGCGCGGTAGCGGTCCACCAGGGCCTGTGTGGCGGAGTTGACGGCATTGGTGTTTTGGGGCGCTTCGGATGCGGGCGCAGAGGCCGTTGCGGCGAGTAACACGGGCGATTCCGGCCTTTCAAAAGGCTGGAGACTGAACGCACCCGGTTCGGGTGTCACGTGAAAGAGCGGCGAATAGTAGAGGAGCAAGCCCGTGCGCGACACCGGCAGGTCCAAGACGGGCAAAGCGAGCGTGGCGCGGCCCTTGGCGGTCCATTCGGCGCCTCGAACCAGGTAGAGGATCTCGATGGCGGCGAGAGGCGCTTCCTCCCCGGCACGGCCTTTGGTGAGGGGGAAGAGAAGGCTGCCATCGGGGGCCTTCCCTGGGCGGACGGGGCGGCCGGCCAGCGCCGAACTCCACACGACTGCGCCCGCGGGCGCACTGATCCGCACGAAATTGCGCTGATTGTTGCGCACCGCGTAGCGCGCCTCGACCAGCGTCTTGCCTTCGCCGGTGATCAGCACGCGGTAACGGGCCTCTTCCACGTTGGCGGTGAGGACCGCCTGCTGCGCGTACCGCGCCACCTGCACGTTGAGCGAGTAGCTCGGTGCGCCCGCGCGGAGACGGAAAGCGGCGAGCGAGGGCGATTGGCGGCGGGCCACCAGGTCGCCCAGTTCGGCTGCGTCGGTGGCGTCAAGCCCCTGCGGTTTGGTGTTCAGGATCTCGCCCGCGCCCAGCACGTCGATGGCGACACCGCCCGTTTCCCGTTCGGTTTCCAGGAGGCGCAGGAGCGGAACGTCGATGGAGCCGTCGCGCGCCAGGACGGTTTCACCGGTTATGAGGAACTTGGCCGAGCGTTCCACCGGTTCGAGGAAATTCACCACCAGTTGACCGGGCTTGACGTCCCAATCGGCGACGCCGGCTCCGGGCACCTGGTTGATGGTCACGTTGGGCGGCACGGCGATTTTGACCTGGTGCGCGGCGCCCTGGAGCACTTCGATTTCGACCTCGGCGTTGAGGGATGTGGAATCCTCGCCGAGGGCGTAGAGTTGGGTGAGCGATCCACGCATGCGCAGGGGCAGTTCGGCGCGGTGTTCTTCGATCTTCTTCCGCCAGGTAAAGACGAGGGCATTGTCGCCGCCGGGGCCGCCGCCCGCGTATGCCAACCATCGGCTCGCGGATTTCTCCGACACCAGGCCGCCCACGAGTTTCATTTCGACATCCTGCGGCGGGGAGGCGATGGATACGCGCGTGACCCCGGAGGAACTGCCTGGAAGTCTGAGGCTTTCCTCGGCTCCGATCGAAGTCACGGCAAAGACGACATCGAGGAGCAGAACCGAGCGTCCTTTTTGGGGAAGCACGGCGGAGAGTTGGCCAGGGTGGTCGGGGGTAGCGACCAGCGAGACGGGCTTGCCGCCCAGTTTGGCCTCGCGGACCAGCAGTCCGGGCGGGATGGGGATGCGAACCCAACCGTCTTTGAGGACATCGACGGTCAGGGTGGCCAGGCCCGAGGCGACAGGGCCATTCAGGCGCAGATCGTAATCCACGCGCGTGAGCGTTGCGTCGACGGGCGGCAGATCGGCCGCCCTTTCGACGGGGTAGGCCTTGCTGTGCAAAGCTTGGTATTCGTTGACCGGCAGGACCACCCAGCCGGGCGGCCGCGTGGCGTCCTGCGCGGTCAAGGGAGTACCCGCAAGCAGAACCGCGGCGAGCAGGTTCAGACGATTCATGACGGACTCCTTCCCAAAGCTAGTAAGCACATGGTAGTCCCGAGCGGCGGGGAAAGCTATCCAGGGTTGCCTGGATGCGCCAGCTACGCACAGGTGGGAAGGAAAGACACGGGTGGTTGTGACACGGTGCCGGCTTGCGGGGACGGCTTTAGTCGCAGTCGATGGCGCTATGCAATGTTGTTGAGGATGGGCACTGTTGGAACAACTCCTCGATGCTGTTGACATCGAGGAAACGGTCGGCGAGATTCTCGAGTTCGACCCAAGACATTTCTGAGAGCCGCTCTTCGGACCATGGTGGAATCGCGCCGAAACGCTTCTTGATCAGCCGCCGCATTCCCGCCCGCAGTCCGTTCTTGTACTCCTCTCCCAGAACCTCGTGATCCCGAATGTCGTGGAGTATCGGCACTATTGCAACCAGTCCTCAAGGCTATTCGCTCTGAGCAGCCGCGGGGCCAAAGCCTCGAGCTCGACCCAAGACAGTTCGGACAGCCGTTCTTCGGCCCACGATGGAATCGTTCCAAAACGTTCTTTGATCTGCAGCCGCAGTGCCGTCCGCAATCCGTACTTGTACTCCTCTCCCAGAACCTAGTGATCCCGTATGTCGTTGAGTATCGGCACTATCGCAACCCGTCCTCAAGGCTGTTTGCTTTGAGCAGCCGGGTGACCAGAGCCTCGAGTTCGACCCAAGACAGTTCGGATAGCCGTTCTTCGGCCCAGGGTGGAATCGTTCCAAAACGTTCTTTGATCTGCAGCCGCAGTGCCGTCCGCAATCCGTCCTTGTAGTCCTCTCCCAGAACCTTGTTATCCCGTATATCGTTGAGTATCGGCATCTTTCTCGCCTCCTCGTCTACCACCTTTTCAAGGCTTCTCAATCCTGCCAGGATGAATAGCTGCCTCAACGCGCCTTCACGCTCTCCCGGAACCAGGCTGGCGATTCGTTCCAGGATGCGGTGAATGGCCGCCCTGAGGTCCGGCAATCTGGTCAGAATCGCAATTATATTATCGCCCACACAAGGGCTTTCCAGCAGACGCTCGCCGTTCAAGTCCCGGATGTCCACAATCCGGTAGGAATAGCTTAATGCCGGGCCACGCAGCTCCGCTTCCATTCGCATAGGCGCGTCGCCGACGTAAACCAGGATCTGTTGCGGAAATCTAGAGAAGAGGCGATAGACCCGCAGGTAATACTCGGCCATGCGGAGGGCCATCTTGAGGTCGTTGGTGCTTTGCCATTCGATGTGGACGAGGTCGCCCGCATCCGTTTCCCCGAGAGAGTCTACGCGCGTGTTTCGAACCTCGGGAAGTTCGACGTTGAGCCACTTCGCGATGGTGGTACCAGTTATGTCCCGAATGGCTAGGTCGACGGACTGTTGGAAAATCAGCTTGAGAGCGATATCGTATTCGTGCATGGGAGCTAAACCCTCAATGGAGCACCTTACACCGGGGTACGCAAGCGCCGCACTCTCCGCCCACACATGACCAACGGCGGGGCCGCCCGCACCACTATAATCAAATGAGTGGATCTCGAAAAAACACTGCTCCGGAAGGTCGGCGAGGCGATACAGCGCTTCAAAATGATACGCGACGGCGACCGGGTGGCCGTGGCGCTTTCGGGGGGGAAGGATTCCGCCACCCTCCTCGAAGCCCTGCTGCTGCTCCAGAAACGCGCGCCCATCGACTTTTCCGTCTGCGCCTTCACTGTGGAACAGGGCAAGTTTCTGCTGCCCATCGAACCGCTGGGCGAATACCTACGGGAGCGCGGGATCGCCTGGACCTACTTCCGCGATGCGCCCTCCTTTCGGCTGCTGGAAGAGCAGCCGAAGCACGGCTGCGACCTTTGCAGCCGCTACCGGCGCCGCGCGGTATACGAGATCGCCCGCGAGTTGGGCGTCAACGTGGTCGCCTTCGGCCATACCGCCGACGACTTCTGCGAGGCCCTGCTGCGCAACACCATGTTCACCGGCAAACTGAGCTCGCTGCCGCCGGTGACCCACTCGCGCGATCGCGACTTCCGGCTCATCCGCCCGCTGGTCTTCGTGACGGAGGAAGTCACGCGCGCCTATGCCGAGTTCCTAGGGGTACCGGTGATCCCCTGCGGGTGCTCGCAGAGGACTGGCACGGTGCGGCGGTCGCTACGCGACATTTTTGCCGGACTGGAGCGCGAATATCCACACTTGAAGGAAAACATGCTGTCCGCCATGGGCAACGTGGATACCGGGCGCCTGCTCGATCCGCGCTTCCTCGAGTTGGAGACGCCTGCCCGGGCAGAGCTTTTTCCGATTGTAACCGAACTGTAACAATCCAAGCCGCGCGAAACCGATTACAATGAGGGTCTTTCCTAACCCCTTCTATGAGATTGCTGCCACGCGAGGAGAAGTTTTACCGCCTGTTTCTCAAACAGGTAGAGATTATCTCGGAGGCTTCCCGGCTATTGCTCGACGGCGTTCGCACGGGCAACGCCAGGATGGCCAGTTCCGCCACCGAGATCAGCGTCATGGAGCACCGCGGCGACGAGGTGATCCACGAAGTCTTCACACGGCTCAACCAGACCTTCATCACGCCCATCGATCCGGAGGACATTCACAGTATCTCGGCCGCGCTCGACAACGTGCTGGACGGGATCGAGGACACCTCGCACCGCCTGGTGTCGTACCGCATCAACCCGATTCCCTCCATCATGGTGATGCTGGCGGAGATCGTCGCCGGCTGTGCCTCGTCGATCAAGAGCGCGTTCGAAGCGCTGGAGAAGGACGGGCCGATCATGGAGCACTGCATTGAGATCAACCGGCTGGAAAACGAGGCCGACCGGATCGGGCGAAGCGCCGTGGCGGACCTGTTCGACAAGGAGACCGATCCGATCCGGCTGATCAAGCTTAAAGAGGTGTACGAATTCTTCGAGGCCACCATCGATTGCTGCGAAGACGTGGCCGACGTTCTGCAGAACGTCGTGGTCAAGAATAGCTGAGCCGAAACCGATGACCACCTTCTGGCTGGCTGTTCTGATTATTGCGATTGCCCTGGTGTTCGATTACATCAACGGTTTTCACGATGCAGCCAATTCCATCGCCACTATCGTGGCCACGCGCGTTCTGACGCCGTTTCAAGCGGTATTATGGGCGGCCTTCTTCAATTTCGTCGCGGCCTTTCTCTTTGGCACGGCAGTGGCTTCGACTGTGGGCAAAGGTTTCGTGAACGTGAGCCTGGTGACTCCCTACGTGATCATGGCGGGCCTGGCGGGGGCTATCATCTGGGACTTGATCACGTGGTGGCTCGGCCTTCCCACCAGTTCCTCGCACGCCCTGATCGGCGGGTACGCGGGCGCCGCCATGGCGCATGTAGGGCTTACCAGGGGCCTAAGTCACGGTTTCGAGGGATTGATCTGGGGACAATGGCCGAAAACGCTGCTGTTCATTCTGGCTGCTCCCCTGATTGGCCTGATCTCGGCCTACATGCTGATGGTGGCGGTCTATTGGCTGTTCCGCAACTCCAGCCCCTCTAAGATGGACTTCTACTTCCGCAAGCTGCAATTGCTTTCGGCCGCCGCGTTCAGTCTTTCGCACGGCGCCAACGACGCGCAGAAGACCATGGGAATCATCACCGGGGTGCTGGTGGCCTCCGGGTTTCAGAAGACGTTTCAAGTGCCCATATGGGTGATTCTGGCCGCCCACGCGGCCATCGCGCTGGGCACGTTGAGCGGCGGCTGGCGGATCGTCCATACCATGGGCGCGAGGCTGACGCGGCTCAAGCCGCGCAGCGGGTTCTGCGCGGAGACGGGGGCAGCCATTGCCGTTCTGCTGGCCACTCACCTGGGATTGCCGGTCTCCACGACGCACGCGATTGCCGGGGCCATCACCGGAGTGGGCAGCATTCAACGCATGAAAGCAGTGCGGTGGGGCATCGCGACGAATATCGTGTGGGCGTGGGTCATGACGATTCCCGCGGCGGCGGCGATCGCGTGGGTCTCGTTCTGCCTGCTGCATTTCGTCATCGGGGCGTAGC
>PMTT01000808.1 GCA_003167275.1 Bryobacterales bacterium | reverse complement strand
GCAACAGCAACCAGGGTCAGGAAAAGCTTCATCCTTCGTATAGTAACGCTTCCCGGCAGGCTTTCAGAATACCGACAGACCCAGGAGTATCGCCGTGGACGCAAATAGTCTGGGCAGTACCCTCGCGTGCCAGGCGCACGGCTTGAGCGGCAGCCTCGGCGGGATCGGTGATCAGGGCGTCCGGGAACTTGCGCGAGCGCAGGGTGCCATCGGGCTCGTAACGGCGGTCGGCAAAGGCTTCTCCGGCCACGGGAAGGCCCATTTCCCGCCAGACGTCGAGCATCGGCGACGCGGCCAGGCCAAAGATGGGCACATGCGGATTCCACTTTGCGACACCATTGCCGATGGCGCGGGCCACTTCGGCGTTGCGGACGGCCACGTTGTAGAGTGCGCCGTGAGGCTTCACGTGAACGATCTGGCCGCCCAGACGCCGCACCACCGCGTCCAGGCGCTCGATCTGGGCGAAGACGGTATGCTCGATTTCCACGGCGGACATGGGGATTTCGAGGCGGCCGAAATTGGCGCGGTCGGGGTAGCCGGGGTGGGCGCCAATACGCACTCCGCGTTCGAGGGCTAGCCGGGTAGTCCGTTCCATAATCGCTTCGTCTCCGGCATGTCCGCCGCAGGCGATGTTGGCCGAGGTGATGAACTCCATCAGCGCGGCTTCATGTTGGGCATCTTCGAGTTCGCCCATGTCGCAGTTGAGATCGATCATAAAGGCTGGGGTTGGGGGCTGGGGGTTAGGGATTGGGGCTGGGGACTGGCGAAGCGGTACGCCTGTCTGTCCCCTTCGGTTCCCAACCCACCGAAGGCGGCGCCACTTCCGAGCCCCAACCCCCAACCCCTAACCCCCAACCCCTGCCTATAAAGCGTACAACCATTTCTCCTGCTCTTGCAGGGCGGTCAGGGCCTGCTCCAGGGAAATCAGCTCGAAATGGACTTCGTCGCGGGGGCGCAATTGTCCGAGCCGGCAGAAATCGGCGGAAATCACGTTACCAGGTTTGGGATATCCGCCGGTGGTCTGGTGCTCCACGAAGAGGATAATCGGCTGGCCGTCGGGCGGGACCTGGATGGCCCCCAGTGGGACGCCTTCGGTGAGCATGTGGCCGCCGGGGCTGGGAATCATCGGACCGCGAAGGCGCAGTCCCATGCGGTTGGATTCCTCGCTCACCACGTAGCCGCCCCGGTACCAGTCGGCGGCGAACCAGTCGGCCTGCGGTGCGGGCGTGATCCGCAATCGTCCGCCGCTATTGTACTCCGGTGCGCCGCGAGCCGGAGCGCGCGGACGGCGGATAGCGGCCTGGCCTATGGGAAGCACGTCCCCGGCGCGCAAGGCATGTCCGCCTACTCCGGTCATCACGTGGACCGACGAGCTGCCCATCACCTGGGGTACGCCGATGCCGCCCCGCACGCTCAGGTAACAGCGGGCGCCGGACCGCGTCGCCCCGCAGCGTATGGTTTGCCCGGTTTTCACTTCCATGGGGCTCCAAAGGGGCAGGCCGGCGCCAAAGTCCGAGCCGGTGAGCGCGATCACGGCGGAGGTTTCGAATTCGAAGGCTCCGCCCACCAGGGTCATTTCGAGAGCCGCGGCATTTTCGGCATTGCCCACCAGCAGGTTCCCCGCACGCAAGGCCAGAGGGTCGGCCGCCCCGGACGCGGAGATGCCGAAGTGGGCGTAGCCGAATCGTCCCAGGTCCTGGACCGTAGTCTGCAGCCCCGGAGAAATAACGCGGATCTGGCTCAGAGGCGGGCCTCCGGGACGGGGATAAAGCGCACCCGGTCGCCCATCCGCAGGAGCGGCGGCGGCGAGCCCTCGGGATCGAACAGGCGCAATCGCGTGCGGCCGATGAGTCGCCACCCGCCGGGCGATGCCAGTGGATAAATGCCTGCCTGGCCACCGCCAATCGCCACGCTGCCCACCGGAACGTGCTTCCGCGGCGCCGAAAGACGGGGCGTCGCGAGCTCAGGCGGGAGACCTCCCAGGTAGGGGAAACAGGTCGAGAAGCCCACGAAATAGACCAGGTAATCGGCGGCGGCGTGCAGTTCCACGACGCGTTCGGGCGAGAAGCCCGTGTGGCGCCCCACGTCCGGCAGGTCGGGGCCGAAGTCGCCTCCGTAACAGACCGGAATCTCCACGGTACGGACGGGCGCCGGGGCGGCGTGGACGGCGGATTCCATCCGCTCGCGGACGGAGCTCTCGACTTCCGCGTGGGTGCGGAGGCGGGGATCGAAATCGATCAGCACGGAGGCGTATGCGGGATGCAGGTTGAGGATGCCGCGCAAGCCTTCGAGGCTCTGAGTAAGGAGCCGCACCTGGTGGTGGGACTCCATGGAGATTTCGCCGCCGAATGAGATCAGAAGCGAGCGGTCGCTTGCCGGCCGGATGGTCACTTCCCGTGATCTTACCACCACCCGTGGCACAGGCATTCTTTCCTGTGTTGGTTTTGAAATCTGGCGCTTTCAGGAGCTCCGGAGAAAACCCACACAGGCAAGAATGCCTGTGCCACGTGCCAAGGATGCCCGTGTTACTTCACCTTGCAACTTAAGACCACGAAGAGGTCGTCGTTAGACGCGGTGTTGGTTTTCACCTTGCCCAGCACCAGCTTCTGACCTTCATGGATGGTCAGGGGCGTAGTGATGCCTTCATCCTGGTACAGAACGCCGTTATTGGTGACCACCGGGATTTTAACGCCGAAGTGGAAATGCTGCACGGAAACGGTCTTGCCATCCGCGGATACGGAAGGCTCGTGAAACTCCAGGGTGTAGAAATGCGGGATGCTTACGGCAGTGACGGCACTGGGCAGGGCATCCTCCAGTTTCAACCCGGCCCGCACAATTACCTGGATCCTGCCCTTGCTGGGCACAGTGGGGCCGACCACCCTGGTCGGCTTGTCTTGGGAAGCCAGCCAACACGGACAGCCGGGCGCGACAAAATGCGACCAGGGAGGCCCGCGGACCAGGGAGTCCGCCCCATAAGGCATGGGAGCCCACCGCCCCTTCACGTTAGACTGGAAACAGTGGAAGAAGAGGTCCTCGGCAAAGCATATGATTCCCGGCTGATGCGCCGCCTGTTGGGCTACATGCGTCCCTACCGCATGCTGACTGCCGTCTCGCTGGTATTCCTTTTGGCGCAGTCGGCCCTGCAGGTGCTCGGCCCCCTGCTGACCAGAATCGCCATCGACAAGTACCTCCAGAAAAGCCCCTACAGCGCTCCCGCGTTCCTGGACGCGCAACTTCCAGCCGATCCCTGGGCCGGCCTGTCGAAGATCGGGCTGCTCTACTTCGGCGTCCTCCTCGGCTCCTTCGTGGCCGAGTTTGTGCAGACCTACCTGATGCAATATACCGGGCAGCTCGCCATGTTCGACCTCCGCAAGCAGCTCATGGGTCACCTGCAGGCGATGGACCTGGCCTTCTACGATCGCAACCCCGTGGGCCGCCTGGTGACCCGCGTCACCACCGACGTGGATGTGTTGAACGATCTCTTCGCCTCCGGGTTGGTCACCATCCTGGGCGATCTGCTGGTGCTGTCCTTCGTGGTGGCCATCATGTTCAAGATGAGCCCGCTGCTCACCTGGATCATCCTGGCGGCCATGCCGTTCGTCATTCTGGTCACCGTGCTGTTCCGCCGCACCGTCACCCAGAGTTATCGGCGAATCCGAATCGCCATCGCCAGGATCAACGCCTACCTCCAGGAGCACATCACCGGCATCGTGGTGCTGCAACTCTTCAACCGCGAACGGCGCAGTTCCGAGGAGTTCGAGCAGATCAACCGGCGCCACATGGACGCTTACAAGGATGCCATCACGGCCTACGGGTGGTTCTACCCGGTGGTGGAGTTCCTCTCGCTGCTGGCCCTCGCGGGAATCCTGACCTACGGCGGGTTTCATGTTGGCCAAGGCCGGGTGACCCTGGGGGTGGTGGCGGCATTCCTGCAATACGGACTGCGATTCTTCCGCCCCATTCAGGACTTGAGCGAAAAGTACAACATCCTGCAATC
>PMTT01000084.1 GCA_003167275.1 Bryobacterales bacterium | reverse complement strand
GGGCGTGCCGCTACGCATGTCTACGGCAATGCCGTGCGGGCAGTCCAACTGACCAGGCTCCTTGCCCTTACCGCCGAAGGTGCGGATGTACTCGCCCTTCTTGTTGTACTGATTGATGTAACTCGACCCGTAGCCGTCCCCCACATACAGATCGCCGTTGGGCGCGATGGCCAGATTCGTCGGGCTGTATTTTGGCTTCTTGCCGTCGGCGCCCGGCTTGTAGGCTTCGGAGACATCTGGATACCCCAGGCTGAAGACTTCCTCGCCATTGAGCGTGGCCTTCACGACCACACCGCGCTTGGTGTCGCAGAGGTACAGGAACTCGGTTGAGCCCTCCTTCTGGATGTGCAGGCCGTGGGCCCCGCCCTTGAACTCCTTGCCCCACGACTTAATAAATTTCCCCTTGTCGTCGAACACGACCATTGAATCCGAGCTCTCGCTGGTGGCGTTGACGGTGTGGTGCACATAGATGCGCCCCTGGGAATCTTCGACCACCCCGTGCGTGTTGCCGTAGCGGATATTGGCCGGCACGTCACCCCAGTCGTGATGGACCTCATAGGTGTGCGCACCGGCGCCCACCATCGGAAGTTGACTCCCGGCCTTATCGTCGGCGCCCAGAATGGTAGGAAGCACGACGGCTGCCGTTTGCAGAAACCCACGTCGAGTAGGGATCGGTTTGAAGCTCATTCCTGGAAGTATATTACAAGTAGGACAGGCCTCCCGGCCTATCTTGGTGGGGATAGATGAAAAAGCCGCGCAAAAGCAAAGAAAACAGTACTCTAGGCCTCAGTAAAGAGCGCCTCGACGAGCTGGTAGAAGAAGCCATCATCGATGCCAATGGCGAAGAGGAGGCTGCGACCGGTTTCTACACCATGCTGGAAAACGACCTTAAGCTCCCCTTCGAGACCGAAGTCCTCGGCGTCAAAGTCACGGTAGAGTCCATCGATTTCGCCGGCGAAGATCGTTTGGTGGCTGTCTGCAAGAGAGGAACCAAGCGGCAGCGCATCTCGCTGAAGGACTTGACGCTCCCTTCTCCGTTGCCGGAGGGCGCCGAATGGATCGCCGCCTATCGCCATGGGCTAAAGTGGGAAGACTAGCGGAGCAACCTCCGACCGCATCATGATGTGTGCGTTTGCGTTTGGTTTCTGGCGGGACAGGCGGTTTCGCCTGTCTCGCCCGCTTGCGGGCGATTCTTCCACGCCTTCACAGCGAGCGGTTGTCATGATCGCCACGAATCTTGCAGTTGAGGGAGTGCTTATGGCCGAAATCGAGTTGGTCGTTGCCTTGAACCCAAACCGGAGCTACTTTGGATAAACTCGAAAATCGTCGAAATACGTCACCGAGTCCCCAACTGTCAACAGCCCAACCCCCCCAGGACCCGAAAACGTATTGTCCTGCCCCTGGAGGATCCGCCGGTGGTCCACATAGACTTGAAAGCGATTACCGCGGGCGGAAACCTTCAATATGCTCCAGGCATTGATCGGTATGTTGTGCCTGGCCATGGCCAGTACCTGGGATCGCCGGCCATTCTCGACTCGATACACCGCGACACTTTTCTCCAGCGCGTTCGCACGGGCCATGTAATAGTTGTTTTCGTCGCGGTATCGCCACACCAGTCCGCCGCCCTGGCCATCGTGCCCTGCCACCGGCTTGATCCGAACACTCACGTCGCCATCCCGCAGGCTTATGCGATCCAGGATTGCCAAGGGCGATCGGTTGCCGGTAGGATCATCGGAAACCTGGGCTAAGACGTAGGGCTGGGTGGGTGCTGACTGGTCCTTTCGAATTTCCCACTTCGGCGGACCGCCCCGATTGGTCATGGCTACGGTCCAACCTGGAGGCACTTTGCCTAGTGGTGCGGTATCGAAATTGATAACCGTTCCGGTTGAAGCGCCCAAACCGAAGGCGAACAACCAAGCTAAAGTCTTCATATCTGTTGGCTCCCAGGGGAAAAACTAGGGAGCAATACCACCCTTTACCTAATTCTATCGCAACGCGAGAACCAAGACTGTGCAACCCCTTACATTTAGTGTCCACCTTCCAGCGCTTGCTGGAAAGCAACACGAATAGTATATCGGCAGAACCCCGTCTCGCCTATATAGATCTTTGTTATTTTCCCAATCAGCAAAACCGACAGCTCAGCCTTCGGCCCGACCCACTACGATCACGGCCAACGGCAAATCCCCCACCTTTACGTTCAACACCACATCATGGTCGCCTTCCTTCGTAAGGGCCGGGAACGTGGAACCGGAGGGGGGCTCCAGCGACAATACAGCAGGGTGAGGCGTGCCCGACGTCTTGCTTTGTTCCACCAGCTTATCGAAGTCCGGAGTTGCGCCCGGATCAGCATCGTTGGCTAACGGTGTGAGTAGTGCGAAATCGCGTTGCGGAGCCACCGACTGGTGGGCTCCATCCACCGGATAATCGCTGTATCGCAGCGTGTAGACGCCTGCCTTCAGGGTCTGGTCGCGCCGGTCGGCGCCTTTCGCCGGGAACCGCAGGATGCCGAGCAGCGTCCCTTGGCGAATTGGTAGTGTGATCGCGGAATCGGTGGACTTGGGTCCGGCTGGAATGGATTTGCGGAACCAGATCTCGCACCATGGTCCGGATGGGCCCACAATTCGATACCCTTTGGTATCGAGAACCGAAGCGTAAGCGGATGGAACTTCAGGCGCTGCTCCGGCGATCGGTTCCAGCTTATAATCTTGGGCTGAAGCCGTAAAGGCGCAGAACAACAAGAGCAGGTATTTGTTCATGGTGCGGGCGGGCCGAGATTTTGGAGCGGGAGACCGGATTCGAACCGGCGACATCGACCTTGGCAAGGTCGCACTCTACCAGCTGAGTTACTCCCGCCCGTTTCCAAACCCCATTTTCCTTCAGAACAGGTCCCGCTGTCAAACCTAACTAATATGTGATTGAAAATAAAACAGTTATAAACTTGCTGGAAAGCCTTTTCGCTGTGTTAGACTACTTTTCGGTTGACCTATTCGAGGTATGATTCACCCGGCGGGTGGCTGGGTGCGCCTCCCGAGCAATTCTTCGAGACTGAGCACGAACCAATCCCGCATTGTTGTGGAAATATTGTGGAAAATGTGTGCTCTAGGTGTGCAAAACCTGATGAATTTCTGGATTCAAATCCTTGCTTGCCTCGAACAGAGCGTGAGCCAGGAGAGTTATCAAAACTGGCTCAAGGGCACAGCCTTCGTAGGCATGGATGGCGATACCCTGTTCGTCTCCGTTCCGGATCGCGAAACCCGCACATGGCTGGAAACCGAGTACGCCAGCATCGTCCGCGATGCCATACATACCCTCAATCTGCCGGTTCGGCACGTGAGTTATGAGTCGCTGCCCGTCCGCGGCGCGCTCAACCAGGCCGTCGCTGCCGTGGAAACCGAGTTCGAATCGGGGTCCGGCTCGCTGAATCCGAAATTCACGTTCAATTCCTTCGTGGTTGGCGCCTGCAACCAGTTCGCTCACGCCGCCGCGCGCAGCGTAGCCACCCATCCTTCCCGCAGCTACAACCCTCTCTTCCTGTACGG
>PMTT01000233.1 GCA_003167275.1 Bryobacterales bacterium | reverse complement strand
CCGTTGGCGGCGAAATTCTGGAAGTCCCAGTTGAAGCCGATGGTGTACATGGACCACGGGCCGCCGTGAATGTAGAGCACCATCGGATACTTCTTGGATGGGTCGAACGCAGCGGGCTTGATGAGCCATCCCTGCACCTTCAGGCCGTCGGGCGCGGTGTATCGCAACTCCTCGGTGTCACCGAGCTTCACGCCGGTCAGAACGTCTTCGTTCACGTCCACCAGCTTCTTCATCTCGCCGGGGCGTTCGAGGTTAAAGGCGACCAGGGTACCGGGCTCCTGGAAGCTCGACCGCACCGCGGCCGCGTTGCCATTATGCGAGAAGGAAACGCCGGTCAGCACCTGCGTGCCTGTGGTGATGGGGCGCGGCTTGTCGGGGTAGTCCAGCTTGAGGGGAGCGAAGTAGAGGTTCTCCACGCCGTTCTCCTGCATCGCGTAGTAGACGCCGGAGCTGTCGGCGGCCCAATGAATATCGGCCGGCGAACTCGGGAACTTGCCGGCCCACAGACGCTGACGCCCGCCGCTCGGGTCCATCACGTAGAGGCTGGAGATGGTGTTGGTGAGGCCCTGCTCATCGTAGCCGGTATAGGCGATCCATTGGCCGTCGGGCGAGGGGCGCGGATTGGTGTCGGGGCCCTTGCGAGTGGTGAGTTGCTTGACGGCCAGCGTCTTCACGTCGATGGCGTAGATCTCCGAATCGCCCTTCAGGTACTCGGCATCGGGCTTGCGGATGCCGGAGACGTAGATCGTGCCGGCGTCGGTGGACCACTCCGCGGTGCTGTGATTGTAGTTCCCTAGGGTGACCTGGCGGGGTGTGCCGCCGAGGGTCGAATCCACCACGAAGACGTGCGCGTATCCCTTGGCCACGGGGCCCACGCCGTCGCGCCCCCACGTCAAGCGGTCGACGATCACGGCGGGCTTGGCGAGTTGCGCGCCCTTGGGGGTCTTGGGCAGCTTGATGGGCAGAATGGGCGATTCGTCGGGGAGGGTCATGTTGAACGCGATCCACTTGCCGTCGGGCGACCAGCGCAAGGCGGAGGGAGCGTAGTCGAGGTGGGTGAGCTCGCTGATCTCGTGCGTGTCGGCCCACATCACGTGGATCTGCGGGGTGCCGGAGCGGGTGGAGAGGAAGGCGATGCGCTTGCCGTCGGGCGACCAGACGGGCTCGGAGTCGCGCCACGCGCCCTGGGTCAGCTCGCGCGGGCGCTCGCCATTCGAGCCCACCATCCAGAGGTTGCCCTGCGACTGGTCCTTCATGACGTCGGTCCAGCCGCGGGTGAAGACGATCTGGGAGCCGTCGGGCGAGATATCGGGCGCGGTGACGGTTTCCATCTGGAAGAAAGTTTCCTTGTCGAGGTAGCGCGGCTGGGTTTGCGCCAGCGCCACGAAGGCAAGGCAGAGCAGGGCGGGGACAGCAGGTTTCATGGCAGCCAATTTAACACGGTCGGAGTGCCTGTGTGAGGCGGCCGGGCTAGGCCTTGACCTTTGCAGGCGTCCACCGCGAGTCGAGGATGCCGCTCTCGATCAAGGAATCGGAACAACGCCTCTGCTGCGGCCAGTGGCCATTTTCGATTCCATTGGACACAAGCCTGACATCGACGATGAAGGAAGCGCCGAATGAAGTCACCGATGATTTACCAATGAACGGATGCCCGCCAAGAAGCTTCCGACGACATCTAGTGACGGGTCATAACTGCCCGGCCGCTTTCAGGTCGGCGGCGAAGATGGCGAGCGACATTACGAGCGTCAGAGGCTTGTTGCTCAAAGGTACAGCGCCGTAATTGGTGTACCAGCGGGCCGCGCGGTCGTTCTTTGCATCGATGATGAGCGCAACGCCCCCGACCTCAGCCGCAGCGCGCAGGCAGCGCCGCGCGGCGGTGGCGAGGAGCTGGCCGCCGAGACCTTGGCCTTGCCAGCGGAGGCCGGTAGCAATGCGCGCGAGCCGGAACCCAGGCACATCGTGCCGGGCGAGGCCGCGGCGAACCAGCTCCGGCGTGTCGGCGTAAGCCAGAGCGCCCGGAGCCAGGCTGTAGAACCCTAGGATGGTCTTGTTGTCTGCGTTGTCAATTGCGAGAAAGGTTTTCGCGGCCCCGGATTCATGGCTCTGGCGGGCGTAACGCTGCAAGAAGTCATTCATGGACGGATCGCCGCAGTCGAAAGATTTCCGATCGTGCTTTTTCGAGATCGGCTCTTCGTGCCAGGCGGAAAGGCTCATCCCCGCTTCCGCGTCGGCTTCGGCATCGCATCGATAGCGGCCCGCAGCTTGGCATTCGGCGCAGGCGGGTTTTCGAGCAGGTTCAGCACCAAGAGGCTATCGCGCTCGGACAGGACGATACGTTCGGATTCCTCGATCACCGCCTTGGCCTCCCGCAAAGCGGGTTGCAGAACAAAGTCCGTCAGGTCCGTGTGCCTCAACGCCGCCGCGCGCATGAGCGTGGCCTTTTGCTCCGGCCGCAGCCGGAGGTTCATTCGCTGGTTGTCGTCCACGGCCACTCTAGGCATGGGTACCTCCTCATGTACTTATTAAAAGCGTACATCATTCGGAAAGGCTTATCAAAGTGGGCAAATGAAATCTACCAGGCGGAATCCTCGAAAGAACCCATCGTGATCAGATCGTTAATTTGGCTGAGGGATGGTCCCTGGTCTGTCTGGACGTAGCGGTCGGTGGTTACCGGCCTGCCGTGCAGCAGCAGGGCTTCCCGATCCACCAGGTAAAGCAGTTTGATGAGCTTGATATAGCTCATGTGACTTATCTTGAAGGGCGAGAATCGCGCAGGGAGTGCGAGGTGGACTACTGGCGGAATCAGAGGGAGATGTTTAAGCCACGCACCGGGATGCGGCTTTCTGGAGTTCCTGCATCATCCATTCCCACCAGCCCGCGCCGCGAGCAAAATGGCAGAACATTTCCACGCTGTCATCATCGGGACCGCAGACCGCGAGAGCACGATGGAACAGCGCCTGGAACCCATCAAAGTCGAGCCGGCCAGAGAAGTAGAGGTCGTCCAACTCGGTGCCAATCGCCACCAGTTTTTCGTGCTGCCGCTGCTCCTCTGTGGTCATTTCCCGAACACCGAACGAAGAATCGCTTCCACCACAGGGTAGCCCTCCGGGTCCTTGTCTGCAAGGCCGTCTTCAAGCGGTACGCCGAGAAAGTTTCACAGAAGTCATCGCCGACGTCCAGTCCCGCTCGGTAGACCCAAAAGTATAAAGGGAAACTAATTCCCGGCACACCGGCACCCGATGTTGTAGACGTGGCCCGCCGGTACGACCCTGTCACGGGACGACACCCGCGCGAACCAGCCACCGCTGACCCAAGAACCGCCCAAGGTAGGGCGCGGAATCGTGTTC
>PMTT01000188.1 GCA_003167275.1 Bryobacterales bacterium | reverse complement strand
AGCGGTTGTCGCTATTCCACCGCCAACCCCTGAAAGCGACTCGTCCCACGCCGGATCCCCTGCCCATCGTGCCGTCAGCTAAAATCATCGCTGTCGGATGACATACGAGTTCGGACCGTTCCGTTACGATCCGGGACAGCGTTTGCTGTTCCGGGGTAGCGACCTGGTGCCGGTAGTCCCGAAAGCGCTTGAAACCCTCCATGTCCTGCTGGAGCGGCGGGGTTCCGTTGTCGAAAAGTCCGAACTGATGAGGCTGGTTTGGGCGGACACCAACGTCGAAGAGGTCGGGCTGGCACGGAATATCTCCCTGTTGCGGAAGGCCCTGGAAGACGAATCCGACACCAACCCATACATCGAAACGATCCCCCGTCGAGGATACCGGTTCGCCGCACCGGTTTCCACCGTGGAGCCGGCGAAAGGGCCGCCGCCCGGAGCACCACAGCCGCTGGCCATCCGTCGCCGCTGGTGGATCTGGCTGGTTTGCGCCTTGGCCGCCGCCTTCGTCTACTACCAGTTTTACGTCCCCTCCCGTTATCTACCACAAGGCAACCAGCCCGCCGGTCTGGCAGTAGTTCCGTTCGAGTGCCTTTGCCCCGGCATGGACGGCGACAGCTTTTCGCGGGGGTTCGACGAGGTCTTGGTGGCCGACTTGTCGAAACTGAGCGGCGTCCAGGTGGTCTCCCCGAGCACGGTCCGGCGCCATCAGCGCATGGGCGTCTCAATGGGACTGATGGGACGTCTGCTGGGCTTGGAAGTCCTGATCGAGGGGACCGTCCAGAAACTGGACGAACGGCTTCGGATTACGGCTCGGCTGGTCGACGTGCACACCGGCAGGGTGATCTGGGCCGAAAACTACGATGAGCGCGCGGACGATCCCGGAGGCGCTCAGGAGGCCGTGGCGCGTGCGGTGACGGCCGAGGCCGGGAGGCGTCTGCGCCCTTCGCACTGATTCCAAAGGGGTTCAATCCTCGCGAAGAGTTCGCGAAGAGATTCCGAAGGGTTTCGGAAGCTCCTTTCCCACCAATCCAGCAGATCCTGGGACTGTTATGAATCCAATCCCAACACTTACCTGGCACACCGCGTTGGCCGGACGCTGGACCGCCCGGATGTTGGGGAGCCTGATGGTCCTCTTCATTCTCGCCTTCGTCTTCGGAGAAGGTCCTCCGCCACTCCTTCGTATGACCGCACGGGAGCAACTCTATGCCGTGGGCATGGCCTGCCTGTTCCTGGGGCTGGTCGTCGCCTGGTTCCGGGAAGGCTGGGGCGGGCTGCTGTCTTTATTGGGATGGGCGCTCCTGGCGCTTCTCGCCAAAAAGCCGGCCTGGGATTTGCCGTTTTCGATTCCGATGGCCATAGGTTTGCTCCATCTCCTATGCTGGTGGCGGTTGCGCGGTCCGATCCCCACGCCGGCACCAGTGGATCTGACGGCCATGCCGCTCGTCAGGTCGATGGTCCTCGTTCTATCGATCGCCCTGGTGGTTTTCATCCTGCTGTGCGCCAATGAGATCTTCGGCCAGCCGCCCCTGATGACGCCGGCTGGCCCTCCACCGCCCGGGATGGTGGGTACCTGGACCGCCAATCTCACCGTGGTAGCCAGGCGGCCGCTTCCCGAGGAAATCCCGGTCGTGTTCGCGATCGGTCTGGATGGATCCGTGACTGGCACGGTTGGCAACGCGGCGGTGATCGATGCCCGGCTGGTAGCCAACCGAAGCTGGTTTGGCCGTCTGATGCACTGGCGGACCCCCTACGAACTTCGGGGCGCCTTGTCGCAGGAGGTCCGGTCCTACGGCGGGATTGTGGGCGACCGTTTCTCGGCGCCGCTGGACCCCAAGGGATCGGAGTTGGACGGGGCATTGTTCCTGTCCCACCCCGGGATGCCGAAACCGCTCGGGATGAACCTCAAGAAGCGGTGACCATGAAGATCCTGCTGATACTACCCGCCGGTGAACAGGTTCGGGTCACGAAAGACCGTCCCGAAGCACCAAGCCGTGCCATGCTTCGGTTTAGAGTGTTGCCACTGACCATGGTCGCCGCCCTGACGCCACCGGAACATCAAGTCCGTAGCTCCATCGAGATTGCCGACGACCCCACGTTGCCGGGCTGGATGCGTGCGGCCGGATTGTGGCTTGTTCATCGGGCATCGAAACCGTGAGCCAGGAGAACCGGCTCGACCCTTATTGCTTCAACCCCGCGGCCCAGTTCAGCACGACAATCGTCTGCGCGGCGCCCTGTTGCTTGCCCTCCAGCACGAGGAAACGCTTGCCGTCAGATGCTGGCCAATACCCAAACCAGCCCGAGCCAGCCGAGTGCTGGTACTCCATCGGAAACAGCGGCTTGGGAACTCCAGCTTCGATCCTGCCGTCGGCAACCCGAATCTCGGCACTCATCACGGTTCCATCGAGCGCCTGAAAAAGGAGTTCCTTGCCGTCCCTTCGCCACACCGGATGCACGCCGCCATCGATCGAGACCTGGCGATTCTCGGCAAAGGAAGGGAAGGCGGCCACCACTACTTCACCCCGTCTCGAGTCGCTCGAGACATAGGCAACAGCTCTTCCATCCGGGGCAAAACGGAGCTGAAACCCTCGAGTCCCGTTCCCGACCGGCTGGAGTTTCTGGCTGCCATCCGTACGGAGTAGCGCCCAATGATCTCCGTTCACATCCCTGCACAACAGGAATTGGCCATCCGGTGACCAATCGTCGGCATAGAGCGGCGCGGGACCGAGAACCCGAGTGTTCCCGCCTGTAGGGCTGGCCTCCAAAATCCCCTGTGAGCTGATCAGATTGACTGCGAGGCGCCGCGAATCGGGCGACGACGGCCCGAGCGTAAAGGAAGCCCGCAAGTTGTTGGTCGCGCGCCGGAGGCCGCCGGTGACCAGGTCGACAGTCCAGATATCGGCATTCCCCTGCGGGCCGATGCTCACCACCGCGCTCCGATCGTCCTGCGACAGTCTTACGGACGTGTAAGCCGCGGGTTTGCCGACCGCTTCCTGCCGCCTGCCGTCCCTGCTATACCAGGCAAGTTGTCTGCTCCCCGCGCCGTCAGATGACCGATAGATGAGGATTCCCCCCGAGATATCGAAACCGGCCGTTCCGCTGGGGTCATGCGCTGTAATATTCTCCGCCACGGATATGGGTTCGCCAATGAGTTGGAAACTCTTCGGGTCCATACGCTGGGCGTAAAGGGTCTTGACCTTTGGAAACAACAGATACCCGGGTGGCGCCCATGCCGCACCCAGAGTGTTGCGCATCACCAACACCCGATCCGGAGAGCCCAATTCCTGAACGTAAGTAGCGCCTTTCGACTGATCGGTATTTCCGGCGAAGTAGAGGATATGGGAACCGTCGGGCAGGAACTGGGGCAAGGAGTGCCTTGCTTCCCCTGCCGAGGTGTCCAGTTTCGTGACCGGGGTGGCTGGGCCGCCCGTCGCGAGCACCCGCATCAGGGGCGAGTCGGCGCCGGTGGAAAACACAATGATACCGGCTGAATTCCAGGTTCCGCCGGGGCTTGCGTACGTCCCCAAGGTCGAACGAGGCGCGTCGCAGATGGTCTGTGGCACGCCACCGGCCCCTGGAACTCTCTTCAGCTTGTCATCGGCGAAAAAGGCAATGTATTGCCCTTCGGGAGACCAGAATGGTGAGGCCGCCCCTTCCGTCTTGTCCAAACGGTGCGCTGAAGGCTCCCCCAAGGGACGCACCCACAGAGCCGTGGTCCCGTCGGCCCCGGTTGCAATTATGCAGAGATTGCGTCCGTCCGGGGACGCCACCGCTTGAGCCGCGGAGGCACGTAATTCCCTGGTGCCTTCAGGCCAGGGAAGGACGAAACGAACGGTTACGGGATCGGCCGGCTTGGGGCGAAGCCAGTTCACAGTTCCCAGGGCGGCGAGCACGACCAAAAGCAGGGCAGCGACGGACCAGGCTAGCTTGGCGCTGCGGTCAGACGCGGGCGGGGGCAGTGCCGCTGGAGCGGCCTTTTCGGGCGGTTCATCGAGTTCCAGCCGGACCATTGCGATGTCCGGCAGGCGCCGTTTGCGATCCCGCTCCAGGCATCGCCGCAACAGTCGGCGCAAGGTCTGTGGAGTATTTGCGGGCAGCCGATCCAGATTGATATCGGCGCGCAGCACGGCAGCGATCGTGTCCGAGACGGTCTCGCCGTGGAACAGCGTGGTCCCGGTGAGCATCTCGTAGACCACCACGCCGAAAGCCCAGATATCAGCGCGCTTATCCACGACGTGGCCGCGCGCCTGTTCCGGCGGCATGTATCCGGCGGTCCCCAGAATCATGCCGGCCTGCGTCATCGTCAGCGAAAGCGTGGGGGACAGTGTGGGACTAATGGCGGAACTGGAAGTCGCGGGCTCGGCCGCTTTCGCCAGCCCGAAATCAAGGAGTTTGACCGTGCCGTCCTGAGCCACCTTGATGTTGGCCGGTTTCAGATCGCGGTGAATGACACCCTTTTCGTGGGCGGCTTCGAGGGCCGCCGCGATCTGCCGCGCGTACGTGACAACGATCTCGACCGGCAGCGGACCGCGCGGTTCCTCGCCTTCCACAAGTTCCATCACGATGGCGCCCTGCTCGATCCCGTAGATGGCCGCAATGTTGGGATGGTTGAGCGATGCCAGCGTTTGAGCTTCACGCTCGAAGCGGGCCATGTATTGCGCATCGCCCGCGAGCGCCGCAGGCAGAACCTTGATGGCGACATCACGATTCAGCTTGGTATCGGTGGCGCGATACACAGCGCCCATGCCGCCCTCACCGAGCTTGGAGACGATGCGGTAGTGGCCGATGGATTCTCCCGGACTCATCTGGGTGCGATTTCGAGAATCTTACCACTTTCCTCCCGGATCACGCATCATCCGGAAGTTGACGGCTTCTGGAAGCAGCCCTTCTGTCTGCGCCACGCAGCTTTTTTCGCCGGCGGCTATGTTCCTCCGGCCCGTTCCTGCCGATAGTCTTCTTGTTGGAGTTGGATATGCCCGAAACGTTCGCTCGTCCGCAAGCACCTTGGGCCCTGCGCCTGGTGCCGCCATTCCCCGCCGTCGCGCACCGAGTCCTCGGCCTCGTCGGCCAGGAGGATGTCAGCATCCATGAACTGGGCAAAGTGGTCCAGATGGACCCGTCATTCTCCGCCGAGTTGCTCCGCTTTGCCAACTCGGCCCTGTTCGGCTCCCGCCGGGCTGTTAAGAGCCTGCCCCAAGCCATCGTCGTGGTCGGCATCGACCGGCTCAGGACCATAGCCACGTTCGTCGCTATGAATCGAATGGTCCGCTCGTCGGTCCGCGTCGACGCGCTTCGCAAAGTCTGGATACACAGTCTGGTCACGGCCCTGATCGCCGAAGAGGCCAGCCGCGTCGCGCGCGTGGCCCGTGATACCGCCTACACCGTCGGACTGCTCCACAACCTGGGGACGCTCGGTCTGATGTCCGCCTTCCCCGATGAGTATTCGCGCATGCTGGATGTCTCTAACGATTTCGGCTTCGACCTGCTGCAGACGGAACGCGACCTCTTCGAAATCGACCACTGCGCCGCCGGGGCCTACCTCGCTCAGGATTGGGACTTCCCGGATGAGTTGGCGGCCGCCCTAGCGGTACACCACGACGAACCGGTCGCGGGCGAACGCAGTCTCGACAACCTCATCAAGGTCAGTTGGCGCCTTGCCGACACACTCGGTTACGCCGCGTTCTCGCCGGACAAAGAATGGCCCTACGAGGAGCTCATCGCCTTTGTGCCCAATGCGAAGTCCTCCTGGCTCGGCGAGTCGCCCGAAGCGGCCAAGGCCGAAATCGACGCCCGTCTGGCCTCCGCGGATGTGTAGGCTCGGCGCGGCCGGCCGCCTTGGGAAACGAGCCGGCCCAGTGTAATGGAGCCCCGCAACCTTGCGTCCGGGGCTCGGCCTGGTTCTTGGTGGGACAGGCGGTTTCGCCTGTCGCGCCCGCGTGCGGGCGATTTCTTCACGGCTTCTCACGGCCGGGGCGCCGCCCTCGCTGCAACCTCAGGCCGAGGTGCCCGCCTTCGCGGCCGGCACGGGCCCGCCTTCGCTACTCCTAACGCTCTAGGCTGCTCCTAAAGTTTTAGTTGACAACACCTCCGTTTGGGCATATGCTCCTAATTGTTTAGGAGGAGAAGTTGCCCAGACGAAAAAGTCCCGAGGCGCCACTCACGCCGCTGGAACTGGAGATCATGAGCGTTCTATGGGAAACCGGCCCCGCCAACGTTCAGACCGTGCAGTCCCATATCAAAGGCCGCGAGCTGGCCTACACCACGGTGCAGACCATGCTCAACGTCCTCGACCGCAAAGGCAAGGTTAAGCGTCGGTTGAAGGACCGCGCCTTTGTGTACCGCCCCGTCCTCAGCCGCCAGAAGGCCGTTACGCAGGCGGTCGGCGACATGCTCGACCGTTTTTTTGGAGGTTCAGCCGACAGCCTCGTGCTGAACCTGGTGGAAACCCGACACTTGACCCCGGAGAAACTCGCGCAGATTCAAAAGCTGCTGGAGAGCCCAAGGGAGGAACAACATGGAAACGATTAGCCGCTCTCTGCTTACTTTCTTACTCAATTCCCTGTGGCAGATTCCCGTNNTGGGTGGCGGCTCTGGCCGCCGCGATCCTGCTCCCCGTGGCCAGCGTCCGCACCGGCCGGCCGACGCCTGGCCCGCAACTCGCGGTCTCTCTGCCGGCGCCGGATGCCGCCATCGCCAGCTCCGCGCGGCCACTGCCCGCCCAAGCCGCCCCCACGCCCGCGACTGCGCCGGCCTCCCGAACCGTCGCTTTCGCCGAAACCACCGCCGCCATTCTGCTGGGCGCATGGTTTCTGTTCGTCCTTTTCCGGCTCGCCCAGCTCGCCCGCGCATCCGTCCGGACGGTCCGGATCCGCGGTGCGGCGCAAGCCACCCCCATTCCCGAGCGCCTCGAACGCGTGCGGAGGCGCTGCCAGGAGGCGTTTGGCCTCAGCGGTGTGGAGCTTCTCTTCTCCACACGGGTCTCCGGCCCGATCACCGCAGGCCGCAGCATCATCCTTCCGGAATCCCTGCTCACCGAACTGTCGGAGGACGTGCTGACTACCGCCATGGGTCACGAGATGGCACACATCGCCCGGCGCGACTTCGCCTGCAACCTTCTCTATGAACTGCTCCACCTGCCGGTCAGCTTTCACCCGGCCGCCTGGCTGATCCGTCGGGGCATCGAGCGCACTCGTGAAATGACTTGCGATGAACTGGTCACCCACCGGCTGCTGGATGCCCAAGTCTACGCCCGGTCCATCATGAGCATCGCGGCTGGAATGACGGCGCAAGCGAGTCCCGGCTACACTCTGGGTGTCTTCGATGGCGACATCCTCGAAGAGCGCATCCGGCGCCTGGTGGAGCGTCCGGTCGCCAACCTCAAACGCGCGCGCCTGATGCTGGCGACCGGCCTCTCGGCGCTGGCGCTGTGCGTGGTCATCGCTTCCAGCCTGGCGTTGACCGCCCGCGCTCAGGGCGCCGCCCATGGCGTCATGAAAGAGGCCGAGGCCGCCTACAATCGTGGAGATTTCCAGTCGGCAGCCGAGCAGTTCCGGAACGCGGTCAAACTCGAGCCCGACAATCTGAAGGCGAAGCTGCTCCTGGCCAACACCCTGTTGCAGGAGTACATTCCAGGCACTGACGCCGGCCGCATGGCCGTGGGTCTCGCCACGCAGCAGTATCTCACGGTTCTGGCCCTTGACCCCGACAATCAGCAAGCCATCCAAAGCATGATGGTCCTGGCCATCTACAACAGGCAGTTCGCGGAAGCACACAACTGGGCGTTGAGGGCCATTGAGGGCGATGCCAGCGACAAAGGCGCCTACTACACGGCGGCGTTCGCTGACTGGCTGATGGCCTATCCCGACTATGCCAAGGCGCGCCAGAATGCCGGCATGACGCCGCAGGAATCCGGGATGATCCCGGTCGTGGGCCTGCGCCAGAGCATCCGTGCGCAGCACTTGGCCCACGTCGAAGACGGCATCCGCTTGCTGCACATCGCGCTGCAACTCGACCCCGACTATTCCGATGCCATGGCCTACTTGGACCTTCTCTACCGCATGAATGCCGGCATCGTCGATAGCCAGTCGCAATCCGTCGACATGTTGGCTCAGGCCGACATGTGGCAGATGAAGGCGCGCGACGCCCAAAGCAGGAGGGTACGCGAACCCCAGCTCGCAGCACGACCCCTGGACGTGGATGGACCTCTCCCTGAACTGGCGAGCCCACCCCCGCCTCCACCCCCTCCGCCTCCACCCCCGCCTGAAGGCTATCAGCAGGTCGACCAGCGGCTACTGCCGCCGGCGTCCGCGAGCATTG
>PMTT01000717.1 GCA_003167275.1 Bryobacterales bacterium | reverse complement strand
GTGCGGAGGAGGCCTACCGGAAGGCTCTGGCTACCAACGAAAGCCTGCGCCCGACTATGTCCAGCCAGAGTGCCCGGTTGACGCTCAGCTTCTGCATCGCCGAGTTGCATGTGCACGCGCACGCCTTCGAACCGGCGTTGGCCGAAACGGAGCGGGCTTTGGATGGCTTCCCCGACCGCCGGGAGCTCCGATTCCTGAAAGGCAGGCTATTGAGCATCCGCGCGCACTCGGCCTTGCAGTCGGGGCATGTGGCGATGGGACTTGCCGCGGCGGAGGAGGCAGCCGCCATCTTCCGCTCCGAGCAGATTACCGGGGGCGCCGCCGCTCTTCAGCAACTCGGCCTGTTGGGCTGGAGCCTGTGGGAAGGCGGCCAAACCAAGCAGGCCACGGCGCTGTACATCGAGTGCATTCGCGTGTTGGAACAGCTCGGGGCAATGGATCTGGCGACGCGATGCCGCCTGGGTCTGGCCCATATCCTTCGATCGGACGGCCGCACGGCCGAGGCTGCGTGCGTGCTTCCCCGATTGGAACGGGTGGGGCGAGATCTTCGAAAGGAGTATCTGGCCCAGCGAGGAGCGACCCGCCAGAAGGCCGGGCGATGGGCCGACGCACTGCGCGACGCGTCGGAGATCCTTTCCCTTGCTGTGGAGGAGGAGCCCGCCGATGAGTTGGCGATCTCGATCGCCCGGAGTACGCTGGCGGAAGCTTATCTGGATGCCGGGCTGGTGGCGGAGGCAGAAGCGACGGCCCTGCAGGCTTACGCGGAATTGGTACCCTCGGGCCATCCCGAACGGGCTGCGGCCTGCGTCACCCTGGCCCTGGTCGGCTGGCAAAATGAGGGATCGACCGGCGTTTACCTTGAGGAGGCAATGCAGGTTTGGACAGAGGCGTCCTTGATCCTTGCCGCCGACCGTGCGCACTTCCTCGAATCGACCGCCGATCGTCTAGAAAGAGCCGGCGTGGTGGGAGAGGCGGCAAGGTGGCGCGATGCGGCCGAAGGTCATTGGCGGAAGCTGGGAGTGCGCGACCCGAACGCCGTCTCGGCGGGCAGGGAGCGCGCCCTGGCCCAGGTAGCCGGCTAAGTTGTGGGGCGGGCAATCTTGCCCGCAGCCGCCTTTCCAGGCGGCTCTTTCGGGCCAGGTGCGAACCCCTCGCACCCGGCAATCGCCGGCTAAAGCCAGATGCAGCCAAGATTGGCTGCCCCACAGAGCGGCAGAGCGCCAACCTAGGCGGACAGGAACAGCCAACATCTGGAGGCCGGCTAAAGCCGGCTTGGGGGGGCTAAAGCCGGCTGACAGACGACGAAAGGCGATCGTCTGTCCCACTTGGCTTCCGTCTGTCCCACCTAGCTTCCTTCTGTCCCACCCAGCTTTCGGATCAACGCCACGGCCTCCCGGATATCCCGCAAGCGTTCCGCTTGGTCTTCCGTCTCCCGCTCCACATTCAGCGACCCGCGAAAGCCCGACTTCGCCACCGCTTTCACGAATCGCTCCATCCCGACCGACCCCTGTCCCAAAGGACGCTCCGTTCCCAGCGCCTCAGGCGCGCCCGGCCAATCGCCATCCTTCGCGTGCACCGAGATCACCCAAGGCGCCAGCGTTCTCCATGCTTCAATCGGATCGCCGGTGCCGTACAGAATCATATTCGCCGGATCGAAGTTGATCCGCAGGTTCGGCCGGCCTACATCCTGGATGAACCGCAGCAGCACCTCCGCCGGCTCCTGGCCGGTCTCCAGGGCGAACACCTGCTGGTGCCGCGCGGCGTAGTCGCAGACCCTCCGCACCATCTCCCGGACCGCCAGGTATTGGGCATCCGCCTGGTCCTCTGGCACAAAGCCGATGTGGCACGCGATGCTCCACACCCCCAGCCGTGCCGCAAAATCGCTCACCGCATAGGTGCGCCGTTCACGCTCTTCGCGCGTGGCCGCGGGAATGAAGCCCACGGTGCGCTCCACGGCAGGCTTGTCGGCGTAGCTCTCGCCGTTGTAAGCCGCGAAGACCGTGAAGAGCGTGAACGCCTCGCGGTCGAGAGCCTGTTTCCAGGCGTCCCCTAGGGCGTCGGTGAGTTCCAGGTCGCCCGAAATCCCGAGTTGGCCGCAGCGCACACCCAGCGCTTTGATTTCGGCCAGATCGTCGCGTCCCGCCCAGAACAGCACCCCCGGCTCCAGCGGCTCTATAGTCGGCATATCATCTTCCTCCCGCTGCGGTTCCGTGCTTCCAGCACCAGCAGCATCAGTCTCACGGCATCCGCCGAATCGCGCGGCGGGCAAAGGTCGGGCGTGTGGCGAGTGTTGCAGCATTCGATGAAGTACTCGATCTCCGCGGCATACCCGTCCCGTGCGCCTCCATCCAGCAGCGTCTCCGAGCCGTCCGGACTGTAGAGCGTCGGAGCCCGTCCGTTCGAGCTATAGTCGATGGTCCCGCCTTCCATCGTCACGGTGTACTCCATCGAGAACGGGTAAGCGCCGGGATGGTGCCAGCCGCCAGTCACGGAAACCACACCGCCGTGCGGATAGAATAACTGGGCATCGATGCAATCGATCCCGGCCGGAAGGTCGGCAAACCCGGTGGCGCTGACGGCATCCGGCTTTCCAAACAGGTGCAGGCACATATCCACGTCGTGGATGAGCAGGTCGAAAACACCCCCGCCGCTGCGGCCCGCATCCTGCAGCCATCCGCTCCAGCCGGGCGCCGCGCAACGCCTCCGGAACATGGCGAAGCGCAGAGGCCCGAGCCGTTGTCCCTCCAGGACCTGCTGCAGGGCCACGTAAGCCGGTATGAAGCGGAGAACGTGGGCGGTCATGAGAGTCCGCTTGTACCGGGTGGCCGCGGTCAGCATGCGGTCGACGCCGTAACCGTCCAGGGCCATCGGCTTTTCCACCAGGACATGCTTGCCGGCGCGCAGAGCTTCCACCGCCACGCCTTCGTGCAGATCGGTCGGCAGGCAGATGTCTATGGCCTCCACGTCCGGGTCGGCCAGTACGTCGTCGAGTTGCCGGTGCCGGGTGACACCCGAGAAGTCCACCTTCCCGCCGCCCCCACCCAGATTGCCGTGAACTGAAGTAAGGTCTCCCGCCAGCTTCTTCTCGTCCTGACTGTAGACCGCCGCCAGCTCGACGCCGCGTACGCTGCCGAGAGCTTTCAAATGGGTGCTGCCCATGAACCCCAGACCAAGTACCGCCAGTCTCACCGCACCACCTCCAGATCGTTTCCGTAGATCGTTTCGCCATCGAACTGCCCGCGAACCTCCTGCAGTACCTCGTCAGGCGTCTCGCCCATGGGCAGTTGATGGTACAGCACCAGTTTTCTCGGCCGAACCTGCGCCGCGACGCGTCCCACGTCCCGCCCCGATGTGTGGAAGGCCGCATGATACCGCTGCCAATCCGCCGTCCGCCGCGCCAGCCCCTTCTGCGAGTACACCTCGTGGACCAGGATGTCGCAGCCCTTGGCCGCCTGGATGAGGCCCTCGCTATAGGTGGTATCCCCGGAGATGACGATCACCTTGTCCGCGGCTTCGAACCGGTAGCCGTAAGCGTACTTCCACGAGCCATGCTTCACGGCGAAGGCGATCACCCGCATGCCCGCATCGCGGTAGATCTCGCCGGGCTTCACGTCGTGCGCCTCCACAATGTAGGCTCGCGGCACGGAAGGCTCCAGACCGTGCAGCCGGATCTCCATGTCCTGCTTCCACGCCTTCAGGACATGCGCGGTCATGGCGTGCAGGCCCGGCGGACCGTAGGCCTCGAAAGGTTCGAGCCGGCCCGTGACGGCGGGCGTAAAGATCAGGTCGGGGAGACCCGCGGTGTGGTCGGAGTGCAGGTGGGTGACGAAGACGCGGGTCAACTGCTGCATCTTCAGCCCCGCCTGGGCGGCGCGGCGCACCACGCCCGGTCCGCAATCCACCAGGTACACGCGACCCCCAGACACCACAGCTACCGCCGGGCCCATCCGCTCCGGTTCGGGATTCGGATTGCCCGTGCCCAGCAGGATCACGCGCGTATCGGGATCGGCGGCCGGGGGCCAGGGCGAGGCGGGTTGCTCCCAGGGGTGCGCGAAGGCGATAGCGCAGATCAGGAATAGAGTTATTCGCATCCGGTCATCTGCCTCATGGGACAATAATCGCATGTTCAACCTGATGCGGCTGGCCACGATTGCCTGCGCGCTACTCATGTCGGGTGGTTTACACGCCGCCGATAACCGTCTGACCTCGTCGGAAAAGTCCGCCGGATGGAAGCTTCTGTTTGATGGCAAGACCTATGCCGGGTGGGAGGACCCCACCAAGAAATCGCCGCCGGGCGATTCGTTCACTATCGAGAACGGCTGTCTGAAGTCGATTTCGCATCCTCGCATCGACGAGGACCTTTTCACCAAGGGCACGTATGCCAATTTCGAACTGGAATTGGACTGGAAGATCTCGCCGGGAGGCAACAGCGGCGTGAAGTATCGGATTCAGGACCGCGTGTTTCTGCTCGACGGGCAAATGCCGAGATTTGAGGACCGTGTGAACGCGGCATTGAAAAACCGGCGCCCGGACCGGCCCGCGAAAGACCAGGAGTATGTGATTGGCTTCGAGTACCAGATTACGGACAACATCACGAACTCGGATGCCAAGCGCAATGGCCCGCGCCACCAGACGGCCGCTTTGTACGACATGTTCGCGGCTTCGAAGGATGTGACGCGTCCGGTGGGCGAGTTCAATCATTTGCGCCTGGTGGTAAAGGGCGACCATGTGGAGCACTGGCTGAACGGCGAGAAGGTCTTGGACGCCAGCCTCAAGGCCCCCGAAGTGGCCGAGAGCGTGGCCAAACGATGGGGCAAGGAGTCGCCAGTGTACGACATGCTGGTGAACCAGCCGCGCAAGCGCTGCCAGATTTCGCTGCAGAACCACGACGACGTAGCCTGGTTCAAGAACATCAAGATTCGGCGGCTGGAGTAGGGTTAGCCGGAATCACCGCGATGCGAACGGTTTGAGCTGCTCTTCGATCCTGGCCTTGTCGCCCACCACTACCAGCGCCATCTTGGCGGGGTCGAGGTAGCTCTCGGCAATGCGCTGCACGTCCTGCGGCGTCACCTTTAACACGTTCGGCACGTAGTTGCGCAACCAGTCAGCCGGCAGGCCTTGCAGATCCACAAAGCGAAGCTGCGCGATCACGCCCGTGCGCGAGGAGTTCTGTATGACGAAAATGCCGGCCATGTAGTTCTTGATGCCTTGCAGTTCGTCGGCTCCAGGTGGGTCCTTGCGTAACCGGTCGATCTCCTTGACGATCTCGGTCATCGATGGACCGGTAACGGCCGTGGTCACGTCGGCGCCTTCGTGCCATTCCGCGGCATGGTATTCGGTGACGACCGAACTGGCTGGCGAGTAGGTGTATCCTTTCTGTTCGCGGATGTTGCTGGTAATGCGCGAAGCGAACGACCCTCCCAGAAGTGAATTCGTGACCTCCAGCGGGATATAGTCGGCGCTGGTGGGCGGCGGGACCGGAAGGCCGAAACGAATGGTGGATTGGGCGGCTCCGGGGCGATCGATCAAAGTGAAGGACGCCTTCGCCGTAAGCTTGGGAACGTCTTCCACCGGCGCCGGACCTTTGTTCCAGGCTTCGAAGGCGGCCGTGACGTCTTTGGCCAGCGAAGCATCGAATCGGCCGGCGATATAGATATGGCTCCGCGCGGCCCCGATGTTCGCCTGGTAGAAATTGCGGACGTCCTCGATGGTGTACGACTTCAGCATCTCTTCGGTTGGAAAATAGCGGCCGTACGGATGATCGCCGTAAATCGCCTTGGCATAGGCCTCATTCGCCAGGCCTCCGGGCGTGGTGCGCTGGATGGCGAGAGTGCGCAGCCGGTTGGAGCGGATCCGCTCCAATTCGGAGGCAGGCAAGAGCGGATGCTCGACCACATCGGCCAGCAACTTGACGATGCCGGAGGCGTAATCCGAGAGCACGTCGCCTCCCACAGTGATCTCGTCGGAAGAGGCGGACACGTTCACACCGCCGCCCATGGATGCCGCTTCTTCCGCGATTTGGGCGGAGGTGCGATTGGTGGTGCCCTCTTTCAGCAGGTCGCCCATAAAATCGGCGAGCCAGACCTGTTTGGGTCCCTCATTCCCGTTGCCCGCGCGGATCACGATCCGCATGGAGACCTTCGGGATATTGCCGTAAGGCGTGAGAGTCACTTTCACACCGTTCTTCAAGGTGAGGTTTTGCGAGGCCGGGAGCGAGAACGGTTTAGGGGCGGGACCCTGCGGCGGCTTCTGTTTTTCCTGCGCAAACGCCAGGCACGACGCGATGGCGGCAGCCGCCGTCAAACGCAAGGCAAATCGGGATCTCATTGGGCTGCTCCTTTCGCCGGGGTGGGTTCGACCACGAGAATGGTGCGGTTTCCAGGCCGCAAATACTCGCGTGCGGTTTTCTGAATCAACTCCGGCGTGACTTTCTGAAACTCCGTCTCGAGGGTGTTGATGCGGGCTGGGTTGTCGTCGAACAGCGCGAAGCTGGCCAGCAGATTGGCGGTGCCGAAGCCGCCTAGTGAGGAGAGGTCGTCGTAGAAGGCGGAGCGGAATTTGCTGAGCGCGCGATCGAGCGTGGCGCGGTCCAAAGGCTTGTCCTGGAGCCCGGCGATGTCGCCGTCGATGGCCGATACGATCTCGTCGGTCTTGGCCGTGCTGTCATAGTACAGGCTCAGGATGTAGAGCATCGGGCCGTTGTAATCGAACATATTCCCCAGTCCGAAGTTGATGCCGGCGGAAACGGCTCCGGTGAGCGCACGCTTTTTCACGACGTCGGAGTACAAAAGGCTATCGTTGCCCTTGGCGAGAATCTGGTCGATCAGGCCCATGGCGAAGTACTCGGGCGTGTTGCGTTCCGGCATGTGATAGCCGATGCCGAGCGCGGGTCGTTTGGCCAGAGGGTCGTCTTTGGTAGCGCGCTTCTCCTTCTCCTGCCGCGGTTCGGCGAGGTCCGGACGCTGGGCTGGCTTGGCGGCGGGAATGGCGGCAAAATATTTTTCCACCATCGCCTTGGCCTGCGGGATTTCGAAATCGCCCACCACGGCGAGAGCGGCGTTGTTGGGAGTGTAATAGGTTTTGAAGAACGCCTTCACGTCGTCGAGCGTGGCGGCATCGATTTCCTTCAGGTCGCCGTAGAAATTGTGGGCGTTAAACCAATTCGTGTTGGCGGCCTGTGGCAGATCGAGCCAGGGAAATCCGCCGTATGGCTGATTGATTACGTTCACCTTCACCTCGTTCGAGACCACGCCCTTCTGATTGGTGAGGTTCGCCTCGGTGATATCGAGGCCCTTCATGCGGTCGGCCTCGGCCCAGAGCGCGGTTTCCAGTTTGTTCGAGGGCAACACTTCGAAGTAATTGGTGAAATCGAATCGGGTGGAGCCGTTCAGGATGCCGCCGTTCTGCTGCACCAGCTTGATGAATTCCATCTTTCCGAGGTTCGCGGAGCCCTGGAACATCATGTGCTCGAACAGGTGGGCGAAGCCGGTGCGATCGCGCGGTTCGATGCGGAACCCGATGTTGTAATAGACCGCTACAGCGACGGTAGAGGCGGTGTGATCGGGCGAGAGCACCACGCGCAGACCATTGGGGAGCTTGTAGTAGGTGACTGGAACTGTGAAAGTCGACTTCGGCGTCGCGGCGCATAAGGTGAAGGCAAACGCCGCCATACAGCCTGGCAATCGTAACATAGATGTCCTCGGTGTCTCTATTCTAGACCCAATGCTGTTCACTTAGTTGTGGGGCAGCCAATCCTGGCTGCAGCCGGCTTTCAGCCGGCGCGCTGGTGGCTGAGAGCGTAGATTCGCGTCTGATCAAAAGGCCGCGTAAAACGCGGCTGCGGGCAAGATTGGCCGCCCCACTAAGACTGAGGGCTGTCCTACAGCCCCGGGATCTTCAGCCGCAGCGAGCGTGCCTGGCGTTCGCTGACTACGATCTCGGTCGCGGCGGCGTCCGACATCGCCAGCACGAAACCGCTCTTGAAATACGGCTTGATCTCCTTGATCCTGGTCAGATTCACCAGCACTTCCCGGCGCGCCCGAAAGAACAGATCCTCCGGGAGGCTGGCCTCCAGTTCCCCGAGCTGATAATTCACCCAAAACACGTCGGTCCCGGTGTGCGCCTTCACCAGCCCGTCCTCCACCTGGAACCAGAAGATCTGCTCGGGAGGCATCAGCACCGCACGATCGCGTTTCCGGCAGACGATTTGCCGGAGGATCCTGGGGGTCTCGCGCGCCACCCGCAGAACATGCTCCCGTTCGCGCTCCCGTTCGCCTGACGCGGCACTGAGCTTGCGCGCGCGTTCTACGGCATGAGCCAGCCGCTCCGGTTCCACAGGCTTCAGCAGGTAGGCGAGGGCATTGGCCTCGAAGGCGGCCAGCGCGTGTTGGTCGTACCCGGTCGCGAAGATCACGAGCGGAAGGGTCACCGTCGGTGGAATCGACTGCAGGACTTCGAAACCGGTCAGCCCCGGCAGTTCGATATCGAGGAACAGCAGATCGGGCTGCAGTTCTTCGATCTTCTCGACCGCCTCCAGGCCATCCTGGGCCTCTCCCACCACCACGATGTCGGGATGCGCGGTCAGAAGGCGGCGCAGGCGGGCGCGCGCGGGCTCTTCGTCGTCCACCACGATGGTCCTCATGCCGCGTCCACCGCCTCGCCGCGTGGAATCAGTACCGTCACGCGGCTCCCTCCGCCTTCGCGGGGCTCCAGGCTGACGCTAGCACGATCGTGATACAGCGTATTGAGGCGCTCGGCAACGTTGGCGAGGCCGAGCCCCGGGGATGCGCGATGGCCAGGTCCGGCAGGCCGTCCATCGGGCTGGGCGCCCGACGATCCCGGCCCGATTCCGTCATCTTCCACCCTCAGGCGAACCTGGTCGCCGAAGGCCTCGGCGAAGATCCACAGATGGCCCGGTCCGCGCTTGGGTCCCAGGCCGTGCTTGAGAGCGTTTTCCACCAGCGGCTGCAGCATCAATGACGGCATATGTTCGTTGGCGACATCCGGCGCCACCTCGATTTCCACTCGCAGGCGATCCCCAAAACGTGCCTCTTCAATGTAGAGGTACGTCCGCAAGAACTCCACCTCGTCGCGAATGGACGTCAGCGGCCGGGCGGAGTGCGCCAGCACGTGCCGGAACACGCTCGCGAGCCGCAGAGTCATGGCCTCGGCGCGAGGCGGGTCGCGGACAATCAGGTCGGCCACCGTGTTCAGGGAGTTGAACAGAAAGTGGGGATTGATCTGGGCCCGCAGAGCGCGAAGCTCGGCTTCCGTCACCTGCTGGAGCAGCAGCGCCTCGCGGCTCTGGCGCTCGATGGACTCTTCCTCGCGGCGGAGCGCGTCCAGGCGATTGCCGCACAGCGCGGCCACTCCGCGCAAATAGTCCAGGTCATGGCTGACCAGGCCCGGCCGGGACGGGCCGGGCGAGACCAGCAGCAGGTGGGACACGCGGCCAGCCGAAGTAATGGGGATCAACACTTCGATGTTCGGTATCGGAAGCCGAGCCTGCAGGGGATCGGCGTGACCCAGTTCGACTACCTCACCCTCCACAATGCCGGTCGGCCAATCCGATGGTGCCAGGCTATCGAGCGCGATCACACGCGCGCCGCTTAGTTCCAGGGGGACGCGGGCGGCGTCTTCCACGGCAGCCGCGATTTCGGATTCGGCCGAAAGGTCGCTGAGCCGGTCCGAGAGTTGCCGACGGGCAGCCCGGTAGTCCGGCGCGCGGAAGAGCCAGCGGTTGACCAGGTCGCTGATCCGTTCGTCCACAAAAGTGAACGAGAGCAGCAGGCCATTGCCCACAATGATGACCAAAAAGACATGGACCGCTCCCGGCGATGTGGCGTGCATCGCCACGTGCAGCAGCGCCGCAGATTGTGCGGTGAAGGCCAGGACTGTGGCCCACACCCCGGCTAGCAGGATGCGCACTCCGTAGCGAATGAACACGTCCGCGAAGCGGAACCGCGCGAACAGGAAGAAGGCGCACAGGACCACCAGCAGGACCAGGTGGCTCGCCAGGCCGGCAAGGACGAGGCCATGCGCGGTCCCCATACGCAAGTGTTGTGCGATCGTCATCGCGAGCGAGGCGCCGAACGCCGCGGAAACAATCGCCAGCGAGGGAAGATAGAGGGCGCGCGGTGTGGAGTGTCGCCGCAGCGAAGTGGCCGCTCCTGCGATCAGCAGCAGCGCGGCCGTGTAGGCCGTATAGGAATGCAGGGAGACAAACGGGAGCCACCAGGCGCCCAAAAATGGCCGGGACCAGACCAGGGTTGCAACCGCGGCGGCGAAGAGCCAGGCCCCAATCCGCAGGATGCGCGCCACGCGTCTTTGCCAGGGGCGGACGGCGAAAGGGCGCCAAATCGCCAGTACGGGGATGGGGAAAGCTGCCGCGCCCGTGAACTGAATCGCCTGGGCAGACAATGCGAAACCACCCAGGCTGGGCATTCCCGAAGCCAGCAGCGCCGTGTGAACCAGACCGCCCGCGGTCCAAAGAAGCGCGCACACGGCGAAGCCGATGTTGGCCAGCGGTGTCCCCGGCAGTTTGGCGGCGCGGAGGGTCAGCACCAGCAGCAGAACGGTGACCAGCAGACCGGTGGTGAAGCCGATTAAGTCGCCGGCGAAGAACGGTCCTGCGGAGATGGTGATGCCATGCAATGCATCGACCAGGATAGCGGTGCTGCGCGATGCCCGTAAAGCGGCGCGGTGCAGGCGCAGAGGACGGGACGGTCAGCGCGGATTAATCGTTGTGGGGTATGCTTTAGCTTGCCCGGACAAAATGAATGGTTGGGCAAGCTAAAGCATACCCCACATCATTTCCCTGCGGCGGCCAGATCGCGCTGTTCCTCGCGCTCGGTGAAACTCGTGGCGGGCCAGTCATGCGTAAGGACAGAATAAGAGGGACAGCCAGAGGAGAAAAGTGGTGAAATCCCGTGCTACTTACCCTACCAGCACCGCGGCCACCCGCGACGCCAACTGATCGAACGTGACGATCTCATACAGCGAGGGGTCCGACATGATGCGTGCCACCAGAGCCGCATGCATGGCGTGACCGGCCCGTTCGGCGATCACGTGGCCGAGCAACGGCCTGCCTAGTAGCGCCAGATCGCCGATCAGGTCCAGCGCCTTGTGGCGGCAGCATTCGTCGGGCGCGCGGAGCCCGCCGGGGTTCATCACGCCATTCGGTGTAAAACAGACCGCGTTCTCGAGCGACGCCCCGCGGATCAGACCCATGTTGCGCATCTGGTCCAGGTCGGCTTCCCAACCGAACGTGCGGGCAAACGCGATCTCGCTGGCGTAATTCTCCGGGGTCACTTCCAGTTCCAGGGACTGCCGCCCCACCGGGTAAGGATAGTCCGTGTCGCAGGTCAGCCGGAAACTGTCCGCCGGCAGGATGCTGATTCGCTTGCCTTTATCCTCTACCGAGATGGGCCGCCGGATGTGCAGGTAGCGGCGCTTCCGTCGGGATTGGCGAATCCCCGCCTCCTGGATGAGCCGCACGAACGGCAAACCGCTGCCATCCAGGATCGGCACTTCCAGGTTGTCGATCTCGATGTAGGCATTGTCGATCCCCATCGAGTAGAACACGCTCAGCAGGTGCTCCGTGGTGGAGATGAGCACGCCCTGGTGCATCAGGCTGGTCGCATAGCTGACCCGCGCGACGTGCCGCCAACTGGCGGGAATCTGGAAGTTGTCGAGATCGCTGCGGAGAAAGACCAGGCCGGTGGAGACCGGTGCCGGAAGGATCCGGATCTTCACCGAAACGCCGCTGTGAAGACCGACTCCCGCAACTTCCACCGGGCGTTGCAGGGTGGTTTCAAATCGCACGGCAATTCTCCAACATCATCGGTTCTATTAAAGCAACTTTGAGCCGAAATCACAAGCCATTTATTTTCAGATAGTTGTAGCTCGCATAGTGTGGCTAATCAGCAACACTCGGCGTAATTTCCGTGGCATAAACGCTGCGCTTTTCCGGCTATTCGCGCGCGCAGTAGTATGATTGAGCCAAGTGCCCCACCAGCGATTCTTCCTCATCGACACCTTCGGTTTCATCTTCCGCGCCTACCACGCGCGCGCCCGCAGCGCCGCGCCCCCGATGCGAACCAGCACCGGCTTTACCACCGAAGCGGTCTACATTTTCAACAACATGCTGCGGAAGCTCTCCAAGCAGTACGATCCGCCGTACATCGCCGCGATCTTCGAGAGCGGCGCGCCCACCCACCGCGTGGAGGAATTCGCCGAATACAAAGCCAACCGCGCCGAGACTCCGCCCGACCTGCTGGAGCAGATCCCCTACGTCCGCCGCGTGCTCGAAGCCATGCGGATCCCCATCCTGGAATACCGCGGCTTCGAAGCCGACGACGTGATCGGAACCCTGGCGCGCCTGGGCGAAAAGTCCGGCTACGAGGTGGTGATCGTTTCGAGTGACAAGGACATGCTGCAGCTCGTGACCCACCACATCTCCATGCTGAATCCGGCCAAGGACGATGAATGGTACGACCCGGAGAAAGTCAAAGCCTTCATGGGCGTTCGTCCCGATCAGGTCGCCGACCTGCTGGCCTTGAAGGGTGACGCCGTCGACAACATTCCCGGCGCCCCCGGGATCGGGGACAAGGGCGCGAAGGATCTGATCGAGCGCTTCGGGTCCGTGGAGGCGGCCATGGAGCGCGCCGCGGAGGTGGAGCGCAAAGCATATCGCGAAAGCCTCCAGAACAACGTCGAGCGCATTCAGATGAGCAAGCGCCTGGCCACCATCGCCACCGAAGTGCCCATCGAATTCTCGTTCGAAGCAGTGAAGGCCCAGGCGGTGGACCCGGTGCTGCTCAAGACGGTATACAAAGAGCTGGAATTCTACAGCCTGCTGAAAGAACTCGGCCCCGCCGAGGACACGAGGGAGCGTGACTATCGGGTGATCCAGGACGCGGATGAGCTGAAGTCCTGGCTCGCGTCGGTTCCAGCAGGGGCGCCGGTGGCCGTCGCCATCTCGAAATCGGCCGAGGGCGAATTCGCGCTCGATACGGTGGGGCTGGCCTGGCAGTCGGGCGAGGCGCGCGCGGTGACGTCGGAGAACCTGGCCCATCTGAAGCCGTGGCTCGAAGACGCGAGTGCCACGAAGATCGCCTGCGACGTGAAATCGGCGCTGCTGATGCTGGCACGCATGGGCGTGGCGGCGCGCGGCTTCGAGCATGACCTGATGCTGTACGCCTTCCTGCTGGATGCCGACCCCTCGGGATGCGCCCTGGAGGAACAGGCGCGGCGCCGGCTGGATCTGAAACTGGGCCCCTCGCCCGAACAGCACGCCGATATCACGCTCGAGATCTGGAAGCAGTTGGCGCCGGCCGTCGAATCGCGCGGATTCGAGAGACTCTACGCCGACATCGAGCTGCCCATGACGGGCGTATTGGCGCGCATGGAGCGCACCGGCATCCGCATCGACCCGGTGGAACTGAAGCGCCTCTCCGGCCTGATGGAGACGGAGATCGCGCGCCTTACCGACGAGATTCATGCGCTCGCCGGGAAGGGCTTCAACATCAGCTCGCCGCAGCAATTGGGGCGCGTGCTGTTCGAAGACCTGAAGCTGCCCGCACCGGTGAAGTACGGGAAAGGCAAGGTCGTCTCCACCGCGGCGGATGTCCTGGACGAGTTGGCCGCAGACCACGAAATCGTCCGCAAGGTGCTGGAGTACCGGCAGCTCACCAAGCTCAAAGGCACGTATGTGGATGCCTTGCCCGCGCTGCTCGACCCCCAGACGGGCCGTCTGCACACGAGCTTCAACCAGGCGGGATCGGCCACGGGCCGGCTTTCGTCGTCGAACCCCAATCTGCAGAACATTCCCATCCGGACAGCGCTGGGCCGGGAGATCCGTGCCGCCTTCGTGCCTCGCGCCGGATGGAAGCTGCTGGTGGCCGACTACTCGCAGATCGAGCTGCGGCTGCTGGCCCACATGTCGGAAGACGCCCTGCTGTTGGAGGCTTTCCGCGCGGGTGAAGACATCCACACGAAAACGGCGTCGGAGGTGCTCGGCGTGCCGCCCCTGATGGTGACCCCCGAGGCGCGGCGCGACGCCAAGGCCGTGAACTTTGGGATCGTCTATGGCATCAGCGGCTTCGGCCTGGCGCAGCAATTGGGCATCACGCGCGCGGAGGCGGAGAAGTACATCAAGAACTACTTCGCGCGCTACGTGGGCGTGCGCAAGTGGCTGGATGACACGATTGCCGAAGTGCGGAAGAGCGGAGTGACTCGCACGCTGTTCGGACGCGAGCGGCCGATTCCGGACATCAACAGCCGGAATGTGAACGCCCGCGGATTTGCGGAACGCACGGCGGTGAACTCGCCCTTGCAAGGCACGGCCGCCGACCTGATCAAGCTGGCAATGGTGCGGATCGATCGGGCATTAGAGGCGGGCGGTCACAGCAGTGCGATGTTACTGCAGGTCCACGACGAGCTGGTGTTTGAATGTCCACCAGAGGAGATCGAAGATGTCACTCGGCTGGTGAAGTGCGAGATGGAAGGCGCGCATGAGTTGAAGGTCCCGCTGCTGGTGGACGTGGGCGTGGGAGTCAACTGGCGGGACGCGAAGTAGGGGGAGGTGCGTTTGCCTGAACGCGGTGGCAGTTGCGACAATAATTGGGTAGGCAGCAAATGAAGAATCTCGAGCGAATCACCGTTGATCCTGCACAGATGGATGGAGTTCCGTGTGTGCGCCACCTACGGATTCCCGTGGCTACCGTACTGCGGCTCCTGGCTGGCGGGGTGGCGGAGGACGAGATTCTGTCCGAATATCCGGATCTCGAAAGGGAAGATATCCGCGAATGCCCGCGCTTCGCCGCAGCTTCGGCAATGGAACGGGAACTGGCCCTCCCTCCCTCATTCATTTTGAAATTCCTGATCGACAACGCACTGCCGCCGCGGTTGGCCGATCTCCTTCCGTGATATCGAGGTTTATCTGAAACAGTTAGAAACGCGCGTGCCAGAAGGATGACAGCGATGGACAAACCAAGAGTCTTTATCTCACACTCTGCCGTTGATGCGGACTGGGCGCGGTCGGGAAGCGCCTCATGAAAGCTGGCTTCGTTGAGCATTGTCATAACCAAGCCCACCAGGTGGGCGATGGCTTTATCCGTAGCCGTGCTTCATTCGTTTGACTTATCGGTTGCTTGAGTCTCAACAGTCGCAGGGCTTTCCAGAAGTTTCGCCACCCTGACTGCCAGCGAAACGAAGGTTTCCTCTCGTTCCGCGAGACGCATCCTCAGCAGTGACCGCTTCACGCTGTTGACCCCCTGGAACTCCCGAACCCGTTCCGCGTACGTTCCACTCACCTCCGCAAAGGCGGAGATGACCAACGTCAGAATCGTCATCCGGCCCGCCTCTTCTTTTGCCAGCAGAACCGGCAACTCAGTGCCTTTTACGAATTCGGATGCAAAGAAATCGGCGGACAAGAGGAGAATCGCAATGTCCGCATCCTTCATGGCGGTCGCAATCTCATCCCGCCACCTCTGCCCTGCCTTGATATGATCGTCCGCCCAGACGGGACAGTCCTTCAATTTATCCTCGATTGGCTTGAGATGCTTGCGCAGCCGATCGAACCATTTCCGATTGTCGTGGCTGTAACTGATGAAAACCCGGGATCGCCGCTCGGCCGGCGCGCTCCCCCCGCCCAACCATTTCGCATTCCTGTCGTGAGCGTACCGTCGATCGAGTCCGTAGGCCTCCTCCACCCGCCGTACAGGCGCATCGAGGTGAAGTACGGCGGTCCCCCATCGGGCCCACCATTTTGAGAATGCGATCGCCTGGAGATCGTAGGTGTCCAGAGCCGCCTGCAGAACCGGGGCGGCCGCAGTCCGCAGCCGCTCGTCATCCACCGCCTTCAACAACCCATGATATAAGCGGAAAAAGCCGACTTGCTTCGCCACGTTCCGGTGATGGCACCCTGCAGCGCGCTGAGCATGCTGCAGATCCACTCCCGGTTTGATGTAGGTCGCAAAGCCGCTTCTCGCTGCAAACGACCACCCGGAGGGCGGACCGGATTTCGCTTCGCGCCCAACCTCCACGGTACCCAGCTTGCTGATGTCGTACTCTTCGGTAGGCAGGTTGCCGGTGTGGCGGTTCAGCGCGGATGCGAGCTCGATCACGGTCTCACGAGAATTCTGCAGACCCTCAGCGTCGCCTGGAAGGTCGTTTCCCGTAAGATCCAGGCAAAAGAACGGCTCATCCTGCGAAACGGCTCGGACCGGGCTGGAGAACATCTGCCGCGAGACACAGCCAAACAGGCGCTCAAATAAAACGCTCAGGCGCGTCGCGCCGCAGAATGCCTTCGAGGCGATCTTGAGAGTAGGGTTCCGCTCGATGTTATTGATGATTCGAGCCAGCGTGCGGCCGGAGACCCCGGCGCTATCTGCGGGAACTGTCAGTTGCGTGCGAAAGGTCGCGAGATAGCCGAAGGGATGCACGTACACCCGCACCTCCGGTTTGGAGAACTGCACGTCCTGACGCGTGATCGAAATCCCAAGTTGCGGAACCACCTGGAGCGGATAGAGTGGGTCCAACTGCCTCCAGATATGTTCGGTGCCCTTGTGCGAGTCGAGGCCCTTGACCTCGGAGGCCCCTAACGGTCTCAACTTTCCGAGCGATTGCAGTACCGGAAGGTCGGATGGAACGGCATAGCATTTGGGCGGATTCACTTGACGCAGAAACTCGAAACGCGGGCTGAGCGCCTCCGGACCCGCGATAATTGCGGACACCGGACACCACTGCAGCAAGGTAACGGATGCGCGCCGGATATTCACTGTTGCCAACGCTCACCGAGCGTCCTCCCAAGACTACGGGCTCGGGCAGCCGCCCGAAGGCGGCTGGCCGAATTTACAAATACCAGCCGATCAGGTTATACCCCAGCGGCCAGGAGTAGCGCTGAAAGAGACCTCGTTTCCGAGCCCTCAGCCAGGTGACGACTTGCTAGCAAAGTCGCCAAACAAGAGTTTTCAGTGTATCACTCCTTAGACGCGGCGTCTGTGCTGCCGCGGGGAGA
>PMTT01000447.1 GCA_003167275.1 Bryobacterales bacterium | reverse complement strand
CGAGACGAATCTCGACGCGGCAGACACGAGCCCCGGCCTCCGGCGGCGCCGGATTGAATAGGCTGTGACAGCCCGCCGGTCGGCGCTCCCAGCGGCCTTTCGCCGCTGGAAGCCCCTGTTGAAAATAAAGGACTTGGCCTCCATGTCACAGAGCAGTGTCCGCGCCACGTTCATGCGGGAGCCACTAATGGAATCTGCTTTCTATTTCGGGACCTTGCGGCATCGGCGGTTTGAGCCTAAGCGGCACGAGTTCCGCTACGGGCTGTTCATGGCGTTCCTCGACATCGACCGCATCCCCGAGTTGACCCGCATCTCGCGATTCCTCAGCTACAACCGCTGGAACTGGGCGAGCTTCGACGAGCGCGACCATTTCGGCGATCCGGGCACACCGCTCCGCCAGCGGCTCACGGCCAACGCGGCGGCGAGCACCCTCGTGCTACCGGACGGCCCGATCTTTCTCCTGACACACCTGCGGTATCTGGGGTATAACTTCAACCCGATCTCCTTCTTCTACTGTTACGACGCTGCGGAGAACCTGCAAATGGTGCTGGCCGAGGTCCACAACACATTCGGCGAGTGTCACAACTACTGGCTCTCGCCGGCCAACCAACGGCCCGCGGGCATCGGCTCCTCCGACGTGAGTTCCCCCGGCCATGGCTATTTGGGTAAGGCCAGGCGCTACCAGTGTCCCAAGGCGATGCACGTTTCTCCCTTCATGGACATGCGCCTCGATTACGATTTCGTCCTGACCGCGCCTGGCGGCCATCTGACCGCCCACATGAACACGCTCGAAGCCGGGCGGAGCATTTTCGACGCGACCCTGATGCTGGAGCGCCGGCCCTGGACGGCGCGGTCGCTGGTACGGGCGTTAGCGCGGCATCCCTGGATGACGGCCAAGGTCATCGCCGCAATCCACTGGGAAGCCCTGCGGTTGTATGTGAAGAAGGTACCGGTATTCACCCATCCGGCACGACGCGTGCCGCGCGAGGTCTCGACACATGAATGAATGGATGGTTTCATCGGCCCGAAAGCTGTTTCTCAAGACGCTCCAAGGGCTCGCGGGCGGCTCGCTCGAACTGATCTCGGGCGGCCAGAACATGCAGTTCGGAGACGCCGGCAGCGACCTGCACGCCACCCTGGTGGTCCACAACGATCGCTTCTACCAGCGCGCACTCACGGGCGGCGACGTGGGCCTCGGCGAGTCTTACATGGACGGGGACTGGTCTTCTCCCGACTTGGTTTCGGTGGTGCGGCTGGCGGTGCGCAATCTTGACCGGCTGGAGCAAACCAACGGGTTCCTGTCGACGGTCAGCGGCATCGCCGAGCGGATTCGGCACCGGTTGAAGGCCAACACCATCGCCGGGAGCCGCCGCAATATCGGCGCGCATTACGATTTGAGCAACGAATTCTTCGGGCTGTTCCTGGACCGCAGCATGATGTACTCCTGCGCCTGGTACGAGACGGCGGCGGATTCGCTCGAAGCGGCGCAGTCCCGCAAGCTTGACCGGATTTGCCGCAAGCTGGAGTTGCAGCCGGAAGATCGCGTGCTCGAAATCGGGACCGGCTGGGGCGCCTTCTCCTTGCATGCGGTCCGCAATTATGGCTGCCGGGTCACCACCACCACCATCAGCCGGCAGCAGCACGACTACGCGCGCAGTTGGTTCGACCGCGAGGATTCCGGCCGGCGGATCGAACTGCTGTTCGAGGATTACCGGAATTTGCGCGGGCGCTACCACAAGATCGTAAGCATCGAGATGTTCGAGGCGGTGGGCTACGACTATTACGATGAGTACTTCGGCGCCTGCGACCGTCTGCTGGAGCCGGATGGCGCCATGCTGCTGCAGACCATCACGATGAACGACCGGAAGTTTCCGGCATACCGCAAGCAGATCGACTGGATCCAGAAGCACATCTTCCCAGGCTCGGAATTGGCCTCGCTGAGCGGCATCCTCGCTTCCCTGGCGCGAGTCACTCGGCTTTCGCCCTTTCATGTGGACGACATGGGACGCCACTACGCGCGCACGCTGGCCGCATGGCGCGAGCGATTCCACGAGCGGATGGCGGCGGTGAAGGCGCTGGGGTTCGACGAGCGGTTCACGCTGATGTGGGACTACTACCTGGGCTACTGCGAAGGCGCTTTCGAGGAGCGCCACATCAGCGACGTGCAGTTGATGTTGGTGAAGAGCGGCAGCAGGAGAAGGATGTTCCAGGAGCCGGAGGTTCTGGTGGGACAGGCGGTTTCGCCTGTCTGCCGGCGCTAGCCGGCCGCCTTGAGCCGCACTGGAATCGGCCACAGCCTTCTCGACGCCTTAGTACGTCACTGGCAACTCACCGCGTTCCCGCAGGGCGAAGTAACAGTTCAAGCTCATCCAGCGCATCGGTGGGGCGTGGTGACACCTGGTCGATATGGTAGTCCGCGTAGATCTGCAAAGCGTCAAGTCGCCTTCGTTCTTCTGAACTCAACGTACCCGAGACGCTCTTGTCGATCAGCTTCCCCCGTTCGCGATTGGTGACTGACCAGTCCCTTTCGAACTCCAGGAAGTCGGCGAAAGACATCGCGCCATCGAGTTCCTTAGGAAGTCGCCTGGTTTGGTTGAATGGCACACCGACGCACAACGAACCGGCCGCGGCTGCTTTCTCTGCCCGGTAGGTTGCCCAGCGCTTCCTGGTGGCCGTGGCAATTGCCTCCCTCCCGGCGGCGCTGAGCTTGCGGCTGGTCTTCTTCGGCGGCGTTCCCGCGGATTGCGTCGATTCCGACCAGCGTTCCCGGACGCTAACTGCCGGTCCTGGCTTGGCAGTATCCGCGGCGGCATGACGCCCGGCTCTGCCGCCCAGTTCTCGGGTAAGCACGGCAATTCGTTCCGCCAGAATCGCGCGCTGGTGCTGGTATCCGACAAGGGCAGCTTGCAGGAGTTCTGCATTAGGCTGTCTCGTATGTGGCACTGAGTTTATTATAGATTGACGTGGGCCCCGCCGGGCCGCCGCTCAGCGCCGCCGGTGTCCCAGGCGTCTCCGGCGGCGGTACACAGCACGGGACAAGGCCCAACCTACTGTTCGTTCTGGTCCTGACCCGGCGCAAACAACGTGCCCGCCCGGTCGTTCACATACACGTCGAAGATCGCGAACAGGGGGCTCGGGTCCGGCAGACCGGTCATGCTGGCATGGTTGGTCACCAGCAGAGTCCCGGTCAGGTTGTTGAAGCTGATGTTCGCGGGATTTGCCCAAGCCAGCGGACCGCCCTGATTGGCGGGTCTCTGGGCCGGTCCCGAAAAGCGCTGCACTTCGGTCCCATCCGGCCGCAGGACTGAGATCTGGCTATAGCCTGCCAGACACACGTACAGGTTTCCGGACTGTCCGAAAGCCACGCCATCCGGCCCGGCCCCGGCGGTGTAACTGTGAAAGAGCTTCAGATCGCTGTCAGTGGGATGGTCCACCAGCGGCAGCGTGTAGACATGTCCCAGGTTCGCGGCATCGAAGGTGAGGTCGAAGTACACCTTCTGACTCTTGGCGTCGATGCGGATGCCGTTCGGTCCGAAGGGCCCATCGATCTTCGAGCTCGTGTACCAGGGTTGCGGTGCGCCACCGCCCGGCGGAACGCGCCAGATGGTCGCCTGAAAGCTATCGGTGATGTACAGGTAGCCCTTCTTGTCGAAAGCCAGGTCGTTCAAGAGGAGCGGCGCCGGCGGGTTGTATGCCGAGTGAAAGACCGGGTAGAACGGCCCCGCATAGATGCTCTGTCGGCCAGTCACTACATTGACCTTCACGACTCCGAGTTGTTCGTCCAGCACGTAGAGGTTACCGTCGTCATCCGCCGCGATGCACGATAGCGCGTGCAGGCCGTTCGCCGGCTGGCCCTGGATCGTGATGTCACGCAGAAAGGCGCCGCTCCACTCATCGTACACATGGATGGTGGAGGGCACGAAGTTCCCGGGCACACCGAACGCCGCCGGCCCGGACACGTAGATACGCCCGTCCTTCACCACGATTCCCTCGGGATATCCGGGAAATGGGACGGCCGCGATGAACCGCGAATTTCCGAGCGGCCGCAGGGGAGAATCGTCATCCGCCATACCGCGCGGCGCAGTGGTGAGCGCCAGCATCCCGGCACACGCCAGGACGGCAAAGTACTGCATCGTTTTCTTCATTGTCTTTTCCTCAGGTTTTGCGTGGTGGAATCACTTCCTTGGTGGTGCAACTGATCGGGTGGGGCAGCCAAGGATTTCGTTCGCCCTCAACTACCAATGCGTAGGTATCGGCGAAAGTCCATCACGAAGTTCAATTTATTTGGGTGTGGCTATTTTAGAA
>PMTT01000213.1:12302-15794 GCA_003167275.1 Bryobacterales bacterium | reverse complement strand
GCCTTGAGGCTGGCGCGCAGCGCAATATGCGTGGAATCGCCGCTGATGGAGCCCAGCATGGCCCAGACCTTTTCGTCGTAGGCCATCTTGACGATCTCGTTGCTGGAGGCGCCCCAAAGCGCTGCGTCGTTGTGCACCATCAGGTGGAACGGTTTGCCGCCGTACCCGCCGCGGGCGTTGGCCTCTTCGACGGCCAGCAGCGCGCCATTCAGCATCATGCGGCCCAGCGCTTGGTCGGGATGGTTCTCGACCGGTCCCAGGAAGCCAATCCGCACCTCGTCCACGTCCTGGGGCTTCAGCGTGGGCACATCCCGCGCCGCGCCGTTGTACTCCACCTGCTTCTGGTAGTGCTCATAGTAAGGCTCGGTGAAGTTGCCGTAGGGCCGCATGTCTTCCGGCGTGTTGGCGTAGGGGCGGACCTCGCGGCTCTTCGGCGGGCCGGGCGGGTCGGCGCCGCAGCTACAGGTTCCGGGCGCCTGAGCCTGCGAGAGCATGGCCACGGCCATCGCCACCGCCGCTGCCAACAGAACATTGTGGGAGAGGCCTCTGGCCTGTCGACAGGCCGGGAGGCCTGTCCTACCGATCATGGGTAGCATCGCTACTCCTTGGCGTCACCGGTGCGGAAGATGGCGATCGCTTCGATCTCCACCAGCAGGTCGGGACGGCACAGGATCGCCTGTATGCCGGTGGATGCCGGCAGCGGATCGAGTTCCTGCTCTTGATAGAACCGGGTACGTTCCTCGTTGAAGGCGGCGTAGTCGCGCTCGATATCGCGCAGGTAGCAACTGGTGCGCACAATATCCTGCCAGCTTGCACCCTCCGATTCCAGCAGCGCCGTAATATTGGCGAAGGTGCGGCGGGTCTGGGCGCGGAAATCGCCCGGATAGAGCGTCTCCCCGTGGGCCCCGATGGACGCCGTTCCCGAGATCAGCAGAACCGCTACGTTTCCGAAGTCCAGCCGCAGGGCGCGTGAGAAGGAACTCGGCCGCTCATAGTCGTAGGCCTCATTGAGGGCGCGGGCGGCGCGCACCGCTCGCTTTTCGATGCTCGTCGAGCTCATTACTTCAGCCAGTGCTTCCGAAATGCATATCATTTGGTTGTCTCCTTCTGTTGCTTCAAGCGAATTCCATGACTGACCCCGTGAGCCGTGGCGACCCAGAGATCCTCGCCCTGAAAGTCCACGGCGAGGATATAGTTGTGGGATGGCGCTGAGGTCACCGCAATCTGCGTGACCGTGCCCTGGGCGTCCCGGACGGTCATTTCCGGCGCCTTGGTATCCAGTGCCGGCCGGTAGACCGACCAGTTCGTTCCGTCATAATAGGCGAGCCCCTTGTCGGTCGCGAACCACGCNNCGCCCGTCGTAGCGGCTGGCGCCGAAGTACGTGGCCACCCACAGGACGTGGTCTTTCTCCGCCCAACTGACCGAGGTGGTGATCTCGTGAATCAGCCCCTGGTCCTTGAGCAGCACGATCTCGGTCTCGCCGTCGGGATCGTTGTAATCCTTCCATCGGCCGGTCTTTACGTCATATTCCAGTACTCCCCCGCCCCACACCGCGTAGTAGACCTTCTCTGCGCCGGCGGAGACGCCGTAGGTCCAGATCTCGTACATGGGAGTGTTGCGTTCGTTGAAGTGCCGCCATTGCCCGGTCTTCACATCCAAGCGAGCGCCCCCGGCGGCGGTGGCCACCCAGACCGCGTCGCCCTCGACCGCCACTCCATATACCACGTCGTTGGGAAGGCCGCTGTTGAGCTGAGTGTAGTTGTCGAAGCGGCCGGCCGAGAAGCGGCTCAAGCCGCCCATGGTGGCGGCCCACACGTCGCCCGTATGCGGGTCTACGTCGACGCAAAGAACGGCGCGATGCGCCAGCCCGTCTTCGGTGCCATAGACTTTCCAACGCCCGTTCTGATAGAGCGCCAAGCCGTTCTCGGTGGCCGCCCACACCCGGGGGCCATCCACCTTGATCTGGAAAACGTGGTTGTCCGGCAGGCCGTTCGCGGTGGTGAAATTTTCCCACCGGAACCGCGGCATCTCGGGGGCGCCGGCCACTGCCCCGGCCGCGAACATGAGGAATACCGCAAGTTGCCGTCTCATAGAGTTTTCAGATACTCGATCAGGTCGTTCAACTCGTCTTTGGAGAGGTCGTTGGTCACGCCGTGCCGGTCGTGGGGATTGAAGACCGTCCAGATTTCTTCCAACGTGCGCGCCGACCCGTCGTGCAAGTACGGCCCACTGAGGACCACGTTGGTCAATTGCGGCACGTCCACCAGCGGCGAACGGTCGGTGGGCTTTCCGGTTCCGACATCCGCCAACAACTGGTCGGTGTAATGCGGACCCTGGTGGCAGATTCGGCATTGATTGGTATCCTCGATCGGCGCGCCGTTCTTGGCGCGGTCGCGATCGAAAATGGCCTTCCCGCGTTGCTGCTGGGCAGTCAGTTCGCCGTCCTTGCGGAGGTACCGGTTGGGCCGCAGGGGAATCGACTTGATGAAGCTGACCAGGTCGGCCAGTTCCGCCGTTGAATAGCTCTGGGCGCGGTAGAAGTACTTCTCGGTGCGCGGTCCGCACTCGGTTTCGAGGTCCGGATTGCTGCCGTTCCATTTGAAGGGCCCGGTATCCGCGACGTCCTCCAGCAGCCGGTTGGCAACGATGTCCACGCCGAAGCCGTCCGGCTCGAGATCCCACGACAATCCGTCCACCGTCGCTTCGAGGTGACAGTTGGCGCAGCCGAAATGGCCCTGAAAGGCAAAACGCGCCGAGAAAAACAGGCGCTCGCCCCGCCGCTCGGATGTGAGCTTGACGGGCCGGCCCAGCGGAATCGTCGCCGTCACGCGGTGCGACGCCGTGTCGATCACCGAAACGGTGTCGTCGGTCCGGTTGGCGACGAATAATCGTCTGCCGTCCGGCGAGAGCGCCAGCCCTTTGGGCGCGCGCCCCACCGGAATCCTCGCGGAAACATAATTGGCCGAGGCGGAGAGATCGTTGGCCATCAGGCGGCGCTGTTCCGGGGTGGCTGCCCGAATGTACGCCACCAGCTTCGGCAGATCGATCGCCGTCACGCTGTCCGACCCGGTCGTGCTGACAAAGAGCTGTTGGTTCCCTGGGGTCACCGCCAAGCCGTACGGGGGAGTGTAGTAGCGATCCAACTCGTCGATCGGGACCTGCACAACTTCGCCGATGTCCGCGCCAAAGACCGAGAGCGAATTGCCGAACACCCATCCGTGCTCCACGTGCGCCAGGGGGATGAGGTTCTTGGGGCGAATCGCGGCGGCGACCACCACCCGGCCGGCATTCGCCGTGGTCACATGGAAGACGCCGGCGGCGCCCGGTAAGGCTTCGCGCTCCACCACTACCTGGCGGCGCGTGTCGATCACGGTGACCTCGGATTCGGGCGGCGAACGGAACGTCTTGGACTGAGGGTAGATGTGGGTGCAATAGACGCTCCGCCCGTCCGGGGAGAGCGCCAGGTACGCGGCGCCGCGCCCGGCCAGCAG
>PMTT01000213.1:0-12291 GCA_003167275.1 Bryobacterales bacterium | reverse complement strand
GCTACGGCTGCGTTGGGTTCGAACCCCGCGGCCAGTTCCCGCACCACTTTGAAGGAGGCCGCATCGATGACGGATACCGTGTCGCTCCACGAATTCGCCACGTACAGTTGCCGCCCGTCCGTCGAAAGCGAGACGCTTTTTGGGTGTTGGCCCACGCGGACGCGTCTGACCACAGCGCCCGCCGCCGCATCCAGTTCCACAACTTCGCCGGTGCCCTCGCACACTACGTAGAGCCGGCTTCCGTTGGCCGACGCCGCGATCTCGATGGGCGAGGGATAGGCCAGCGCCGCCGTTCCCGCCACGGGATCGCTGTCCGCGCCGAGGCCCTGCAGGGCGACGGTGGCGCACAGCAGGAAGCAGGCAGTTCGCATGGCTATTTCTCCTCAACGGTGATCACGCGATCCGCTGTCACCTTGTCGAGCGTCTGCACCGTGCCGCTGGGCCAGGTGACTGTCAACTTCTCGACGGTGGCGGATTTGCCGAGTCCGAAATGCACCCGCCCGTCATCCTGGGAGAGATAGCCGGAGCCCGCGATCCGCTCGCGCTGTTGATGCACTCCGCCGGCCACCACTGCGACCTGCGCCCCGATGCCGTCGCGATTGCTCTTCTTCCCGACGAGCTTGACACCAAGCCAGTGTCCACCACCCGCCGTCGTGTTGCGCAGCAGGACGGCCGGCGCGCCCAGGTTGACGATGAACACGTCCATCCGCCCGTCGTTGTCATAATCCGCGAAGGCCGCTCCCCGCCCGACGGACTTGACGGCCGTCTTAGCGGCGAAAAACGGGCCCGCCGTGGACGATACATCTTCGAACTTCCACTTCCCCAGGTTGCGGAAGATGGAGTGTTCCTGCGGAACCAGGTGAATCAGTCCCCCGTGTACGACGAAAAGGTCGGGCAGGCCGTCGTTATCGAAGTCTTGCGCCGTGGTTCCCCAACTGACGTACTGCGCGGCCATTTGCGAAATGCCCGACTGCGCGGTGGTGTCCTCGAACCGCAGCCCGCCCATGTTGCGGAACATACGGTTGTACTTGGAGTCTGAAACCCAGAGATCCACCTTGCCGTCGCCGTCCAGATCCGCGAAAACCGGCCCCATGGCGGAAGTGTTCTCGCCGTTTTGGCCGTATGCCACTCCGGCTTCCATCGCGACATTCTTGAAGGTGCCGTCCCGCTGGTTGTGGAAGAGGAAGTTCTCGGTCTTGTCGTTGGCGACGTAGATATCGGGGTAGCCATCGCCATCGAAATCGGCAGCGGTCACTCCCATAGTGCGTCCCTTGAGACCGGAGATTCCGGACTTGGCCGAGACGTCGCTGAAGGTCCCGTCGCAATTGTTGTGGAACAGCATGTTCGTCTCGGCGGGGTAGTCCAGCGGTCCGGGGTAGTTGTCCGCCGCGTAGAAGGCGCGATACGCCGGGTCGAATTTCACGTAGCGGCCCACGAACAGGTCGACGCAGCCATCCCGATCGTAGTCGAGCCATGCGGCACCGATGGACCAACCCGGAACCCGCAGGCCGGCTTTCTCCGTGACATCTTCGAACGTGCCATCGCCCCGGTTGCGGTAGAGAATGACGCGGCCGTAGCCGGTGACCAGGAGGTCCTCGTTGCCGTCGTTATCGTAGTCGGCCGCGATGGCTGCCATGCTGTATAGATCCGAGGCCACCCCCGCCTCCTGGGTGACATCGGTAAACGTCCCGTCGCGATTATTCCGATAAAGGTGGTTGTGCGGCGCGGGGTCCGGGGCCTTGCGAAGCGGGTATGGGTGGATCCCTTCGCCTAAAGGCTTTCCGGAGACCACGTACAGATCCTGGTACCCGTCGTTGTTGTAGTCGAACCAGACCGCGCCAGCGCCGGTGCTCTCGAGCAGCGAACCCAACTGCTGCGCGCCAAAACTGTGTTCGAACCGGATTCCCGCTTTGCGGGTCGCGTCCTCGAACCGGATCGGCGACGGGGCCGGCGGTTCGGTGGCCGCCAAAAACAATACCGGAATCAGCAGGCGAAATTGCATGGTTGCTCCTAGTTCGTCCGATTGATCATGGGCACCGGCTTCTGCGTACGCAAGAGGACCTGCGGGGCGAGGTTTTCGGGAGCGCGTTCAGGGCCGGCATGGCAGCCGACACACACTCGCTGCTCCCCCTTGCGCGCCCAAAACCAACCCTTTTCCGCGGCGACGGTCTTCCCTGCCCGATCTAAAAGCTCGAACCGCAGCGGCGCTTCCGAGGGCGTCTGTACGTAGAACGACCCGTCGGTCTCCACCGGCGCTGTTCCGAGGGCCACCGCGGCCCCGCGCTCATTCATCGACCACACCCGTACTTCCGCTACCGACCCCTTGGGAATGTGCTCGGTTTTCGAAATATTCGCATTCAGGCAGAGCAGATTGGCGCCCTCGCGATTGCCCAGGCTCGAAGGGTGATAGGGAGTCGCCGGCCGGACGCGCACCGGCACGGGCTGCCAGGCATTCGGCCCCACAACCTTGATCGGCGGTGCGGCCGGCAGCGGCCGAAGGCGGCAAATCCAGTATGCGTCCGCCCCGCCCGCGCGGTAGGAGGCCAGCCACTCGCCGGCATCCGTCTCCGCTACCGGGCCGACGTACTGCCCTTTGGGAAGCGTCAACTCCAACTGCCCGGCACGCGCCGAAGTGAACCGCGCCAGCCCCGTGCCGGTCTGAAAGAGGGTATCCCCGGACGCCAGTTCGGCCGCCGAGTGGCGATCGGGTCCATGATCGCAGCGGCGTGTTTCCACACCAGAACCGTCCGTGTAGACCGTGTAGAGGTCGCGAACCGCAGGTGCAACAGGAAAAGCCGCTTCGAAGAGCACGCGCCCATCGCGCAGAATGGCGTCGGGCAGGAAGTCGCCGGGCAGGTACGTGAGGCGCAGGGCACTCCCGCCGGCCAGAGGTGCGATCTCAATCTGGAATCCGCGCGCCGTCTTCCGCGCGTAGATGAACTTTCCCTCCGCGGCATAGAACGGCCGGATGCAGTCTTCCGCGCCGAAGGTCACCTGCCACGGCGGACCGCCCTCCAGCGGCACTTCCCAGATCTGCCACGGCTGGCCGGGCTTGCCCCTGGCCGAGAGCAGGACATTCCGATTGTCGGGAGAGATCGCGGCGTCCGCGGAATCGGCCAGGGATGGAGCAAGCACGCGGGATCGACCGGACGCCAGCACTTTCACCACCGCACCCGCGGGGAATCGTTCAACGCCCCGCAGCATGGCCTGCGGATCGTATTGCGGCGCTTCGGTATACAACAACGTACTCGAGAGTGCGGCCGTTCCGACGGCGAGATCCAGCAGAGTCAGGATCGCCGCCATTGCTATAGCCATTGGTAATAAACCAAGAGACCCTTTTATCTTTAATTATATCGGGTAGCGCTGTTTGCGCAATCGTATAAACATACTAGTAAGGTCCCAAAAGGATCGGCACCACGCCGGCATCGGCCGTGGCGCGTGGGATTATGCGGGAGGCTCCGCGCCACCGGGCGGGGCGCAGGGAGTCTCGCTCGAACAAACCCTGACTCCGCGGGCTCGTGGACGACTCGATTCTGGGCTAGGGCCGAATGCAGGGCGTCGGGCGCCCTTCTCCATTCTCTCCGGGGCTCGGATGCCCTTGAATGCCAGCAGGGCCCGCTGGCGTGATGCGGAGAAAAGCACGCATGCTGCGGCAGGAAATTGATGATCTGGACACACTGATGCGGCAGTCTCAATAGCACGGCGTTGATCCTGTGCTTCCTCGTGGTGAGTCAGGCGGCAGAGGCCCCGGCGCATGGCACGTCGCGCCGATTCTAGCATCTGGCATTCCGTCCCCCAATCTTGCCCTTGGCGTCGCCGCGGCCAAGAATGCGGCGGATGAGGCGGCGGCGGTAGACTTTGCCCCGGTTCTTGCGACCGTGGGTTTTGGCGTTGCGAACTGACATGCCGAGACCCCATCGCGGCGGCAGTGCTCCGCCGCCCGAATAGAGGTTGTATCGCTGCACGGCGGCACGCATGCTCGGCCCGCCGAAGACGTAGACATCCACGCCCTGCGCCTCGAGAATCTCGATGAGCACGGCGGAGGCTTCTCCCATGCTGAGCCGGCGGTCAGCGACGGGCAGATTTTCAGTGGAGACGCCGGAGGGGTCGGGAACCGTCTCGGTCCGGCCCGTGCTTTTCTTCTTCTTGCCTCCGGCGTAGACGGTGGCGTAGCGGGCCGTATCGATCAGAACGCCGTAGCCGCGCGTAGTGACGTAGAAAGGCACGGGAGCGTGTGTATCGCCGGTATCCATGCGTGGATCGGCATTGACGCGCAAGCGCTTCTTGGTGGCGCGCTGGAGGAACGATTGCAGTTGCAGGCCGAAACCGTAAACCGCCTCGTTGGCGGCCAGCGGCACCTGATGAGGCAGCCCCGGCCCGAGGTAGTAGCGGTGACGCTCACGGGACAATCCACGTCAATTCGCGGAGAATTCTCGGAGAATTGTCTTGCTTGAATCATCCTGTGGACCCCAGACTGAAGCCCGGAGGGGTTTGCCATCGGTTATCGTCGAGTTGGCTGAAGTTTTCCATGTTGAAAGTTATTTGCTCAATCGCACCGATGCTCCTGTTATGGAGCGCCGCTCCCGGATCCGCGCAGACGAATCGCGTGACGGTGGCGGACCGCAACGTGATCCATCCAGGCGAGATCTGGAAAGACAATCGTGGGGAGCACGTCCAGGCTCACGGTGGGGGCATCATTCGCGTGCGCGGAACCTATTACTGGTTCGGCGAGGAGCGCTCGCAAGACCTCGACCGGTCCCGCCGGTACGTGAGTTGCTACTCCTCGCAGGACCTGGTGCGCTGGACATTTCGCAACCAGGTGATCAAGCTCGCCGACCCGGAAGGCTTCGGGCCGCGATGGATTCTGGAGCGGCCCAAGGTCTTCCACAACGCGAAGACCGGCCGGTTCGTGATGTACATGCACATCGACGGACCTCTGCCCGGCCAGACCGGGGGCTACAACCTGGCGAGGGTAGGAGTCGCCGTCTCCTCCAAGGTCGATGGCGATTACCGATATCTGAAGAGTTTCCGTCCCCTCGACCATGAGAGCCGCGACATCGGCCAGTTCATCGATGACGATGGCACACCGTACCTGATTTTCGAAGACCGGCCCTTCGGATTCCGGATCGCGACTCTATCTGGGGACTATCTGAATGTCGAGAAGGAAGTCTGCCTGATTCCGCTGCATCTGGAAGGCGGCGCGATCGTTCACTACAACGGCCTCTATTACGCGATTGGGTCGGCGTTGACCGGCTGGCGTCCCAATCCGAATAAGTACGCCACGGCCAAATCGCTTGAAGGACCGTGGTCCGAGTTTCAGGATATTGCGCCGCCGGAAACCAACACCTACGGGTCGCAATCCACGATGATGCTGAAGGTGACCGGCAAGAAGGCCACGACGGTCATTTTCATGGGCGATATCTGGAAGCCGCAGACCCAGTGGGACTCGCGCTATCTTTGGATGCCGCTCGAAATCGGCGATGGGAAGCTGCGACTACCCGAACCAAAGCCATGGACCCTGGACATCAAATCCGGTCGCGCCGCCATCTTGAAATGAGACATCTCACTGCGGTTTTTGCGGCGCTGTTAGCGGTGGGCGGGTGCCACGCCGCCGTCTACCGGTACTCGGCGGCCTCGGGTCCAAGGCGGGCGTATTTGTGGGTGCCGCCGCGATGCCCGCACGTGCGCGGCGCGGTCGTTTCGATGGCGAACCTTCTGGAGCGCAACTGGCTGGAGGATCCCGTCGTCCGGCAGGCCGCGGCGGAGGAATGCCTCGGCGCGGTCTGGATCGGTCCGGGTCGCGGCGGCACGCTCAACGCGGACATGAACGGAAGTTCAGGCGAGGCGCTGGAGCGTCTGATGGCCGACCTGGCGAAGGAATCCGGCTACCAGGAACTTCGCGACGGCAGCCAGAATGAAGAGCGAAAAGGCAAACCACCGAATAGTCTTCACGGACCTACCCTCCTGCGCGAGTCTGCTTTCGATAACCATCTCACCTGCGCCTTCAGGGAAGAAGTGAATTCTCCGAGAATTCTCTTGCCGAATAGGCTCCTTCTGGCGATCCTGAAGGTGTTCCAATGGCTTGAGAAATGAATGGGATCACGGGTTCCAAGAGAGTTCTGGCGTGGGGCGACACCACGACCGCATTTCAGCATGATTCCATCTCGCACGCGTTCTGCGTAATGGAACGGCTGGGGAGAGAATCGGGCGCCTTCCAAACGTACATTCGCACCGATTCCCAGTGGATCACGAAACAAGCCGTACCGCCTCCCGCCCGGAACGCCAGGAACCTCGATTTCTTCGATGCCATTCTCTTTTTCGGCACGGGAGACAATCTCACCACGCAACAGAAGGACGATCTCATTTCCTTCATTCGGGACGACGGCAGGGGCTTCGTGGGCCCTCACACAGGCGACAACGCTTTTTACGATTGGGCGTGGAACTACACGATCTCACCTCGCGAGCGTAAATGATCATCATCCCTCCTCCCGCATCGCAATTGTCCATATTATTTCTTAACGTGCCCTAAGGTGAAGGTGGGGACGCTCTACTACTACGTCGTGTCGGCGGCGGGCGCGGATTCGGTGGAGACGAGCACGACCGCCGGCCTGCCTCCACCGTGGCAGCTTAGCGAGAGCGGAACGGCGATGTTTGACGGCAGCGTGTTCACGTTGGAAGGCGGGAATCCGTTTCAGTTCACCTACTGCGCCATCACCGGGAATCGCGCGATCACGGCCCGTTTTGTTCCGCAGGTCAGTTCGCAATCGTCGAGGATCGGTGTGATGATGCGGGCGGGGGGCGCCGCGGATTCTCCTCAAGTCGCTCTGCTACTGGCTCACACGGTGCGAGGGGCGGATCGGAAACGTCCGGATTGCCACGTGACCATGATGGCCAACGGGGAAATCGGGACCAGTCCAAACCTCGGCGGACCCTATGTAACCTGAGGGCGCTTGCTACAGCCCTATTGGCTGCGACTGGAGCGTAACGGCGACCAGTTCACTGGGTCGATCTCGCCCGATGGCGAGCATTGGACCAAGGTGGGCGAAACGACTCTGGCTCTTCCGACCAGGATTCTGGCCGGATTGGCCGCAACCTCATCGCTGGAGAAGATTACGACTACCGTCCAGTTCGACCATACACCGATCCAGAGCAGCCCGTAGACCAGCGTGAAGATGCGTCCCACGGCGACCTGGCGCTCCTCGGACGCCTTCCTGTCGACAATGCGAATCCAGAAATTCCGTACAAAGATGCCGGAGCCGATGCTGAGCATGCTGGTCATCTTGGCCACGCTGGCGGCGAAGACCGCGCTCACCAGCAACCCCAGCAGTCCGCGCGGAAGCAGTGAGATCGCCATGGCGACGTAGGCTCCTTCATGCGCGTTATTCAGTTTCGGGAATTCGGCGGTGAGATTGGGATGGAGAATGGCGGCAGCCAGCGCGGGAATCATCCAGACGGGCGAGAGTAACAGGAATCCAAAGAGCGACACCAGGGCGGCGCGCTTCGCGTCGGGGCCGTTCTTCACGTAAACGTATTTGGCTGCGCCTTCCATCATGCTGTTGTTCTGAATGAGCTGATTCGCCAGCAGGGTGAGGCAGAAGAAGAGTAGGGGAGCAATTCCAGTTGCTCCAGTTTTTCCCGGTCGCCAGGGACGTTCGGTACGGTGTAGTGAGCGTCGATTTCCGAATCGCCGCGTGGGCAAGGAGGTCGAAGGTTAAGGCGAGAACGTGCCACACTACTCGCAACTTGATATACTCGGCGTTCTAGATGTTCCGGCCTCACCTAACGCCGCCAGGCGCAATCTATCCGTATGTCTAACGTTCCCAACGCTCCCGTTCGCCTGAAAGACATCGCGCGCGACCTCAACGTTTCGGTCATGACCGTCTCAAAAGTAGTGCGGGGGTGCGCCGATGTGGGCGCGGAGACTCGCAGCCGGGTGCTGGCCCGCATCAAAGAGCTGAACTATCAGCCCAACTGGGTAGCCCGCAGCCTGGCGGCCCGCCGCACCTTCATGATCGGGCTGATCGTTCCTGACCTGATGCACTCGTTCTTTGCCGAAATCGCCAAGGGGGTTTCCACCACCATCCGGCCGCTGGGGTACGACGTGGTGATCTGCAATTCGGAGGAGGATTGCGCCGTGGAATCGAGCGAAGTCGACCGCCTGTTGGCGCGGCAGGTGGATGGCCTGATCCTCGCCTCGGCGCAGCCGCCATCCTCAATGGACGTTTTCTCGCGGATCGAGGCGCGCAACGTGCCGTATGTGCTGGTAGACCGGCGGTTCGTCGCCGCCAGCGCGCCTTACGTGGGCGCGGACGATGAGGCAATCGGGCGGCTCGCCACCAAGCACCTGATCGAGCGGGGGTGCCGACGGATCGCGCACATCGCCGGCCCGCCCCTGACCACCGGATTGGGCCGCTTGAAGGGTTATCGGGAGGCGCTGGCATCGGCCGGCCTGACGGTGCCCGATTCCTATATCGTGAATGCCACTGACGATGCCTCGGGCTACGAGGCGGCGCGCCGGCTGCTCACGGTCGACCCGCGGCCGGACGGCATTTTCGGATACAACGACCCGACCGCGGCAGGCGCGATGAAAGCGATTCTCGAAGCGGGCATCGGCATCCCCCAGTCGATCAAGGTAATCGGCGTGGGGAACGTTCACTATTCCGATCTGCTGCGGGTGCCGCTCTCGACGATCGACCAGAGCAGCGCCAGCATTGGGCAGCAGGCGGCGGAGATACTGGTGAAGGCCATCGGGTCGAAGCGGCGGCGTCCGCCGCGGACGGTGATCATACCGCCGACCCTGGTGGTGCGCGAGTCTACGGGGCGGTAGGGGTTGCGTTCTTGCGGGTTCCGGATGAAGCACGGTGTGCCGGTTGAGCCTGAGACCCGCTACTGCGAGTTACTCGGGCGGATTTGTCTCTTGCCGGATCGCCTCCATCTGTGCCCCGAGAACGGGCAGATGGACCGACACAATCTCCCAAATGCGGTTGAGGTTGATTCCCAGGTAATCGTGGACCAAGACGTTTCTAAACCCGGCGATCGACCGCCAGCCAACCTCGGGATGAAGGGCCTTAAGACCGTCGCTGATCCGCTGAGTCGATTCGGCAAGGGTTTGCAGATTGCGTAGAACCGCGTCCTGAATCAACTCCGACTCGCGAAACGCTTCCTCACCGTTCTGACAGTAGCCGTTTATGCGGCGGACACAATCGAGAACGTGGTGTACATACAGACGGTCGTCTTTCACAGGGGAATGGCCTCACGCAGGACTCGGTCCCGAATGATTGGATCAAGCGTACTCTCTTCAGCGACATCCACTCTGCGCCCCAGTTCTTCTTCCAAATCCACCAGAAGCCCCCCCGGGAACCACGGCGGCGTACGCGGACCGGCTTCGATCAGTAAATCCACATCGCTGTGTTCGCTTGCGTCACCCCTTGCAAAGGAACCGAAGACTCGCACACGTTGAACGCCATGCCTGGCCGCAATGGCAAGGATCGCGGCGCGTTTGTCGTTGCCCAGCTCATCGAGGGTCATGCATTCCCATTCTCGCACCTGCGGCAACATTTGTTTTTGGGTGGTGGGCGCGACAGGACTCGAACCTGTGACCTCCTGCGTGTGAAGCAGGATTAGCGCGCGATCTGTTGGTACAAGAAACGATCACCGGCGATCTGCGGAAACGCGGGTTCGAGCTTATCAGCGTGATGGAGCCTGATCTGTGCAGCACTGATCCAAGTCGAGTTCTCATGCGGCAGATCTTCGGTGCCATAGGGGAGTATGATCGCGCCATGATCGTTGCCAAATTGCGTGGAGCACGTCAGCGCATGAAGGCGCGGACAGGCGCGTGTGAAGGGCGTAAGCCGTACGGCTTCTACGATGGCGAATCCGAGGCACTGGAGCGCATGAGAACCCTGCGTGAGACTGGAATGGGCTATGATCGCATCACCGAAGTGCTGAACGCCGAAGGTCTCAAGCCCCGTACTGGTGCGCAGTGGTGGGGCAAGACGGTTAACAACATCCTGTCCGCGCAATGAGCGTGGAAAACGGCGCGGTGGTGACAACATGGTGACAAAACGGGCCGAATCCCGCCTTACCCTGAAAAGTCGCCTGATTCATGGTGACAATCTATCTCCTAGATTAGAACTGACTTCCGCGAACAAGGCACAACGCAAGAATAGGATCATCTGAAGTCAGTTCCCACAATTCAGAACCGCTCTGAGGCCCGTCGTTATTGGTCGGAGTGCGTAGTCGCTAAAAGACCCACCTTCGAGGCCGACTATGTGGCAAACGGCGCCCCGCGAGAAAACGGGCGGGAACGCCAGAAACCCCAAGATGTTGTGGCGTCGCGGATTCAGAGCGGACAATGGCGCGGAAGAAGGGGGAAAGAGAAGCATTCGCGTAAGGAGTATGTCGAAGAGAATCCGTCACGCGATGACGCCCTTTACTTCTTGGGAGCCTTCTCCAAAAGCGCCGGGTCTACCAAACCGAGTACGTGCTCCATCGCGTCCGCGCACTCAGTAACAGACCGGTGCCGTTGCCGCTCCAGGGGCAACTTCCCGATACGTTCTGAAATGAACTTTGCGGCACGTCCAATCTCACCTTTATCTGCTGGTGGAAGAGCCGACGCGAAGGTGTCGTAAAACTCTCCGATCAACTTGGCCACTCTGAAGGGGTAATGAAGGCGCTCATTCTGGATTTCTTCATAGAGGAGCTTCCTTGCGTCCCTAAAAGCAGCCATACAGCCGCCCACGTCGCCCGAGCGCATGGCGCGCATCAACAAGAACCGAGCATAATGGTTGTCGATCTGGTACGAATCGTAGACGTCCTTCGCCTCTGCGAAAGAGTAGGCAGTGGCGAAGTATTTCCCCGCACGCTCAAAGTCCTCAAAGACTAACAAGCGATTGCATATTGCAGCCAAAACAGCGGATTCTTCTTCGTAGACTGCAAGCCCTTGATCGATTCGTAAAAGCGGATTACCGCCTTTCGACGCTCTTTCTCGGGCAGAATATCCTGCAAGCTGCTAAATCGGGTAAGGGCCTTGAGTAAGCCAAAATAGAACGTCGATGGTCCCGCTTGCACGTCGGCGGCCTTAGTCATCTTCGTTAAGACACCAACAACAACGTTCGGGTCGGCGATCTGTTTCAGTATAAATTGCCCCGCAACTGAAGACCGGAGGACGATCCGGCCGCTCGCCGTGTCAATCAATTCGGTAACACTAGGATCACGCTTGAACGACTGCTCCAAAACGCCCGAACCGGACACAGCGATGAGGACGTCGAGCGAGGGCAAGTAATCAAGCACGGTGAGTACGAGAATCGCGATGATGATCTCGTAGTGGGGCTTCTTCTTGCTCAGGCTTTCAAGAATAGGGGCAAAACGCTCTTGAATCTGCGGCGATTGAAATCTGTCAATCAAGATCGCATTCCACTGAGCATGACACTTGACACTTAGGTAGTCAGCCTTGGCTCGACGAGACCTGGATGCCAGATCACCCCACAACCCGTACTCGTCGAACAGATCGATGATCCCGTCGCATTCGTCCGGCGTCAGACGGTCAACAGAAATCTCGACGATTGCATCCGTGTGGAGTTTCTCGGAAAGCCGGTCAAATGTTACGTCGTGCGTCGAAGTTCGAGCCGACAACACGACGGATATGGTCTTTGGCGCGTTAACTCCCAAAAAGGCCAAAACATCAAACCAGTCCGGGTAGGTCTCAACGACAAGTACGGTTCGGCGGCCAGACCGACAAAGCCACTCCAACTCCTCGAATAGGGATTCACCACGGACTGCCACGGTGTACACATCGAAACCGCGCTCCGTAACCCGCAACTTCAAGCCCTCAATTGTGGCGGTCTTGCCATTGCCTAGNNCTAGGTCGGAATGAATGACAACAGCTTTCGAACCGCTCTCGATGCGGGACATGGCCAGATCCACGGCGCGACGTTCGATCAGATATCTGAGGTGATCATGGAAGGACTGCCACAGCAAGTGCGGCTTCATAGCACCAAACAAAAGGAGATCGAAGACGAAACGATCTGTAAACGGCTCCGAAGAGGTCTCGACGCTGAACTTACGCACGCAATGTTCAAACGGGGGCGTGCTTTCCGGTACCGAGTATGTAGTCGCCTTCTTCTTCAGTGCGTCTGCAAAACCGGTGGTGTCCAAATTCACCAGCACTCCAAACTTCGCCACACGTCGCACAGTGCTTGCGTCGGGAGTTCCCAATACGAAGAAGCACTTCTCCCTGAGTGTCTCGCTTTCGAAGAGGATTCGCCTTATGTCTAGCAGGCTGCGGAAAAA
>PMTT01000086.1:4191-4453 GCA_003167275.1 Bryobacterales bacterium | reverse complement strand
GGCGCTTACTGGGTAGCCATCTTCCACCTGTTCACCCATGCCTTCTTCAAGGCCTTGTTATTCCTTGGCTCCGGCTCGGTGATTCATGCCATGTCTGGCGAGCAGGACATGTGCCGCATGGGGGCCCTGAAGAACAAGATTCCGATCACCCACTGGACTATGTTTATCGGGTCGGTGGCGATCGCCGGGATTCCCGGACTGGCCGGATTCTTCTCCAAAGATGAAATCCTGTGGCAGGCGTACAGCTCGCCCCAGGGCTCGC
>PMTT01000086.1:0-4185 GCA_003167275.1 Bryobacterales bacterium | reverse complement strand
CACATCCACGAATCCGGTCCCGCCATGACCGTCCCGCTGATCGTGCTGGCCATCGGCAGCGTATTTGCCGGTTGGCTCGGCACACCCAAACTGTGGACCATGTTCGGCGACAGCTTCCGTTCGTTTGAGACGTGGCTGGAACCATCGTTCGCCACGGCCGCTGTCGAAGCGGCAAAAGAGGGCGAGCATTCGGCCAACCTGGAGTGGGCGCTCATGGGCCTCTCGGTGGCGATCGCGATTATCGGCATCACCGTCGCCCGCTACTTCTACAACAACAAACCCGAGATACCCGATAGCATCGAGAAGTCGCTCAAGCCGATTCATGGCCTCCTCTGGAACAAGTGGTACGTGGACGAAATCTACGATTTCCTGTTCGTTAACGGGCTGTGTAAAGGCGGCGGTCTGCTGCTCGGCTCCTTCGACCGCAACGTAGTGGATGGGGGCGTCAACGGCGCCGGCTGGCTCACGCGCTTCAGCTCCAAGGTCTCGATGTGGTGGGACACCTGGATCATCGATGGGGCCGTGCGCTTCAGCTCGTTTTTCGTGAAGATGCTGTCTTACCCCGTCTGCATGCTGCAGACCGGACGCGTGCAGGCATACGCATTCTTCGTAGTGGTGGGGGCCTTGGCGTTTCTGGGGTACTTCGTAGTTCGATAACCATATGGACCAGCACTTACTCAGCATTGTTCTGTTGACGCCCCTGGCCGGCCTCGCGGTCCTGCTCTTCCTTCCAGGAAAAAGCAAGGACCTGATCCGGATCTGGGCGAACCTGGTAGGCTTTGCCGGGTTTCTGATTTCTTTGCCGCTGGTCAGGCGCTTCCAGGTGGGCACTCCCGGTTTTCAGTTCGAGGAGCGCGCGGAATGGATTCCCTCGCTGGGCGCGCATTATCACCTCGGGATGGATGGCATCAGCCTGCTGCTCGTGATGCTCACCACCTTGATGGGATTCATCGCGATCCTGTGCTCCTGGAATGCCATTCAGGACCGCGCCAAAGAATACTATGCCATGTTCCTGCTGTTGCAGACAGGCATGATCGGAGTGTTCCTCTCCCTCGACTTCTTCCTGTTCTACGTCTTCTGGGAACTGGTGCTGGTGCCCATGTACTTCATTATCGGAGTATGGGGCGGGCCGCGAAAGCTGTACGCGGCCATCAAGTTCTTCCTCTACACGCTGGCCGGGTCGGTGCTGATGCTGCTCGGCATCCTGACGCTCTATTTTCAGCATTTCGACCAGACCCACGTTTACACCTTCGAGATTGCCGATCTGATGAAGACCACCCTTTCGCTGGGCACTCAGCAGTGGATCTTCTGGGCCTTCTTCATTGGCTTCGCGATCAAGGTGCCGATGTTCCCGTTCCACACCTGGCTGCCGGATGCCCATGTGGAGGCGCCCACCGCGGGCTCCGTGATCCTGGCAGCCGTCCTGCTGAAGATGGGGACGTACGGATTCCTTCGCTTCTCCCTGCCGCTGTTGCCGCAAGCCTCTGTTGACCAGACGATCGTGCAGATCCTGGCGGTCCTCTCGATCATCGGGATCATCTATGGCGCGCTGGTGAGCCTGATGCAGAAGGACTGGAAGAAGCTGGTGGCATACTCTTCGGTGAGCCACCTGGGCTTCTGCACTCTCGGCATCTTCTCGCTGAACCCCAATGGCATTGCGGGCAGCGTGCTCCAGCAGATCAACCATGGGATTTCGACCGGCATGCTCTTCATGGTGATCGGCGTGATATACGAACGCCGTCACACCCGCGAGATCTCGGAATACGGAGGACTGGCGCACGTGATGCCGAAGTTCGCCGTGGTCTTTGCGATTGCCATGCTGAGTTCCGCCGGGTTGCCGTTGTTGAATGGCTTCGTCGGCGAGTTCACTATCCTGCAGGGCGCCTTTGAAGCCCACCGTGCCTGGGCTGCGTTCGCTGTGACTGGCGTGATTCTGGGTGCGGCCTACCTGCTGTGGTTGTACCAACGGACCATGCTTGGGCAAGTGACCAATGGGAAGAATCTGACCATCCCAGACATGAGCCTGCGTGAGCTCGCGACCTTCGCACCTCTGATCGCCTGGGCCGTTTGGATCGGCATTTATCCGAAGCCCTACTTCGACATCCTGAGGCAGCCTGTGCAGGAGATCGTGCAACGCGTAAGGCCGGGTTACTTCGGGGGCAACGGACCACAGAACGCTGGAAACCAGGGGTTAGGGGTTGGGGGTTGGGGGTTGGGGCCTGGACGGGCAGTGGCCGACGTCGTATCCATGAGTTCAAACGACATCGCGGCCCAAGGCCTCCCTCAGCAATCAAATTCCGACGGACGGAGCGCGGCTCGCGGGCCCCAACCCCCAGCCCCTAACCCCCAACCCCCGGTGTTGGGAGGTGCCCAATGAACTTCAGCCAGTACTACACCCTCACCGACCACTTCACCATCATGCCCGCAGTGATGTTGGCCTTGTTTGGCTGCGCCATCCTGCTGTTCGATAACCTCCCGTTTTTCGGGCCGCTTTTCCCGGATCCCCGCCAGCGCAAATACATGCCGATTTTCGTCGTCCTGGCGGAAATCCTCACCGGGGTCGCGCTGTATCGCCAGTCCTCCTGGCTTGCCAGCAACGGTATGACGTCACTCGATGGCTTCCAGGGCTCGGTAAGAGTCGACGGGTTCGGCATCTTCTTCAACTGGATCTTCGTGGTGGCCGCCCTCGTCGTGGCGCTGGCGTCGTACAAGTACCTGGAAGTCGCCTCCGAGCACCACAGCGAATACTACGCCTTGATGCTCTTCGCCCAGTGCGGGATGTATTTCCTGGCCACCGGTACGGACCTGGTGACTCTGTTCATCGGCCTGGAACTGATGGCGCTGTGCTTTTACGTGATGGTCGGCTTCCTCCGAACCGATAAGCGCTCCAACGAGGCGGCTCTCAAATACCTGCTGCTCGGGGCCTTTTCCACCGGCTTCCTGGTGTACGGATTCTCCCTCATGTACGGGATGGCCGGCTCCACGAAACTCTCCGAGGTCACCACCGCCATCCAGCAGCGGCCGGCGTGGGATCCGGTAGTGTTCCTGGCGATGGCGACTACCGCCATCGGGCTGCTCTTCAAAATCTCAGCCGCGCCGTTCCATATGTGGGCTCCCGACGCCTATGAAGGCGCGCCCACCACTGTGACGGCCTATCTTTCGGTGGCTTCCAAAGCGGCTTCCATCGCCTTCCTGCTGCGTATCTTCCTCGGGCCCTTTGGGAGCGATGACCTGCGCAAGGAGTGGGTCCCGATGCTGGCGGTGGTCGCGGTACTGACCCTGACTCTCGGTAACCTGGCCGCGATCAACCAGACCAACATCAAACGGCTGCTGGCTTACAGCTCCATCTCGCACGCGGGATACATGTTACTCGGCCTGATCGCCGGCAACGATACCGGCATCAACGGAATCATGGTCTACATCATGGTGTACACGTTCATGAACCTGGGTGCGTTCCTGGTGGTGGTAGCCATGCGGCGGCAGAACATCATCGGCGAGGATCTCGACGATTTCAACGGCTTGGTGCACCGGCATCCCGGGTACGCCGTCCTGATGCTGATTTTCCTGCTCTCTCTGGCAGGCATTCCGCCGACTGCCGGGTTCTTGGGCAAGTACTACATCTTCCTTTCGCTGATCCAGACGGGGCACTACTACCTGGCGGTAATCGGCGTCCTCTACGTGGCCGTGGCGATCTATTACTACTTCAAGATTGTGCGCAGCATGTTTATTCGCGAAGAGACGGAAAGAGCTCCGCTATCCATGAGCTTCGGATTGCGGCTCGCCCTGGGCTTCACAGGCGCCCTGACGCTCGGGATTGGCTTGTATCCGGAGCCGTTCCTGGTAATCGCTAAGAATTCGCTGTTGTTACATTAAGGCTCGGCAAAGCCGAGGCTCTACTCTGACGAGTGACCATATGGCAACCCTCTTTGCAACTTATCCGCTGCTTGCGCCTCTGCTGGTGACCCTGGCCATCATCGCCCTGTTTCCGCTGGTAGCGGGCTACCTCACGCTGGTGGAGCGCAAGGTGCTGGCGGATTTTCAAGTGCGCCTGGGACCCATGCGAACAGGGCCGCACGGCTTGATGCAGCCCATCGCCGACGCCCTGAAGCTGATGTTGAAGGAAGACATCATCCCGACCGACGCCGACAAAGCCATCTTCTGGTTTGCGCCCGTGATCTCCACATT
>PMTT01000852.1:5199-39048 GCA_003167275.1 Bryobacterales bacterium | reverse complement strand
GCGCTCCAAGCTAAAGCATACCGCACAAGATTAGTTCGACACCGCAATCAACGGGGCATTCGAATTCTGCCCCGCGATCGTGATCACCAATGTTCGATCACCCGCCGCTACCTTCGGCACCACAAAATTCACCTGATAGAGCCCGATGGAACCGGGTGTCAAGCCTATGTAGTTGACCGTGGCGTCGACCCCGCCGACCTTCACCGTATTCGTTCCGGACAGCGGCGAAAGTCCCGCCGGCGCCGGGGCTCCCGTCACCAAAGGTCCCGCGGGGTTCACCGGGCCGCCTCCGGTGAAGTACGAAACCACCGTATCGCCCACCTTCGCGGGCGCGGTTGGAGAGTTGATGCTCTGATCCTGATTCACCACCACCGCGCGATTAGTCCCATACACGATGATCCCCGGCGTGCCTGTAGCCGGCACTATGACAGCCACGGCATTGCTCGTAGCGCTCCCACTCTTCACGATCACAGTCGCCACTCCGGGCTTGATGTCCTCGGGCATCTGCGCGTTGATCTGGCCATCGGAGACGTAAAACAGCGGCGCAGGCTCCCCATTGACCGTAACCGTCGTGGTTAGTATCGTCGTGGGCAACGGGATCTTAGTGGCTTGACCTACCCCGGTCGCCAGATCTGCGCCGAAAATCGAAAACAGGCTCCCCGCCGGGGTCTCGTCGGGTGCGTAACTTGCCAAGTTCACCACCGCCTGCCCGGGATTGAGAAAGGCCGCACGCCCCACGGCGGTAAAAATCAATTGCGAGTTGGTGGTCACTAATTCAAAGTCCTGTCCCGCCACCCCATAGACCGACACAGCCCCAACGTACTTTTTGCTGGCTGTATCGGTGAGGGTAAGAGTTCCCACGCATCCCGCTGTGACCGTATACGTTCCCGTTACCGATACGGCAGTCGTAGCCGTGTTCGACGCCGCGCTCCAGTTGCCGGTCGCGTTTCCTTGCCCATCGAACTGCATGACACCCGCGATATCCAAAAGCCCGGTATTGGACGACCCGGAGAGCGAATTGCCGGTACCGCTGAATGGCCACGTGCCCGATAGCGTGCTGACCGCGCAGCCAGCCGGCTGAATGGTGCCGCCTCCGTTCAAGGCGAAGTTGGCGTCCGTCCCCACGATGGCGTATGACCGCGCTTGCCCGGTGGTAGTGTTGATGGAATAAGCGACCAACGCCAGGGTGGCCGTGTCTCCGCTGGTGAGATTGATCGTTCCCTGGCAACTGGAAGGGAGAGCGTAAGTCCCCGAGTACACCACTGGGTTTCCGAAGGACTGGCTCCCGTTTACCGTGTTGGTCGTCAGGTTGAAGGTGACTTTACCGATCCCGTCAAACGTGGCTGTCCCGTCCGACGACAGGATTTTCGTGGTGATCCCAGCCGGGGACAGCCGCCCGCTGAGAACGAGCTCATAGGTCCCGCTCAACATGGATGGGGTGCACCCCGGCCCGGTGGCGGGCTGCGCCGCGGCGCCGCTTCCGTCAAAGACCAATTGGGGGCTCGAAACGGCAAGGGCGAAGTCCGGCGCAGTCGAATAGATGCTGAAGGAAACCGCGTACTTGTTGCTCGCGGCGTCGGTGAGCGTGGCCGAGGCCTGGCACGTGGAATTCAGCGTATAGGTTCCCGTTGCGGCTACCGTAGTGGTGGTCAGGTTCGACACCTGCGTCCAGTTGGCGGTCAGGTTGCCTTTCCCATCGAAATTCAATACCCCTACCACATCCAGGACGGCCGTCACGGAAGGGCCCGAGAGGCTGTTGCCGGTGGCGTTGAATTCGTGCACGCCCGAAAGCGTCGTCGGACAGGTGGCCGGCTGTATGTTCCCGGTTCCGTTGTAGGCGTAGTTGGCATCCGAGCCGATCAGCGCGAAGGTGTTGCCCTGGTTAAACGACTCCAGAGTGAAGGTAGCGGTGTCTCCGCTAGTGATGTTGATCGCGCCCAGGCAGTTGGATTGCAGACTATAAGTTCCCGAATATACCAGCGGCGTGCCGAAAGACTGGCTTGTGGTTACGGTGTTGGCCGTCAGCGTGAACGTGACTTTGTTGAGCCCGTCGAAGGCCGCAGTTCCCACCGCCTGGAACAGTTTCGAGGTAGCGCCCGCACTCGTGACCTGGCGCCCGCTGAGAATGAGCTCATAGGTGCCGCTTAGAGTCGAGGAAGTACAGGAGTTGGCGTGGATCACTGGCTGTGCCAGAATCGGCGCTGCCTGAAGGCAGAAAAGGACGGGCAGTAGCGTGATGTAACGTAGCTTCATGGTGTGCGTGGTTCCCCCGTGCAGTTAACATTTACATGAACCCCGGCCAACCCGCAAGGTTGTGCAGATTCATACGGCGTCCAGTGGGCGTTTTCCGTACTAAATATTACATCGACTTTGGCGTATGCCGGGGACGACTGATCCGTCACGGTCGCGGCTCGGTTTGGTTTCTGGTGGGACAGGCGGTTTCGCCTGTCTCGCCCGCTTGCGGGCGGTTCTTTCACGCCCCCTCACGGTCGCGGTTCGGATCTGATTCAGTTGCCGCTCTCGAGCGCGAGGACCGCGTAGGCCGTGGCCGCGTCGCTCATGAAACGGCCGACATCCGTTGACAGGTCTCGCTTCTTATTCAGCGAATACGCCAGCCACCGGCCTTCGGTTGGATCCTGATTCAGGTTCAGCCATGCTAAGGCTCGCTTCAACTCGGGCCTGTCACTGGTTACTCCCGCCTGCTCTAACGCCAGGGTGACCACGCCGGTGGCATAGCCGTCGCTCTTGGTCTCGAGCGGCGAACCATCCGCCCTCTTCCATCCCCCCACGAACGCCGACAGGCTGAAGCCTCCGTCGGACTGCTGCTTCCCGAGCGCTTCCTCGACGATGGCCTTCCGCTCGGCGGGCGTCAGCAGTCCTGGCAACTTTGTCGATGCCCAAAGCAGCATCACCCGATTGATCAGGATCTGCGAGTCGCGCTCCTTCACCAGGTACTCGCGGAGCGCCTTTAACCCGTCCTGGATTTCGGGCGCCAGGCGATAGTTGCCGGGAACGGTCCCGATAGCGATCGCAGCCAACACGGATCCGTAGTACTGCGAGTCGCCCTCCCAGGGGGAGTTATGAAACTGCAGCCACGCCCACGATCCTTTGGCTTCTCCTGTCTTGATTTGTTCCGCCCACATGTTGTCGAGAGCCAGCCGGGTATCCGGGCTCAACTTGCCAGTGGGCACGTCGTAGCCTGCCAGGATCACGGCATTGAAGATCGACTCCGTCCCGCGCGATTCGGCGGTCTTGGGTACGCCTCTTTTCGCATCGGGGTAGAAGGGCTCGACTTCCTTCCACAGGCGGACGCGCTTGATGACATTGTCGATAACCTTGCGTTCATTGGCCGAAGGGCCTTGCTCCGCCAGATCCGTGCGCAGGGCCGCCCGGGCCATGGCGTAGGGCGCGGTCGTGTGACACGAGATACAGAAGGTATCATGGTCGCGGGCTGCCGATGACCAGGTCATCCACCAGGCCATTCGCCCATCCAGATAGGCCGCCGCTGCTTTGGGGCTCCAGGACCCGGCGCCCTCGGTTGAGGGCTGGCCACTCTGAGCGTTAAGGTTGCTGGCCAGGAACGCGGCCAGGATGCAGGATCCCACTGTGATGCTTCTCATTGAAACTTACCCCCTCACAAAATCCGCCGGTGGAAGACCACGGCGGTACTGAGGCTACTGCTTGGGAGCCGCCGTACCCATAAGCTTACATGAATCGCGGCGTCTTCAAAAGTTCGCGCTGCACACAAAGTTCGCCGCATCATCCGTGCTGCCGCTCCCTTTGTACTTTGCCACGAGCGGGTATTGGCACAAAGGACGTGAGCGGACCACTTTGCCCGTCTGGTCGCGGCGCGCGGCATCCAGCGTCTCGGGAGCCTTGCTTTCTTCCACCCATTTCAGCAGTGCTTCCAACTGACCGGCCGGCGCCGGCCCCGCTCCGCCGCCGCAATGTCCGACTCCCGGCGCCAGGAACAGCCGGATGAATTCCGATGTCTTGGCCGCGCCGCCCATCTTCTCCTGCACGCGCTTGTAGTAGTCGATGGTGCCCTCGGGGTAGATCAGCGGATCGGCCCATCCGTGCCAGACAATGGCTTTGCCTCCGCGGCCGCGGAAGGCCGAGAGGTCCGGGTTGTCCGTGCCGATCACGGCGCCGAACTCTTCGGTGGATTGATCCCACAACTGCTCGTATCGAGGAAAGGTGAGGGTGGTCCAGTCGAACTGCGGATTCTGCGTGAGGAAGTACTTCCACCACTCCAGCGTGATGCCCGACGGACGTCCCGTGAGGGGAGTGCCGCCAGTGCCGCTGACGCCGCCGAAATCGCCTCCAGGCTGCAGGCCATACCAGAGGAACGACCCGTCCCGCCGTCTCGGCCCCTGCCAGATCTTGCGAATCACCTCGACGTCCGCCGCCGTAAACGTACCACAGCCTTCGACCGTGGTGCCCACCAGCGCCTTCGGGTCGTAGGTGCACCGTTTCGGATCCTCGATCACCCCGTCCTTGACGCCATCGATGGCATCGCAGGCCGCCACCGCTGCTGCCGTCGCCGCGGCAAATCGGCACTGCGGGACGAAGTTGTTAGCTTCCTTCATCACGAGTTCGCCCCACAACTGTTCCACGTGCAGTTTCGTCCAGTTGATGGCGGGCGCGCCGGCGACCACACCGTCGTAGTCCAGCGGGTAGCGCTGGGCTTCCATCAGCGCCTGCCGCCCGCCGGTGGAACAGCCGCTGAAATACGAATAGCGGGGCGCCTTTCCGTAGAAGGCTTCCGTAAGTGCCTTACCAAGCACGGTCATCTCGTGGATGCCAAGGTATGCGTTATCCCGGATCAGCATCCAGTTCAGCCGCCCGTTGGCATCCAGCGCGAAGCTGCCGCTGCCACCCTCGTGGCCGGTATCGGTTGCGCCCGCCGCATAGCCCAGTGCCGCCGGCTGGCGCACACCATTGGGGTTGCCGCCGGAAAATCCGCCGCCGCCGGTCCCTTGAAAACGCCCGTTCCAGTTCTTGACCGGCAGGCCGATGAAGACCTTCACCTTGTCGCCGGCCGGTGGATGGGTCACGGTCGCCGTCACCCTGCACATGTCCGATGACCCGCCATTCCCCGGTTCGACGGTTGCCGAATCGATGGTGGTGTTGGGGAGAGAAAGGGAGCCGAGACTCTCGCAGGACCGCACCGCCTCGCCGTTGGCGAACAGCGGCTTTGGTGGAACGGCTGGAGGGCCCGGAGGCGGCCCGCCTCGCTGAGGAGGACCTTGCGCTCGACCCATTGTGGCAAGTACGATGGCCAGCGCCGCAAGCGGAATTATCCTGTTCATTTCGGTGGCTCGGTTACGAATATATCCAAAAACTGCGGCGTGAGCACGCATGCCGGCACCGGCGGGCCCTGTGGTACACTACCGCCGTTATCTTTGGAGGCAAGACATGAAGGCTTCTCTGTTTTATCGAATCGCATCTATCCTTTTGCTGCTCTTTGCTGTCGGACATACACTTGGTTTTCGCCAGTCCGATCCCACCTGGGGAGTTGATACGCTTCTTGGCTTAATGCGGTCAATTCGTTTTGACGTGCAGGGGTTCAGCCGGACATATTGGGACCTCTTTGTCGCGGCTGGATTCTCGGTCGGCGTGTTTTACCTGTTCGCAGCGGTATTAACGTGGCAGCTAGGTGGCCTTTCGGCAGAGACTTTGGGGGGCATGCGCGTCACTGTGTGGGCTCTCGCTCTTTGCTTTGCCGCCATCACGGTTGTGAGCTGGAGATACCTCTTTATCCTCCCTATCGTTTTTTCAATCGTGATTACCGTGTGTTTGACTGCGGCGGCATGGCTTTCTGCGGAGCCAGGCTGAAGCCGTTCGGTCGCGTCTGTTCCAGCCTGCCTGGTGAACCGCCCTCACCGAGTTTGGTGGTGATGCGGCAGTGCGCGATGGCCGAGCCTGGTGTCGTTTCTTCACTCCAGCCGGTTGGTGACCACCGTGATGTAGTCCGCGGCGAGGGCCCGCCACCGCCCCACGCCCAGACAAATACTACTTTACTAGTGTACTAGCTTGATGGTACAATCAGCTTCAGGAACGGATCATGACCCGGCGAGAGTTCTTCTCAACCGTACTAGCCACGGGAGTAATCCGTTCAGCCTCCGCCCCGCCCTTGGTTGTCCCCGTTCGCCTTGTCATAGACGGTCGCCCGCATTGGCGGCCGGATCAGATTCCCCGCTTCTGGACGCGCATGTGGCCGCAGGCAGCCGGGGACCTCGCATCCGGTGGCATTCGCCTCGAAACCAGTGTCACGACAGGTGAAGTGCGGCGATCCCCTGGCGGGCGGCCGATCTTCATCGGGCTCGATCGCAGCATGCTCAACCTGGTAATCACCGATCAGATTCCGATGGTGTGGGACCGCGCCCGGGCTCTGAGCGGCGTGACCACGCGGTATCAGGGTTACCACATCTGTGTGGTCGCGCTGAACTACGCGCATGGCCACCAGATCCCGTTCCTTTCGGTGAACACCTGCTTGCATGAGCTTCTGCATGCGCTGTTGCAGGACATTTTCGAAGACCGTCCCGCGGGGTTGCCCGGCGCGACGCGCGAGTTCCGGGTGGATTGGTACGCCACCCGGCTGTGGCTATTTCACGATGGCGCCCACATCCGGCAGTGGGCAAAAGCTTATGTCGAGCGCTTACGATGGGAAGTTGCTTCGCGAAGTTGACACCTCACGGTTTCTGGAATCGGTCGAATCTGCCGCCGCGGCGCTCGGCCGGGTGCCGGTCTATGTGGTGCTGGCATTGGCGATCCGGAGGCTGCTCCAATTCCAGATTCAGTGGGGGAATGCTCAGGGCTTCGATCGCACTTTAGCCTGCGCCGCCTCTCTCCTCGCGCTCACCGGCCCATTCGGCATCCTGATCCACGAATCCGGGCACTACCTGGCGGGCGCAGCGCTCGGACAGTGTTGCCGGCGGTTTGTCATTGGGCCGGTCGAATTGGCCCGCCGCGCCGGCGCTTGGACCGTACGATGGATCGGCATACGGCGGGCGGGCCTGGTGGACTTTGTACCCTCCACGTTTGTCCGTTTCCGGAGGCGCCGGGCCATCTGCGTCGCCGGAGGCCCTGTGGCGTCGCTCCTGGCAGGTCTGGTCTTCGCGCTCCTTTCGTTCCACGCTCAAACCTCCTCTCTCTTCTGGATTTGGAGTTACAGCGTCCAATGGTCTCTGGTCGGGTTGCTCGGACTGTTGCCGATGCGTCGCGGCGACGCTCGGTCGGACGGCTACCTGCTGTGGGAACTTATCCGCGGGGGTACCGCCGTCGATGAGCTACAGCGCAACCTCCTGGTAGCTTCTTCCCACGCGACCCCGCTCCGCATGCGCGACTGGCCGCACGACCTGATCTGCCGCCTGGCGGAGGTCCCGGCCGATCCGCAAGCCTCGCGCTATAACGCCTACCTGGCCTACGTTCATTTTCTGGACCGCGATGAACGTCAGGTGGCGGGTCAGTACCTGGACCGTCTCATGCTGGACTGGAAGTCCGACGATCCCCCGGAATACGCGCTGGAGGCGGCTTACTTCCATGCGTTCCACGGTGACGACCCGATCGCGGCGCGCAACTGGTTGACTCGCGAAGGCCGGGACGCGGAGCCTTGGGTTCGTTTGCGCGCCCAGGCTGCGATGGAGCGGGCCGCCGGATATCCGGAGGTAGCCTGCAGGCTGGCGGAGGAGGCACTCTCCTTGCTCCGGGCGGCGCCCGCTTGTGGGGCTCATCAGTACGAAGTGGATCGGCTGCAAGCGCTTTTGGGAGATGCGGTATAATATGGCCTACGGGGCCAGGTGATGAGGTCACCCAGCCCCGGGATCGGCTAACGACCCTTACGGATCGTCAGCTTCATCCTCACCGTGATCGTTACGGTCACGATTTTGAGCCATAACGTGAGCATAAAAGCCCACCTCCTCCTGCTTCGTAGATTGGGAAGCCCGGGACGCCATCCCGGGCTTTTCCTTTGAAGCCCTTGTGCTTCGCCGGAAAACAACCCTCGCCTTCTTCCCATCTACTCCGCCGGGAACGCTGATGGTAACGTATTGCACACCAGAGTCAACTGCCCACCAAGCTCAACAGCCGTGATATATAATGAAGCGCGTAAAGGAGCATATCCGTGTCTCAAACTACTTCTCGCAGGTTTTTTCTCGGCGCCGCCACGGCGCTGGCATCCACGCGCGTCTGGGGCGCAAATGACAAGGTCAATGTGGCCATCATCGGGCTTGGCGGCCGTGGGTCGAACCACCTGACCATTTACTCGCGGCTGCCCGGCGCTAAGGTCGTGGGGCTCTGCGACATCGATCAGGCGGCCCGCGAAAAGGCCCAGGCGACACTCACCAGGAGCGGTAACGAGAAGGCCAAGGAGTTCGAAGACATGCGCCAGGCGTACGCGGATCCTCAGGTCGAGGCCGTGTCCATCGCCACTCCTAACCATTGGCATGCCCTGGCGGCGATATGGGCCATGAAAGCCGGCAAGGACGTCTACGGCGAGAAACCCGCGTGCTACAACATCCACGAAGGGCAGCAGATGATCAAGGTGGCGCGCGACACCAAGCGTATGCTGCAGATTGGCTCGCAACACCGCAGCAATCCCATGAAGATCAAGGCAATGCAAGTGCTGCAAGACGGCCTCATCGGCAAAGTCTATCTGTCGAAGGGGCTATGCTTCAAGCGGCGCGTATCGATCGGCCATGCCGACGATAGTCCGACGCCGCCGGGAGTCAACTGGGATCTGTTCCTGGGACCCGCGCCACTGCGTCCCTTCAATGAAAAGCGCTTCAAGTACAACTGGCACTGGTTCTGGGACACCGGCAACGGGGACATCGGCAACCAGGGCGTGCATGAGATCGGTATCTGCCGCTGGGGCCTGGGCGACCCCGAGTGGCCCAAAGCTGCGGTAGCAATAGGCGGGAAGTACGCATACACGGACGACCAGGAGACGCCCAATACCCTTCTGGCCAGTTACGATTACGGCGGGCGCGAGATCGTGTTCGAAGTGCGTGGCCTGCTCACCGGCGGCGAGGGAATGGTTCCACCACGCCGTCCCCCCCAACCGCCCGCCGGCGCAGCGGCACCGGCTGGCGCCCCGGCTACTCCCCCCGCCCCGGAGGCCACCGCTCCCCGCAACGGTACGCCCATGAACATCATGGTCGGCAATCTCTTCTACGGGACGGAGGGATGGGCCGCGATGAGCGATCAGGGATTCCAAGCCTTCAAGGGCGAAAGCAGCGAGCTCATCATGGAAGACCGGCCGCAACGCGGCGCGCCCGGTGGCGGCGACCCGACGGGTCTGCATATGGAGAACTTCCTCTCCGCCTGCCGTTCACGCAATTACAAGGAGTTGCACGACGAGATCTCGAACGCCTATCTGAGTGCTTCGCTGTGTCACCTGGGTAACATCAGCTATCGCGTGGGGCGTAAGTTGACGATCGAAGCTGGCCCGAAGTTTACCGGCGATGCCGAGGCCAATAAGCTGCTCACCCGCGATTACCGCAAGCCCTACGTCGTGTGAGGTCGGGCGAGGACATGAGGCGGAATCGCCGCACGTGAAAGAGAATCGGATGGAGCGAGCTAGCGCGTAAGTGGGGTCGCCGCTTGCTCCCCGATGTTCTCCAGACGCCCATGTTCCGAGGGGTTCCAGATGCCCATTTGACCGCCGCGCACAAAGTGATAAAGACTCGCGACAGGCGCCCAGTTCATCAAAACAAAGACGTACGGCAACAGCATGATTTTTCCAAGCGTTTTCCCCATAACTCCCTTACTTCCCGCGCTTATGCCGAGTTACTAATTAAGCTCCATCCTTAATGTACTAGCAGCATTCGGCCCTGTCTGGTCAAAACTGACCATGAGTCCCGATACCCCGGGGCCGGGGAGTAAGATCGTGAAACGTCCTAAGTAGTACACTCCTACGGGACAGTAACCTGATTGGTGCTATGTGTTACACCCCGGCGAAGGGCCGGATGATTCCCAGCGCTACCGCGGTCATGATGATCCCGGCGCAGGTGATGATCGCCGCGGAGGCCACGGGCAGATACCGGAACGCCAGATTCGTGGCGTTCTTTTGGCGGTCGGGCAGCAGGTGCTTGGCGTACAGCACCACCAGCCCGATCGAGCTCAGCACCACCGCCAGGCCCGCGCTGAACGCCAACAGGAGCGTGAGGCCCAGGGCTATCCGCCCCAGCGCAACCGAGCTTAGAAGCAGCACTAGCGCGGAGGGGCACGGAACCAGTCCGCCGCTCGCTCCCAGTGCCATCAAGCTGCCCATGCTGATTTCGCCTTCCGGTACGTGGCTGTGCACATGGCCGTCACCATGATCGTGAACCAAGCCGCCATGCGAGTGAGCATGATCATGGACGTTGGAGTGGGCCGCCGGCCCGTGCCCCAGCGCCAGTCGGATCCGCCGGTAGAAGAGCGCGGCGCCGATCCACACGATGGAAAGTCCGGAAATCGCGCCCAGCACCGGGTAGATCTTCTCCGGCAGCACGTATTGCGAGAGGAACAGCGTGGTCAACCCCAGGAAGAAAACGCTAATGGTGTGGGTGAAGGTTACCATCGCGCCCAGAAAGATGGCGTGCTTCGGCGTTCCACGGCTGCCCACCAGGTAGGCCGCAACGATAGTCTTGCCGTGACCCGGCGAGAGCGCGTGGATCGAGCCCAGTCCAAAGGCCACCAGCATTCCCACGATCATGGCGCCCCACCCGATCTCGCCCTGGTGCAGCAGGCGTGAGAGGAAATCGCCGCGCACCACCATGCCCGGGGCGCTCTGTCCCGGTTGCGCGGACGAATCAGCGGGCGGAACCGACTCGGCCGCCGGGGACGTCGCAGGGGAGAGTGCTGTGCCACCGGGCGATGCTGCACGCCCGGTGGTGGACGCGGGAGCGGTTGATGGCGGTATGGCGGGAGTGGCCGCCGGCGGCGTGGCAGCAGCGCCCGTAGCGCCGGTGGTTTTCGGCGCCGCGCTCTGCGTCACCGTGGTAGCCGTGCCATGCCACTCGACCGATGCCCGCAGATCCTGGGGCGGTGAGAGCAACGGATCCTGCGGATAGGAAGTGAGGGCCTGGCTGCGGTCGGCGATGTTGGGCGATGCCTTGTCGATGGCCGCGTCCTTCCCTGCCACCGTCACGATCTCCTTCCAGCCGGCGCGGTCGGGGAAGTTGTTGTCTTCGTACCGTAGGGTGCCGGGCGCCGCGTCCACATGCAGGTCGGTGGTCACCCGCAGAATCGGCATCCCTCCGGCGCCTTTGTCGATCATGATGGCCGCGCGCTCGAAACTGGGCGCAACCGCACGTCCGCCAATCTCGATCTTGAGGTTCCGGCTCCACTCGCGCGCCTGCGCGACCGCCTGCCGCTCGATCTCTTCCCGCGGGCTGGCGGCTTCCAGCTTCCACTGCTGGAGTAGTTGGAAGGTCGGAATTTCGGCAAAGTCCAGAACGTACCGGAGCTCTACTCCCCGGCCGGTTACTTCGATGCGGCTATAGTGGCTGATGCTGAAGTTGCCCATCGGATGGGCCCAAAGTGCACCGGCCGCCAGAAATACCGGCAGCACGAGACGATGTTTCATTACAATAGTCCTTACGAATAGCACAGCGGCTTTGGATGCGCGAGGCATCATGTCAGGCAAATGAAACGGGTAATCACCGTACAGGACGTGCCCTCTTGCGGCGAACTCCGAGTCCCGGTTGGGACTATTATCACACCGTCTGCCCGCGAGGTGGCGGCGACCCGCGGCGTGCGCATCCTCGAATTGCCGGAGGAGCAGCTTTCCGCCCTGGCCCCGCCCGATAAGACTCTGGCCCTTGGCGCGGACCACGGCGGCTTCGCCCTCAAGGAGGCGCTTAAGCCGCTGATCGAGAGCCTGGGCCTGGTGGTTCGCGATGTCGGCGTGTACGAAGAGAAACCTGCGGACTATCCCGATCTGGCCCGCAAAGTGGCGGAATTAGTGGCGTGTGGGACAGCCGCCCGAGGCGTGGCGATCGATGGCGCGGGGATTGGCTCTTCCATCGCCGCGAACAAGGTTCCGGGGGTCCGCGCGGCCCTGTGCTATGATAAGGCTTCAGCCCGAAATAGCCGCGAACACAATGATTCTAATGTACTTACTCTGGGAGCCCGGCTACTCACCCAGACCCAGGCAGAGGACGTCCTGCGCACCTGGCTGGCAACTCCCTTTGCGGGCGGACGGCACCAGGCGCGGGTGCAGAAGATTATCGATATCGAGCAGCATTACCTGAAGAAGGTCTCCTCGTGACGCAGGCGGAACTGGATCGTTTAGTCGCTCAAATCGGTGAAGAGCTCCTGGCGCGTGTGGGTTCGCCGGCAGGGCAAGATGGCCTCGAAAAAGGCATGGCCCGGCCGGGCGCCATTCCCAAACCGGGCGAAGGGCTCAATCTGCCGGACCAGGTGTGCCCTGGCTGCGTGCAGCGGTGTGTGCAGACCTGTGCACGGAATACTAAGGAGATTATCGCCGCGGGCGCCGACCGCGTCTCGGCCAGCGAGCGGCTCACGAAGGTCGATCCCACCATCGCGGCGCTGATCGACCACACCATCCTCAAACCCGAGGCCACCCGCGCCGACGTGATCAAGGTCTGCCGGGAAGCCCGCCAGTACAACTTCGCCAGCGTCTGCGTGAACCCCTATTGGGTGCCGCTGGTGCGCGCTGAACTCACCGGCTCGCCGGTAAAAGTGTGTACCGTCGTGGGGTTTCCGCTGGGCGCCACCAGTACCGAGGCCAAGGTGGCGGAAGCGGCCGCGGCCTTGCGTGCCGGCGCGCAGGAGATCGACATGGTGATCAACGTGGGCGCGTTGCGTTCCGGGGATAACGAAGCGGTCAAGCTCGATATCCAACAGGTGGTCAAGGTATCGCACGAAGCCAAGGCCATCGTGAAGGTGATCCTCGAGACCGCCCTGCTCGACGACAACCAGAAGGCGGTGGCCTGCACGCTCACGAAGTTGGCCGGCGCCGATTTTGTCAAGACGTCGACGGGATTTGGGCCATCGGGCGCCACGGCACACGATATCGCCCTGATGCGTAGCGTGGTCGGGCCGGAGATGGGGGTGAAGGCTTCCGGCGGCATACGCACGCTGCAGGATGTCCAAGCCATGAAGGCCGCGGGCGCCTCGCGGATCGGGGCCAGCGCCAGCGTGAAAATCGTCGAGGCCACGGCCGCGTAGGACAGGCCTCCTGGCCTGTCGAGTGTTAAGCCGGCCAAAGCCCGACAGGCCAGGAGGCCTGTCCTACTAAGACCATGCAAGCTACCCGAAAAGCCACCGTCCGTTTCCGCGAGAGGTCCGAACTGCTGGACTTCCTGTTGGAAGTGTCCGCGGCCACAGCCCTGACGCTGGACCTGGACCAACTCCTCGCCAACGTCGCCGAAATCATACAGAAGGTGCTGCCCTACGATCTGTTTGCCATTCTGCTGTTCAACGAGAAAAAGCAGGACCTGCGCATCCGCTACGGCGTGGGGCATCGCGACGAGGTGGTCCGCAACCTCTCCATCGCCTTAGGTGAGGGTGTGACCGGAACGGCGGCGGCACGGCGCGAACCCGTTCTGGTAGGCGACGTCCGCAACGATCCGCGCTACCTGAACAGCGTGGACGCCGTGCGCACGGAGCTGGCCGTTCCCATGACGGCACGGGGCAAGCTGGTCGGCGTCATCGACCTGCAGTCCACGCGCGTCAACGCGTACACCGAATACGACCGCGCGCTGCTACGGCTGATCGCCGGCCGTGTGAGCATCGCCATCGATAACGCGCGGCTCTACCGCCGGGCGGAGCGGCAGTATCGCACCCTCAAAACGCTGGCGAACATCTCGCGCGAGTTTTCCTCGATCCTCGACCTGAACGAACTGTTGAGCAAGATTGCCAGCACCATGCGCGAACTGATCAATTACGACGCCTTCAGCATCCTGCATGTCGACCATGGCGCCGGCCTGCTTCGCCACCTCTTTAGCATTCGCTACGACCAGCGCGTGAATATCGACAACGTTCCCATGGGGAAAGGAATCACTGGCGCCGCGGCCGAATCGCGGGAGGTTGTCCGCGTCCACGATACCGGCAAGGACCCGCGATACATCATGTCGCACCCGGATGTCCGCTCGGAAGTGGCCGTGCCGCTGATCTTGCAGGACCGGGTCGTCGGCGTGATGGACCTGGAGAGCAATCGCGTTGGCTACTTCACCGACGACCACGTGCGGACGCTGGGGCTTTTGGGTCCGCAGGTGGCCAGCAGCGTGGAAAATGCGAGGCTGTATCAGGAACTAGCCACTCGCGAGCGCCGCATGGAGGAGGATCTGAAGGCCGCCCGCGAACTGCAGCGGGTGCTATTGCCGGACGCCTCGCCGGAAATCGAGGGGCTGGAGGCCACCGTACGGCTCCGCCCTGCGCGTGAGATCTCGGGCGATATCTACGACGTCTTCGAGCACCAGGACGGGCAGACGCTGATCGCGTTCGGAGACGTCAGCGGCAAGGGCGCGGCGGCGGCCCTCTACGGGAGTCTGGTGAGCGGCCTCCTGCGCACCTTGTCTCCGAGGCGGAGGCGTCCGGCGGACCTGCTGAGGGCCCTGAACGAGGTGCTGATCGAGCGCAAAGTGGAGGCTCGTTATGTCACGCTGTGCGTGCTGCTATGGGACCCCGCCACGCGCCGCATCGTGATGGCTAACGCCGGCGCCATTCCGCCGATGATTTGCCGGGGCAACGAGATTGTCAAACTCCGGGTGGAGGGCGTGCCGCTCGGCCTGCTCGATGCGCGCGAGTACGAGGAGGTTCCGTTCCAGGCGGAGCCCGGCGATATGCTTCTTCTGTACTCCGACGGGATCACGGATCATCAGAATGCCGCCGGTGCGGAATTCGGACGGGGCCGTTTGGCGCAGGTCGTACGCGCTCAATGCGAACAAACGTCCGGCGAGTTGACCGATGCGATTTTCAAGGAGATGGACAAGTTCTCCACGACCGCGTTCGACGATCAGACCGTGTTCGCGATGAAGGTGACGCGATGAAAACACCCACCGATTGCAATTCCCTGGCCGACGTGCGCAGTGCCATCGACCACGTCGACGAACAGATCGTCGCCCTGCTGGGATTGCGCGCCGATTACGTCCGCAGCGCCGCCGCCTTCAAGTCCAGCGAATCGAACGTAGCTGCTCCCGAGCGTTTGGCCGCCATGCTCCAGTTGCGCCGCGAGTGGGCCGGACGTGAGAAACTGGACCCCGACTTCATCGAAAGCCTCTATCGCGACCTGGTGGCGTACTTTACTGCCCACGAGATGGAGCACTGGAAAGCTCGCCAGTAACCGATCATGGCGCAGGCATTCTTGCCTGTGTTGCTTTTTCTCGCCCTGGAAACCAACACAGGCAAGAATGCTGTGCCACGGTGTTCTCATGCCACACCGCCAACTATCCCCCCTCACAGAATCGGCACGTGGTTCGCATGCCTGAAGGGCAACCGGGCGTAGGCCGTGGGACTGAGTCCGGAAAACGTACGGAAATCGTGATTGAAGTGGGCCTGGTCGAAATAGCCGCCGGCCAACGCGACCTCCGCCCACTCCACCTGCCGCCCCGCGGCGACCGATTGCACCACTCGCTGGAAGCGCCGCACACGGCAGAACAGCTTGGGAGTCATCCCCGCCTGTTCCCGAAATACCTCGATGAATCGACGTGGGCTTAGACCGATCTGCTGCGTCACTTCGGCGATGGTGCGCGTGTGCGGCCCCGCTTGGAACTCGCCCAGCGCAAACCGGACCGCGGGATGAAGCCCCGCCATCCAGGTTCGGCGGGCCAGGAGGGCCTGTTCCAGAATCCGCAATCGGGCGTCCACGGTCTCGGCTTCGAGCAGGCGGTCGCGCAACAGCCTCGCGGAATTGCCCCAAAGCGTGTCCAGCGACACGTGGAGGTCGTGCAACTCGCTTGACGGCAATCCGAGAAACGGGAAGGCGCCGCCCGGCTTGAAGTGCACACCCACCACGGAGCTCTGGCCTGCCGTATCGATGACCGAATACTGGGAATGGGGTCCCGCCACGATGGATCCCGAAAAAGTCTGGACCAGGCTGTGATCCTGCCGGTCGTAAATCCGGGCGCGATCCTCGTGCAGGTTGATCACCAGTTCCACCGACCCGTCGGGCAGAATGCGCTCCAGTTGGTGGGAAGGTGAGTGTCCCTCGAACGACCAAAGGACTTCCACGAATGCCGAGAGCGGCGGTCCCGGCTTGCGCATGCGAAGCTGCATCCCATTCCATGAGATCAAACTGGCGGCTGGATCTCAAGCTGAATTAGCGTTGTTTGGTCCTGGTGGGACAGGCGGTTCCGCCTGTCTCGCCCGCTTGCGGGCGACTCTTTCGCACGTTCTCACTAAGGCTAAGTGGCATCGGGCAGCGGTCAGACCTTGCCGATGCGGAGAACAGGCTCTCCGAGGACTTCCATGCGAGGCTGGATGCCAAGCCCCGGCACGGTGGAAGCGGCCAGGCGGCCATTCGAGCGTTGCGGCGCCCCTTCCGCAATGCTCACGGTCACGTAGCTGTTGAAGTCGGTGGCCGTGAAGAGCAACCCGGGTGGCGTGCTGTGCGCCAGGTGGGCGATCGCCGCCGTGACGATGTCGCCTCCCCAGGTGTCCTCAATGGTCATTGCGATTCCGAGCGAGACGCAGAGGTCGCGAATCTGGCGCGCCTTAGTCAATCCCCCAACTTTGGAGATCTTGAGGTTGATGACGTCCATAGCCTTGTCCGCATAGGCGCGCAAAACCATGTGGACATCGTCGATCACTTCGTCGAGCACGAAGGGGCGGTTGGTGTGGCGCCGGACCGCCAGGCACTCTTCGTAATGCAGGCAGGGCTGCTCGATGTAAACGTCCACATGGCGGACAGCATCGGCGACACGCAGGGCCTGGTGTTGGGTCCAGCCGGTGTTGGCGTCGGCGATCAACACGTCGCCCGATTCGAGCGCGGCGGCGGCGGCCTGGATGCGCGCGATGTCGGTGTCCGGGTTGCCGCCCACTTTGAGCTGAAACTTCGTGTAGCCTTGGGACCGGTAGAGCTTCACGTGGTCCGCCATCGCTTCGGGCGTGTCCTGGGAGATGGCGCGGTAAAGCGGGAAATCGTCGCCGTAGCGCCCGCCCAGCAGCACGGCCACGGATTGGCCGCTGGCCTTGCCCAGCAGGTCCCAACAGGCCATATCCAGCGCGGACTTCACGTAGGGGTGACCGCGCAACGCCTGGTCCATTCGCTGGTTGATCACCTGAAGTTGGGTTGGGTCGAGCCCCAGAAGGTGCGGCGCGACTTCGGCGATACCAGCGCGTGCCCCCGCCGCATAGGCAGCCAGATAAGCTGGACCCAGAGGGCAAATCTCTCCATACCCGATCGCCCCGGCATCCGTGTGGATGGCCACCACGGTCGAATCGAATACCTCCACTGAATTACCGCCCGACCACTTGTAGCTCCCCTCATACAGAGGCAGTTCGACTCGATAGGCACTGATACCGTTGATCCGCATGTGTTCTCAATAATTATGCTCCAGTTCCGCCTCAAAGACCGCGGGGGCGGCTCTTTCTTCCCGAGAGGGGCGGCACCGGCCCTACTTCTGCTGAGCCATCTTCAGTTGTCGCGTTCAGTGTCCCCTACTACTCCAATCGCGGCAGGTGCTCCGGTGCGACAAGGAGGCGAATGGAGCGGGCCTGCCCAGGTTTCTTGTGGATGAACCCGTTGCGCTCCAGGGTCTTGATCATCTCGTGGATCGCAGGTGGGGAAACCCTGAAGTAGTACTGCAGGTCCGACTCCGCTGGCGGGCAGCGGTGGATCTTGGTGTAGTTGTGGATGAATGCCAGATACTGACCCTGTTTTGCGGTGAATGCCGGCACCACGGACAGATCGAGTTTCGGCGCCCGATCAATGCTTACCTCGAAGGCATCCTCGCCTAAGCTCTCGAGGAAGCGGACATGGAGAATGTATACCTCTCCGCCGATCACCGTGCGAAGGGGCTTTTGGGTGGCGGCGTGGAGATTGGCGCGCAGCTCTTTCGCATCGGTGCCGGAGTCTTCGAAATTCGCGATCCGTGTGCGTGCGCCGTCGATTTGCGCGAACGCCCTTTGACGGCCATCCTTGCGCTCCGTCTCAAACGACTGCGCACCGAATGACATCGCGTGGCCGCATAACTGTTCGAGCAATGTTACCGGTTTGCCCATGTGTTTAAGAATATCGAAAAGCCGGAGCCCATAGCGAAGGAATCGGCAGCGGTGGCGCGCCTGAACCGATGAATGCTGAAGGAAGCGGCCATGGGCGGCGCGTGCCGCGATACACGCCCGAGCAGGAACGCAATGGACTACTGCGAATCATCGAGGACTTTAACGTGGCGATCATCCCGCCGAGACAGGCCCCAAGGAATGCTACGCAGACAACCCCGGTCCAGTCAACCCTCGTCAACTTTCCTCTCGACTGCATATGGTGGTCTCCAAAAGTGAACGGCAGGCAGCGCTCACAAAATATGATGACGCAGGGGAAGGGTCAAACGCCGATCTCTGTTAACCACTCCCCGTCCTGGTCCGTAATAGACGATGAGACGCCAGTTCGTTTCATTAACAGGCTGGCTTGAGGCCCATGCTTTGCGTCTTTTCTGTGAGGCCAAACGTAATAGAAGTTGAGAAGTCGCTACGTCACGAGTTGCCTCGATAAGGGGTTTGACGAGATGCCAACGAATACCCAAAAGCTCCGGGCTTTACGCTCCAGGACTGATGCCGACTTGCTGGTCCTTGTCAACCGAGAACTCGACCGTGGATTCGCCCTTGTGGATGTGGCGACCAGCAAAAACTCTCCGCTCTTCGCCCAGGCCATCAAAGCGCACCAAACGGCGACGGCGCTGCTTCCCAGGATCGCCGGTTTGAGCCAGGACGACCGGCTGCGCATCGAGGCCAACATGACGGAGCTTCGGTCCCGGTTGGATCGAATGCCGATGTATGCGAATTTGCGGTCGTTTCCGGCGTCCGTAGCATCGTAGCGGTCACGGCTGTACAGTCGCCCAGAACTCCGCTGACGTTTGAACCTGCACAACCTCGAATTCGACCAAATCACTCAAGGCGGCGATCCACGGCTCCAGCGTTTAGCTTGACATCGCATCCGGCAGGGCCAGGAACGACGTAGGCTCTATCGCCAAGGCCGGGAATAACTCGCCAGCCTCGTGAACTCTTCAGATCGCCGATTTGCAGCCATGCTGTCTTTTAGGACGGTTCTCGCCTGACACTGAGCTTCCAAGAACGATGAGGCAGCACCGTGGTCGCCATGATCAGTGGACCAACGGAAGTCGTTATTGGGGTCCCTTTCGGACACGGAGTATTGCGCTCGATTGCCGCCCACGTCTATAAATGTGAACGACTGGCTCATTGGGCGCTGGTTCTGTTCATCTCGGCCAAAGCCGCCTTCCCGCTCTCCAGTGCTCGGGGTTGATCTTTGTGACGAATGGCAATCACCATCGTCCTTACGTACGGCATGGCCCGGTTCAGCTTCGCGGGAAAACTGCTCTGCATCGGTGAATTAGCCAGTGTGGTGTCGGATCTATACGCCTTGTAGAGCGGAGCAGACATCTGGTGCATCTCGTATAGACATGCGTTGCCAGACTCGGTACGATCATCCCACCGGGCCTCGTCGCCCGCTTCGAGCGACCGAAGAATGCTCTGCAATAGGCCCTTCGTGCTGTCGTATAACATAGGAATGCCGCTCCTTTTTGAATCGGACTTCGGCCTTTACCAGGATCACCCCTGCGTTCAGGTCTGAAAGGCTAAAAAGACTGTGTGCCTTAGATTGTAACACCTTTTGTCCTACAATCGGACTAATTTGATACTCCTGGCAACCCACGTTTTCTGGCATTTACGCCCGCAACAAAGCAACGAAACCTGCCCTACGACCTTCCCCTGTTGATCCCCCCACCTCCGTCCGAGGTGCTAGACTCGGCGTGATGTTATTTGAACCCGCCGATGTTTTGGCTGTTCAGTACAGGATCAGCGAGTCTCCCAAGCGGCTGACGGGCATCCGGGTCTTCTTCAGGGACGGGACATCGAAAGTGTTTCATGGAGTCGAACTCGCCGCCGCACTTGCCGTCGTGAAGATTGCCTTTCCTCCGACGCCGGGTTCAGAGTGGATTTCGGACCAGCCGTTGCAGAAGGATTGAACGAATTGCCAAGTACCTTTTACCAGATGTTGAGGACGGCACCAGCAATGGCAGCAGGTTTGACGGATCATGTGCGGAGGCTGGCTGTACTGCTGCTGGCGGCATTGAACCATACTGTGTGGTCATGGGTGATAAACTGAACTGCGAATGGAGATCCCCTCCAAACCGGAGTTGGATGCTCTGGTGCAAAAATACCGCTGGCATTGGCAATTCGTGGGAGACGTCCCGACAGATCCGAACCAACGAGGGGCGATGGGCGACACAATGCTCCATTTTGCTGTTGAAGCGGGATCACTTGAAGATATGGACGTGCTGGTCGTCAATGGTGCGAACGTTAATGTGGTCGGTGACATTGGCAACACGCCATTGCATAGTGCCGCTCTGATGGGGAACGTCGCCGCCGCCAAGAAACTCCTGGAACTTGGGGCAGATCCAAACAGGAAAAACGACTTCGACCAGACGCCTGCGGATATTGCCAGGATTGGGGACCATTGCCAAGTCGCTGATGTTATAGAGTCCTACCTTCACGGTGTCTGAGAGAACAGAGGCCGAGGGAATGCTAGACTTGAGGTGATGTTTTGGCCGACAGTCTGTCCGTATCCACTATGAATACCAACCGCAAACAGCCACTCCCGGGCAGCAGAGTAGTCCTCACCGAACTACCGCCACGGCTGGTGGACGGATTGATGCTAGTAGACCAACAGGCAATATCTGCGGTGGTAGGCCAGCCAGTTGTTCTGAGTGACTATAAGGAGGGATGACGGCGGTGACGTCTCAGGCGACCGCTCCGATCCCAACCCCGCCTGGTCACCCAATGGCAGCCGCATCTCCCGCACCCGCTAGCTGAGAGACTCCAGTAGCTTATCGATGTCCGACTGATCGTTGTAAACCGATGGCGAAATGCGCACACGATGGGGATACACGGCAATGTCAATGTGCGCGCGCTTGAGGCGCTGGGCGAGTTCTTTGGTGTCTTCCTTGGCGAAGGTGACGATGGGGGAACTGCTTCCTCGGGGAGTCATCGCCTCGAAGCCCAGCCGCGGCATCTCCTGTTGCAGGCGGCGTAACAGGGGCTGCCGGTGTGCCTGAATCTGCTCGACTCCGAGTTGCAGAATGTAGTCGAGCGAGTAGTTGAGACAGGCGGCCGTAGTGTTCGACAACGTGCCCACCTCGAAGTGCCCTCCCGCGTCGGAAGCCTGCGTCCAGTCCATGACTGCCTCGCCGGGCGGATCGTAGGGAAAAACGTGATACTCGACGCGCGCCAGTTGCCGGAATCCGTACTGGCTGCGCTGGACGCGATCGAGGAGATCCTCGCGAACGTACAGGAACCCGAGACCCATGTCGCCCGTCAGCCATTTGTAACTGGAGCAGGCCAGGAAGTCCACGCCGCTCGCTCGCACATCCACGGGGACCGCGCCGACCGCCTGCACCGCGTCCGCGTAAACCAATGCCCCCCGGGAATGTGCCAGATCGCAGACGGCCTTCAAGTCGTGCTGAAAACCGTTGATCATCGAAACCAGCGACATGGCAACCAGCTTCGTCTTGGAGTCGATGACCTTTTCGAGATCGTCGAGATCGATGCGCCAATCCCGCGGGCGGACGATGCGCAGATCCAGTCCCTGTTTCGCCAGCGCGCCGTATTGATAGAGCGAGCCTTCGAAGTGGAGGGTGTCGGTGACCACGTTCCCCCCGCTGCGCGGCAGGTCCAAACCCGCCGCCACCAGATTCTCTCCTACGGTGGTGCTGGGGACGAAGCTGATCTCGGATGGCTTGGCATGAATCAGGGCGGCGAATTGAGTCTTCGCGTGATTCTGCAACTCGCCGGCATAATCCGGAGCTGCACCACCGCCGCCGGCTTTGTATTCCAGATATTTCGCAACGGCCCGAGAGGCTCCCACGCCGATCGGATGCCAGCGGGCGTTGTTGAGGCAGACTTCGGTCTTCACTACCGCGAATTCGTTCTTAGCGGGCAGTGCCGGGGTGGCGGCCTTGGCGGACTGCATCCCCGCAACCCCGGCGGCGGCAATCAGATCTCGACGGGTCAGATCCATTCCTCACCTCGATTCATCGGCTGGCATTCCGGATGAAGGCGGCGACGTCCCGCTTCAGGCTGTAGCGCGCTTCTTTAGTGTCGTACATCATGTGGCCGCCGCGATAGCAGTCCGCGCTGATATTGCGGCCAAACTCCGGGGGCTGAATATGCGCCACCAGCCAGGTGTTGTCGGCGCAACTATTGAGCGAGTCGTAGAGCCATGCCGCCAGGAACACATTCAAGGACGGATCGATCGTCATGGCGCGCCGAAGCCTGGCGTCGTTGTCCTCCATCGCGGGTTCGACGGCGGCCGGGAGCGCCCCATCGTCGCCGCTCCGGATGCGCCTGGGGCCGAAGCCGACCATGTGGACGAGCACGGAATTGGAGCCGGGACCGCCGTTCCAGAGGAATTTGACCGGGTGCGGCGGCTGCCCGGCCGGCCGGTCCAGCGTATACGCCACGAAGAAGATCTGAGCGTGGATGTCGCCGGCTTCGTTGTTCCGGATGGGTATCAGACCGGACCGGGCGGTGTAACTCAGTACCTGTCCGTTGGCGTGGATTTGATGATGCGTAGTGGCCAGCGTGGCGCGGACACTCGTGTCTGCCGCGTCGAGACTCGTCTCGACGCTTTTCGGATATCCAAGGCGGTCGCGCTGTCCGTGGGCGCCGAACGCGCCCAGGATAACGGCGGCGAGCAGCAGCGCACGCCGTTTCATTTCGTCAGTTGCGACAGACTCAGCCCTTCGCGGTCAAGGCAGTTATTCTCCGATGATCTTAATCAACGCGCGCTTTTTGCGCCCGCCGTCAAACTCGCCGTAGAAGATCTGCTCCCACGGTCCGAAGTCGAGCTTGCCGCCGGTGACGGCGACCACCACTTCGCGTCCCATCACCTGCCGCTTCATGTGCGCGTCCGCATTGTCTTCGCCGGTGCGGTTGTGGCGGTACTGCGAGGTCGGCTCGTGAGGCGCCAGCCTTTCCAGCCATTTCTCGTAATCCGCGTGCAGGCCCGGTTCATCGTCGTTGATGAAAACGGAAGCCGTGATGTGCATGGCATTGACCAGCACCAAACCTTCCTTGACACCGCTTTCCCGGAGGCAGTCTTCCACTTCCCGTGTGATGTTGAGGAACGCGCGCCTGCCGGGAACCTCAAACCACAATTCTCTGCGAAAGGACTTCACCCTCCCATTGTCGCTCCAGTGCAGGCGGTATCCCATAGGCGGTTGGAGACTCGGGTGCGTAACCGTTGGAGATTGTCTCGCGATAAGCAAAGGAATCTCAAGTTGACAATCCGTTGACATCCCGATTTGCTGGGCGTTCTGTGAAGCCTACCGTATAATCGTAGACGGCCGCTAACCCTCCGGAAGCCGAGCGCCCCGGGACGTTCCGTAACTCTTGCCGTCCAATAGCAGAATGAGGTTGTCTCATACCAGCATCGCTGTCGCGCTCGCCGCCATGGCCTTCGGGTCTGAACCCAAATGGCCAGGCTTCCGCGGACCCTCCGCCAATCCCAGCGTCGACAGCGGTAAGCTGCCCGAAAGGTGGTCGTCCACCGAAAACATCGAATGGAGCGCGCCGGTCCCCGGCCTCGGCTGGTCTTCGCCAATCGTTACCGGCAACACCGTCTTCCTCACTTCTGTTACGACTGAGGGCAAGGCGAAGCAGCCGCAAACGGGCACCGAATACAGCAATGAATACGTCGCCGAGCTGATGAAGCAAGGCCTTAGTGAAAAAGAAGTGCTGGATCGCCTGAACACACGCGATTTCGAGCTGCCCGCGGAAGTCACCCTTCACTATTTCCTGTATTCGATCAAACTCAAAAGCGGAAAACTGAACTGGAAGCGCGAATTCTATTACGGTCATCCGCCCGGCGGACGTCACCGCAAGAACAGCTTCTGCTCGGAAACGCCGGTGACCGATGGGAAGCGGGTCTATGTCTACATCACGAACCTCGGCCTGTTCGCCTATGATCTCAAGGGCAATCAGATTTGGCACACCGCGCTCGAAGCCATGCCGATCATTCTCGATTTCGGAACCGCCAGTTCGCCCGCACTGGCCGGCGATCTACTGATCATCGTGAATGACAACGAAAAGCAGCAGTTCATTGCGGCTTTCGACAAGAACACCGGCAAACAGGTCTGGCGCACCGATCGGCAGATCCTTGTGCCCGGATCCGACCGCCGCTCCGGTTGGTCGACGCCTTACATCTGGAAAAACGCGAAACGCACCGAGATCGTTACCATCGGCCCCGGGCTCGCCATCAGCTACGATACCGATGGCAAGGAGTTATGGCGCATCGCTGGAATGTCGGCAATGCCGATCCCCAGCCCGTCCGCCTACGACGGCTTTTTATACTTGAACGGCGGAAAAGGTAAGGCGTTGGCGGCAATTAAGCCTGGAGCCAGTGGCGATCTCACAACGCCGGACGGCGCGAAGGCGAACGAATACGTCGCCTGGCTGCAGCCGAAAGGCGGAACCTACTTGCCGACGCAAGTAGCTTACAACGGCGGGCTTTACGTGCTCACCGAAACCGGGATTCTCAGCCGTTACGACGCCAAGACCGGCGCTCTCAGCTATCGCTCGCGAATCGGAAGCGGCGGAGATTTCACCTCGTCGCCGTGGGCTTACAACGGCAATATCTTTTGCTTAAGCGAAGAGGGCAAGACTTTCGTCGTCGCCGCCGGAGAAAAGTTCGACTTGTTGCATTCGAACGATCTGGGTGAAATGGCTCTCGCGTCGCCCGCTATTGTGGGCAAGCGACTACTACTGCGCACGGAAACCCGTCTGTACTCCATACGCCAGAAGCACTGATCGACGCGGATCTTCGAGACACGCATTCCCCCACAGGCCGCTGTCAAGATACCGGTCCGCTCTCCGTGTTACTATCCTGGTGAATCGATAACCGTATGAGAGCCTCCACGTCGATCCTTCCCGCCATCGCGATTTGCGCCGCTGCGATCCAGCCGTCGTTCGCTGCCGATCGCGTCAAGACTGCCAACGGCATCCTGGAGTCCACCACCGCGCCCAAGGACGGCGTGCGTAGCTTCAAAGGCATCCCTTTCGGCCAGCCGCCGGTTGGCGACCTCCGCTGGCGCGAGCCCCAACCTGTCAAGAATTGGACCGGCGTCCGCAACGCCGATCAGTTCGGACCCACGTGCATGCAGCGGACTGGCCCTGGCGCGGACTACTGGTTCCGCGGCAATGGCAAGAGCGAGGACTGCCTCTACCTCAACGTCTGGACCCCTGCTAAGTCCGCTGGTGCGAAACTCCCCGTCCTGGTATACGTCTTCGGCGGCGGCTTCCAGAACGGCGACGGCTCGGAGCCGCGCTACGACGGCGAGAGCATGGCACGCAAAGGCATGGTCGCCGTGTCGATCAATTACCGGACCAACATCTTCGGCTTCTTCGCTCATCCGGAACTCACCAAGGAGTCGCCGCACCACGCCGCCGGCAACTACGGGTTGCTTGACCAGGTGGCCTCGCTAGAGTGGGTGCGGAAGAACATCGCGGCCTTCGGCGGCGACCCCCAGCGCGTCACCGTCGCTGGCGAATCGGCTGGGTCGATTTCGGTCAGCGCGCTGATGGCGTCCCCTCTTTCCAAGGGACTCATGGCCGGTGCGATCGGCGAAAGCGGCGCCATGACTTCCAGCCTGCCGCCTCAGCCTCTCGCTGACGCCGAACAGAACGGCGCCAAGTTCGGCGCTGCCGCGGGCGCGACTACCCTCGCGGCCCTGCGCGCCATGTCTGCGGAGCAGATCCAGGATGCCGTGACCAAGGTCCAGGGACTCCGATTCAGCACGGCACTCGACGGTTACTTTCTGACAAAGCCACTCACCGCAATCTTCGAAGCCGCCGAGCAGGCCAAGATTCCGCTGCTGGCAGGTTCGAACACCCAGGAGCAACCGGCGCGTTCCGTGCTGGGAGAGGGAGATCCCACGCCGGAAACCCTCGCCAACGCCATTAAGAAATTCTACGGCGACAAGGCCGACGAGATCCTGAGAGCTTACTCCGCCACCACGACGGATGAGGTCTATGAGGCCGCCGCACACCTTGCCAGCGCCCGCTTCGTCGCTTTCAGCACGTGGAAGTGGACCGAACTCCAGATGAAGACCGGCGGCAAACCGGTATACCGCTACCTCTATGCGCGTCCCCGTCCGGCATACCTGGGAATGCCGGGCGAGGCCCCTCCGGCAGCCGGTGCACCCGGGCAGGGTCGAGGCGGTAATGCGGGCGGCGGACGGGGCTCCCAGCAGCCCGCGGGCCCCCGTGGCGCGTCCCATTCCGCCGAGATCCAGTACGCCATGGGTAATCTCGATCTGGACAAGCGCTACGCCTGGGAGCCTGCCGACTACGAAGTCTCCAAGGTGATGCAGGCGTTCTTTGTGAACTTCATCAAGACCGGCAATCCGAATGTCACTGGTCTCCCGGAGTGGCCCGCGTACCGCGCCGACGATAACTATCAGCCCATGCGGATCGACGTGAAATCTCACGCCGAGCCCGAAGCACACCGCGACCGATATCTGGCGCTGGACGCGGCCGCCGCCAAGCCTTAAGGGACCGTGTTCCCTGCCCGCCAGCGGGGCGACTGCACCCGAATGGTGGGGCGGACCCCCTNNGACCCGCTGTCGCCCTGGAATCAAAATCCGGCGCGATGCGAACAGGCCGACGGGGGCGTGGCCGCGGACCAGGGGGGCCGCCCTGGAGTCCGCCCCACCACCTGGGCGACGAACCGTTAGGGCCATCCCCAATTACGATCCATTATCGGAGCATCTGAACGGCGGTCCGACCCCAGGCAGACTTGCGGTCACTACGCCCTCCAGCTCCAGCAGCCTCTTCTTCAGCGGCAGGCCTCCGCCGTATCCCACCAGTTTGCCGCTCGCGCCGATCACGCGATGACAGGGGACCACGATGGCTACGGGATTCGCGCCGTTCGCGGCACCCACAGCGCGAACCGCTTGCGGCGATCCTATGGCCTCTGCGATTTGCGAATAGCTGCGGGTCTGCCCATACGGGATGGTCTGGAGCTGCCGCCAGACACGCTTTTGGAAGTCGGTGCCCGCGAGATCCAACGGAATGCGGAACTCCCGTAGTTCTCCCCGAAAGTACGCCTCCAACTGGCGCACCGCTTCGGTCAGCACGGGAACCGGACTAGTAGCGTGCCGGGCATCGGCAGGCAGGGGCCCGGCAGGCTCGAACTCGATGGCGCGGATTCCCGCCGTGCCTGCCACCAGGCGCAGGTTCGGTCCTCCTGCGAACTCAGCCTCGACCCATTCCAGCATGGATTCAGTCTCCCATATTCATGAGATGAGAATGAGTGAAGAGGAACCCGAGCCACGGATGAACGCGGATCAACGCGGATAACCCCCCAAGTTTTTTCTTATCCGCGTTCATCCGTGTTCATTCGTGGCTCGGGTTCCTTTCTTTCATGGCACACTTTATGGGTGACACGGCTATCAGGGAGCGCACGGCTCTCACCCAAAGCTGGACGACGATTCTCGCGCAGGACCTGGAAGCCATCGTCAATAGTCACGGCGAACTGCTAGACTGACGACTTGCCGATTCAAAGATTCACAACCTGGCCGGGATGAATCTCGGGAATGGCAGCCAGCAGCCTGGCTTTGAGCGCGACATAGTATGGCATCTGGTTCTTTGGCACCCTGATAACGATCACGCCGAGCAGGAGTTTGTTGAGATTCTGCTGGTATTCGAGGCTGCGGTCGATGGTGATGAAGACGTCGAAGGACTGCTCGGCGAGTCTGAGGAGGGGGCCGTCTTTGAGTTGATCCCACCCCATTTCGTGAACCGTCTTTGCCTCATGTTCGGCAAACAGCGTCTTCACTCTCGGATCTATACACTCATCAATGAGGATGCGCATTCGATGAGTTGCTGGTTGGCAAAATCGAGCACCGCCGTAGCCTGCTCGCGAGAGATGAAGGGGTACAGGGCCAGGAACTCGTCAATAGATTCACCGCCCTCCAGGAAGTCGATCAGGCTTTGGACGGGCACCCGTGTATTCCGGAAGCAGGGCGCTCCGCTCATGCGCGCGGCATCGACCCAGACGACCTTCTCCAGGACTCTTCTTTGGTCTGCGGTCATGCCTTTAAGGTTAAGCAAAACCTTGGTCCGTGTGCAAGCTTCAACGGCGACAGCTTCAACGGCGACCAGGCCCTTAAACGGCGGAGGCCTTACGCGAAACGCCTCGACACGAGTGTCCGCGCCACGCTACGACACCAGCGCCCGCACGACTATCCACGATTTCTCTAGCGACGACAGCCGGACGCGGCGCGCAAAAACGTCGTAGTTGGTCCGCTCGATGCGGTCCAGCAGGCCCGAATAAATCGAAACCAGGGCCCATAAGGACGGGCGGCTCCGCGGGTGAATCAGGTCCAGCAGCGGCGCCGATTCGGTGTAGTAGGCGCGCGCCCGCGCCGCTTCGAAACGCATGAGCTGCAGAAAGGCGTCGCTGCGATTGCCCGCGCGGAGATCCTCCTCCGTGACGCCGAAGCGCTCCAGGTCTTCGAGCGGCAGGTAGACGCGGCCATTCCCGGCGTCCTCGCGAATGTCCCGAAGAATGTTGGTCAACTGGAATGCCACTCCGCACTTCTCGGCGAGTGGCAGCGCGCTGCGGGTGTCGAAGCCGAATATGTGGATGATCGTCAACCCCACCACGGAAGCCACCTGGTAGCAGTATCGGTAAAGCTCGTCGAAGGTCTGAAAGCGGCGCGGTTCCAGGTCGGAAGCCACGCCCTCGATCATCTCGCGGAAGTACTCATGCGGAATGCCGAACCGGCGGACGGTGTGATGAAAGGCCGGCCACACCGGCTTGCCGCTGAACCTGCCTTCGATCGCGTCCTCCATCTCCGCGCGCCAGCGATCGATGGCGGCACGCGTCGCACCAGGCTCGTCGCTCAAATCGTCGCAGTAGCGCATGAACGCGTAGATGGCGCACATGGCCTTGCGCTGCTGCCCCGAGAGCAGCAGGAACGAGTAGTAGAAGTTCTTGGCCCGGGTGCGCGCCACGCGGCGGCAGTAATCATACGAAGTTTGGACGGCGTTCCTCATGATGGAGGCCGGTGGGCCTGTCCTACGGCCATGCGCGCCAGCGAGCTCAGCAGCAGGCGCACCCTTTCTGCCTTGGAGATGGAGGGACGCGCGCGCAGGACATCGTAGCCCTGCTGCTCGATCTTGCGGAGCACCTGCAGGCCGCCGCGGCTGAACAGGTCGAGATCCAGCGCCAGCCGGCGGTTCACCATCCCGATGAGCGGCAAGCCCTCCACGAACAGTCCTCGGGCCTTCTCCACGATCTCACGCATCACCTCGCGGAAGGCCGGTGTGAAGCGGTGGGCGAACAGCTCATCCACCGTATATCCGCGGCGCTGGATGATGTCGAGCGGTATGTACACCCGGTCTTTGAGGAGATCCACCGTCACGTCCTGCCAGAAGTTGGCCAGTTGCAAGGCCGTACAGGTGGCATCCGAAAGCCGCTGCCGCTCAGGGTCGGAGTAGCCGCACAGGTACAGCACCAGGCGGCCCACGGGGTTGGCGGAATTGCGGCAATAGCCGAATAAGTCGTCCCAGCCGGCATAGCGAGTGACCGTCTGGTCCTGGACGAACGCCTGGATGAGGTCGGCAAAGGGCTGGCGCGGAATCCCGTACTTCTCGACGGTGGGGATCAACGCGACGAAAACCGGGTGGGTCGCGCGGCCCTGGTACATGGCGTCCAGTTCCACGCGCCACCATTCCAGCAGGCGGAGGCTCTCGTCGCGATCTCCCATCTCGTCGCCCAAGTCGTCGGCCCAGCGGCAATAGGAGTAGACGTTGTAGAAATCCTGGTGCAGCCGTTTGGGAAGCAGGAAGCTCACCACGTGAAAGTTCTCGTAGTGGTGGGTGGCCAGCCAGCGGGTGTAGGCGTGCGCCTCCTCCAGCGTGTAGGCTTTTTGCAGAGCCTCGGGCGAGCGGACGAAATCGACGGGAGGCAGGGGCACACCTGGGGCCGGGCGGGGTACCCCCCGATTCTGGGGGTCGGGGCCAGGGGCCAGGGCGGACGCGCGTGTGCGGGACATAATGCGGACCGGGCCCCCCACTCTTATGGAACGATTGCCGTTTTCAGGTGGCCGTTATGGCTCATCAGGTGGCGCATCACTTCCAGCAGGTTGGCCAGCGGCTCTTCGCTGTTGACGAAGAACGAAGCGGTGATGTGGCCCGCATTGATCAGGTCGAGCGCCTTCCGGACATAGGCCGGGGTGTGGTGGAAGCTCGCCTTGCAGGTGATTTCCGAGTAGTGCAGCAGGGCGGTATCCAGGTTGACGGTACTCTCGTTGGGGCAGCCTCCGAAGAAGTTCACCGTGCCGCCGCGGCGCACCATGTTCACGGCCCACTCCCAGGTCTGGGGCTGGCCCACAGCTTCAATGGCGATATCCACGCCCCGCCCGTGCGTCAGGTCGCGGATGGCCTTGACGGGATCGGATCCCTCGCCGGCGACGATCAGTTCGTCGGCCCCCAGGGCGCCGGCACGTTCGAGCTGCGTCTTCCGCCGCCCCACCGCAATCACGCGGCAGCCGTAGAGTTTGGCCAGTTTCGCGAACATCAGGCCGATGGGGCCCAGTCCGATGATGGCGATGGTATCGCCCTCCCTGGGAGCCGACTCCTCAAAGCCGCGAACTACGCAGGCCAGCGGTTCCACCAAGGCAGCATCCTGGTACCCGACGTGGCCCGGAATCAGATATGTATTGCGCTCCACGATGCGGGCCGGAATCCGGATATACTCCGCGTAAGCGCCGTTATTGAACAACAGGTCCTCGCACAGATTCTGCAAACCGCGCCGGCAGAAGAAGCACTCTTCGCAGGGAGCCGAATTGGCGGCCACGACGCGCTGTCCGGTCGAGAACCTGGTGACATCTGCGCCTACCGCGACTACGTCGCCGGCCAGTTCGTGCCCGAAAACAGCAGGGGGCACGATCATGCGCGCGTGATATCCGCGGCGGAAGACCTTGACGTCCGTACCACACGTCAGCGCCACTTTCACTCGTACGAGGATGTCTCCGCGGTCGATTGTAGGAACGGCTACCGGCTCTACCTGCAAGTGTTCCTTGCCATAAAGCACGGCCGCCATCATGCGGTTATTCACTATGACCACCTCTGTGGCTGAACGATTATTTTCAACGATTTAGGTCCTGGATGCAAGGCCATTTCAAAACCTGAACGGATTTTAACCAGGGGCAAACAGTGTGAAATCAGTTCCTCCACCGGCAACTCCCCGCCAAAAACCAGTTTTGCGGAGTCCCGTTGCAGGTCCACTGATGCACTATAACATCCGAAGAGAGTCCGCTCACCAACACAGATGTCTGCGCCCGAAGTTTCGATGCGCTCGGTGGCGGAAGTCTGTGCAAAAAGCAAAATTCTGGAGCCCGGCCGTGAGCAGGCAATCGCCTGGTCGACGATTCCTGGAACGGAGGCCGCTACGATCACCAGGTCGGCGCCGCGCCCCGCGGTCAGGGACTTGACCTGGGCAGCGACGTCCAACGTGCGCGGATCCCAGGCGAACTCCGCGCCGCAACGGGCCGATATCGCCAGCCGTTCGGCGATGGTGTCGGTGGCCGCGACCCGTGCGCCGGTTCGATCGACCAACATGGTGAACATCAGCCCGATGGGGCCCTGGCCCATCACCAGCACGAAGTCCTCCGGCTGGGGATCGCACTGCACCACTGCCTTCAAACAGGTGTTGAGCGGTTCTACCAGGGTGGCCCGTTCAAACGAGACGCCTTCGGGGATCTTTTCTACACCGCGATCCACAATCCAGTCCATCACCCGCACATACTGCGCGAACCCGCCCCCGGCCGGCTCAAACCCCGCGGTGATGCCGACCTTCTTATAGACCGGGCATTGCGCGTAGGTCTTGCGGTGGCAATAGAAGCATTCCAGGCAGGGAATGTGGTGGAACGCCACAACGCGGTCGCCGGGCCGAAACTTCACCACCCCAGCGCCGGCGGCTACTACGACACCTGCCGTCTCGTGGCCATAGACGCGGGGCGGGGCCAGCAGGTTGTGCTCGATCTTCTTCAGATCGGTGTGGCAAATGCCGCAGGCTTCCACGCGGATGAGGAGTTCGCCCGGCCGTATGGCAGGAGTGGGGATTTGCTCGACATTCACCACACTCTGGCCGCGGTAGACCGCTGCGTGCATGGTCTCGGGGATGTTCAGCTCAGAATCGGCAATCGGCAAAGAACTCTCCCAGGGCGCGCGCAGCCCGGACGCACCGGTTCCGCAACCGGAGAAGCTCCGGAAGCCGGACGGTCGGATGGCGCAAACTCCTGCGTAAGATAAGCATTGTATCGAAATGGCCGTCGGAACGGAGAGCCGAATTGAAGTCGTTCGCCATAGTTTCGCCTGCCAGATCGGTGACGGCTTTGACGCAATGGAACGGAAGGCCCAGCGCCTTGGCGCGTTCGGCGACGCCGGCGGCCTCCATCTCCACCGCGCAGGATCGAGTAGTAGAGCGCAGTCGGGCCTTTTCTTCGGCTGTCTGGGCGACGTGGTTGATGGAGCAAACGGGGCCGAAGCGCGTGCGAATGCGCGGGTGCTTTCCCTGACCGGCGGGACAATCCAAATGGCGGGCGGGATACGTGACACAGGCGCGCTTCCGGGGTGTCCGTTCCGGCGGCCCGGCATCCCGATCGAAGTTTTGTCTAATGCAGGTTCCCACCACGATTTCGGCGATTTTCAGTCCCTCTTCCAAAGCGCCGCAGAAACCGGTGCTAATTACGGCATCGGGTCTAAAACCAGCGGCTGCATCCACGGCGGCGGCGGCTCGATCCCAACCGACCCCGTTGGTAGCCAGCAGGACCTGGTGCGCCCCCAGTTTGGCGGTGCGCGCCCAATCGATGGGTAACGACTCAGACCGGGTCTGCTCTGCCTTCGACAGTATGCCGGGGAATTCCATAGGGTCGGATGCCACGAACAATAGCCTCATTACGCCGCGGTCGACTGGGCAGGCCGGCGACCCCGGCCGCGGGCCTTTCCGGCTGCCCCACTACCTGCTCGTTGGAACCACTCGACGGCGCGAGTGAGGGCAGCTTCGGCGGGACCGGGATTGAAGCCCAACTCGCGCCGCGCCTTTTCATGCGTTACCCACATCTTTTTGCGGGCCATACGGACCCCGTTCAGGGGCACGCGCGGAGGGGTCCCGGTCACGCTCGCCCAAGCCGTGCTGCAGGCTCCCGCGCAAAACGCCACCGCATAAGGAAGCCTGATGGTGGGCGCCTTGCGGCCCGTAATTTTAGCCAGTTTCTGGAGGATCTGGGCGAGCGTCAGATTCTCCGAGCCGAGGATGTACCGTTCACCCGTCCTTCCGCGCTCGCATGCCAGCCAGTGACCCTCGGCGGTGTCGCGGACATCCACCACGTTCAGGCCGGTATCGATGAATGCCGGCATGTCGCCATTCAGGAAGTCCACCACAATCTTCCCTGTAGGAGTGGGTTTCACATCGTGATCGCCTACGGGCGCCGTGGGGTTGACGATCACCACGGGCAATCCATCTCGGGCGAACTCCAGGGCTACCTGCTCGGCCAGGAATTTCGACCGTTTGTAGTCGCCAGCCATGTCTTCGAGCCCGCAGGGGGTAGCTTCGTCGCCGATGCCCCCAGGCGGGATTCCGATACAGCCCACGGTGCTGGT